>CAZIOA010000039.1:0-8065 GCA_964540835.1 uncultured Candidatus Saccharibacteria bacterium
GGATGACGTCGTACCATGTTGATGACATACTCGCCTTCGCTAAGATTGAGTCTTGGGTATCTCGTGATTGACTCTTTGTGACGACGAACTATCTCTTCGCTCAATATCGGTCTCAGCGGCTCCGCCGCTCGAGCGACATGAACGACTTGCTGATGGGCGTGGTTCTTCTGCTGTAGCTGTGGCGGATGGGCGTATAACGGACGACCATCTCGATCATAGGCGACAGGCTGACTGTAATCAATCTGCTCATCCTTGTTCATAAAATCATTATACCTATTTTATCAATTCCTGTTGTGGTGATTTACCGAGATGCTTCGCGCCCTTTATCGTCACGCGCCGTCCACGGGGCGTCCGCTCAATCAACCCGATCTGCAGCAGGTACGGCTCATGAAAATCCTCTATAGTGCTGGTTTCGTCTCCAGTCAAAGCTGCAATCGTACTGAGCCCCACGGGCTGGTGTCCGTAGTGATCAAGGATACTGTCAAGCAGCCGACGATCTGCCGGATCAAGACCAAGCTCATCGACTTCAAGCAGCTGCAACGCCTGCGTCGTGATAGCCGTATCGATGATGCCGTCACCATTGACGTCGGCATAGTCACGCACACGCTTGAGCAGCCTGTTAGCGATACGCGGCGTCAAGCGAGCACGCTCAGCCAGCAGAGCGGCTGCCTTCGGTTCAATCTTGCTCTCGAGTAACTTTGCTGCCCTGCTGATAATCTGCTCGATCTCGCTCTCGCTGTAGAATTCCAGTCGGTGCGTCATACCGAACCGATCACGTAGCGGCGCGGCCAGCGCACCGGCACGCGTCGTCGCGCCGATAACCGTGAACTTTGGTAAATCCAAACGTACGCTACGTGCCGCCGGGCCTTTGCCGATGACGATGTCGAGCTTGTAGTCCTCCATGGCGCTGTAAAGAACCTCCTCGACAGACCGATGCAATCGATGGATCTCATCGATAAACAATATGTCGCCGTCGGCAAGGTTAGTGAGTATGCTCGCTAGATCCCCCGCTCGCTCGATCGCCGGACCGGCAGTGACGCGGATATTCGCACCCATCTCGTTGGCGATCACCGTTGCCATGGTCGTTTTGCCAAGTCCCGGAGGACCGTACAGCAATACATGATCGATCGGTTCGCCGCGTTTCTTGGCAGCTGCGATCGCGAGTTGGAGATTTTTCTTCAGGTGCTCCTGACCGACATACTCAGAAAACCGCTGTGGTCGGAGCGTGACTTCGATCTGCTGTTCATCACTATCATCAGCATGCGTGCTCGTATCGATGATTCGTTCTATAGCCATTGCCACCAGTATAGCACCTAGGCTTTGTTCTTAAGTGCTTGCGTGACGCGATCAGCAGTCGAGAGATCGGTCGGCACGCCCTCGAGAGCTTTTGTGGCGTCGGCAAGATTGTACCCAAGCGCCATGAGCGCTTCGAGTGCTTCGTCCGTATGGGCGAGCTGCTGCGAGACCCCGGTATTACTCGTATCGTAGCGAAGCGGCAACCCAACCTTGTCCTTGAGGTCCACGATGACGCGATCGGCCGTTTTTTTGCCGACACCGGTCGCCGAAGAGACGTACTTGGCATCGCCGTTAGCGATAGCGTTTCGTACCACCTCATTGTCATCAAGAGACAGTATTGCCAGAGCAGCCTTTGGTCCGACTCCCTGCACGGTTATCAGCAGTTCGAACAACTTTTTGGCAGCTAGCGTCGAAAAGCCATACAAATCTTGCGCTTGCTCACGGACATGATGGTAGGTATAGAACTTTACTTCATCATCCAGAGAGGCCTTTTCATAATCACCAAGCGCCACGGCGACTTCATAGCCAATACCATGAACATCAACGATGATAGAACCGTTGAATTTCTCTGCTACTTTGCCGATAACGTGCGCGATCATAAAAAGTTACTCCTCTCCTAGTCAAGCCACCATGGACGGCCGCTTTCGTTACCGTTACCATTACCACCACCATTGCCTTCGCCTGTGATGTTATATGTCAATGGCGATGACGTCGTGGGCTCATACAGGTCGTTATCTGGCTCAAAAACCGCTGTGATGGCATGCGGACCGTTCGATAAATTGGATACCACCACCGAAGCGGTACCGTTAGGCAACACCGGACTACTACCCAAGCTGTCTCCACCATTGTCGTAAAATGTCACCGTGCCAGTCGCATCCGACTTTGATAGCGTTGCCGTGAACGTGACGTGCCCATTGTATTGATTGCTATTTGCAGGATCTGCGCTCAAAGTTATCGTAATCGTATCACCTGGTTCTGGGGAGACAGATTTCGAAGGCGTTGGTTTTGGACTGCTGACCGAGCACTTGGTGGTGGGCAGTGCCGTGGAGAGGAAGTATTCAGCAAATGTCTTACCTTCGACTGCCTTTTCAGCCAGACCATAATTACTGCGGCAAACATGACGTTGCACGATACCGGATACTTTCTCGAACTTGGTATCAACTCCTGCCAAGATAGTGCCCATTGACTTGGTAAATATCGGCCCAGCCATGATTGAACCGCCGTTGAGCATGGCAGTGTTGTCATTGTTGCCGACCCATACGCCGACCGCCAACTGTGGCGTATACCCCATCGTCCAGGCATCGCGCGAGTCATTTGTCGTACCGGTTTTGACCGCTACTTTTTTGACTGCGCCGGTTTTGGCATCATAGACATTCAAGCTACTGCCAAATACAGCTGCTCGCGCTGCGTTGTCTGATAAGATGTCTGAAATCAAGAACGCGCCCTGTTCGCTTATGACCTGTTCGGACTTGGGTTCTTCTGCTTCAAATACACGATCACCGTATTTGCTGTTGATGCTTTTGATCATTGTCGGTTCGTACTGCTTGCCTTTGTTGGCAAAGGCGGCGTAGGCGTTTGTCAAATCAAGCAAGCGAACTTCGGCGGCACCGAGCGCGAGAGACAGTCCATAGTTATGATCTCCGTTGATTGATTCCAGTCCCATGCGTTGCGCCGCGTCAACCGAGTCTTCGATACCAAACTTTTGCATGACTTCGACCGAGGGAATATTGAGCGACCACGCCAATGAATTTCTCACCGTGACGTTACCACGGAACTGACGATCAGCATTCATCGGTACATAGCCACCACCGAAGTCCGTGCGCTTGTCGTGAAGAACTGTCGCTGGCGTGATGATGCCATTTGCAAGTGCATGCGAATAGTATATCGGCTTGAAGCTTGATCCTGGCTGTCGCAACGCCGTCGCGACATTTACCTTGCCGAATTTATCGTCGTTCCAGTCGTAACTACCGACCAATCCTCGGATCTCGCCTGTTTTCGGATCTATAGCGACGGCTGCGGAGTTAGAGCCACCATTTGCTTTGATAGTTGGCATGTTCGCAGTGATACCGTCTTGCAACGCCTTTTGCACCTTGGCATCCAACGTAGTCGTGACTCGATAACCACTACGCGTCACCGTTTCCTCGCCATACTTCTCGTAGAGTTCACCTAGAACCATTTCTGCGAAATGCGGCGCGATACTATCATTTATCGGCGATCGTGCCGGTTCGTACTTGAGCTTCGTTGCCAGCGCTTTTTCTTTTTCCTGCTCAGTTATATAACCATTGTCCACCATGCGGCTCAGAACTGTCGTTTGGCGCTCCTTGGCATATTCGGCATTTCCGGTCACTGGCGAGTAAATGCTTGGTGCTGGCAGTACGCCGATAAGCATCGCTGCCTGGGCCAGATTAAGCTTGTCCGGTGTCGTGCCGAAATATACTTTTGCTGCCTGCTCGATACCAAACGCATTCTCGCCGAAGTAGACGGAGTTGAGATACATCTGCAAGATCTCGTCTTTGCTATATGTATTTTCTATCGCCACCGCGATCGAAAATGCCTGATACTGTCGCAAAAAACTTCTGTCACTCGACAAGACTGTTATCTTGGCGAGCTGCTGCGTGATGGTCGATCCACCGAAACTACCGCCGCCGTTTAGCACATAACCATAAACCGCTCTCAGCGTACTGAGTATCGAGAATCCGCCGTGTTCATAGAAGTCTTTGTCTTCGCTAGCAATAAGCGCTTCCTTGACCGGTGTTGATATTTTGTCGAGTGGTACGAGATCCCGATGCTCAGCCCTCCCTGTACTATAGACTTCCGTTTTACCATCGGACGCATAGAGAACAATTCCGGTATTGTTTCGGTTCATCAGCCGATCCATGTCGGATATGTCACGTGCGAAATAGAGGTACGTGAGCAAAGGTATCAAGACCAGGACGGCAAGGAGCGGCCCACCGATAAATAAGATACGTTTCTTCCAGCTGAGCTTTCGCCACCAGCGGAACCGATGCTTCACTTTCCGCTTAACGTGCTGAGCGGGAGTGACGCGTCGTGTGTATTTTCCTTGACGTCGCATCCCACCCATTATATCAAATTCTACTCATCATATAGTGCGTGATCGCGGCAGCCAGCGCATCCGCGCAATCGTCTGGTTTCGGTACCTCTGTCAATCCAAGCTGTAGCCGTACCATTTCCTGTACCTGCTTTTTGTCTGCCTTGCCGTACCCTGATAATGTCTGTTTGATCTGTTGTGGCGTGTACTCGGCAATCGGTAAACCTGCCTTCCGACCCGTCAGCATAGCAACGCCTCGTGCCTGCGCGACACTGATCGCTGTCGTGACATTGCGTGAAAAGAACAGTTTTTCGATCGACATCGCATCCGGTTTCGTTTCAGCGATAATTTCACTCAATCCGTCAAATATCTCCTCTAGGCGCTCATCGATCGGCGTATTGGCAGGTGTTCTGATGACGCCAGCGGTGACTAGCTTCGTTTTACCCTTATTCGTATCAATCACGCCAAAGCCTAAAATACCAGTACCCGGATCGATGCCGATGATTCTCATATCCCTATTGTAACCCAAGTATTGTCGGTCATGGCCAGGCATTTGCCTGGCCTTTAGGGGATGGAGGTCTCAATCAAATTCATTTCGATCGAGACTCGGAAGGGCGAGCCCTTCCTTTGTTTAATACCCGCTGAAGTGATCGGTGTGTATATGCTGCGTTACATGCATCTGCTTGGCAGCATGTTTCGTCGCGGTCACCATCGCCGGTGGACCAGATATGTAGAGGTGGCTTTCTGGAGTGACGTATTTTTGTAGCAATTGCGGTGTCACCGTGCCCTTTTCGCGTTCCCAGTCGCTCACGGGCAGCTTCGCGTCATCTGGCGTAACCACCACAACTTTCACATCGTAACGCTCTAGTTCTCTGGCAAAAGCAAGATCATCAACAGAGTTCACTGCGTAAAGTATCGTGATGTTCCGATTGCCTGAATTCATCACGAACGAGACAAACGGCGTGATACCGATACCACCCGCGACACAAACGATAGGCGTCTTCTCATCGTCAGGTAACACGAAATCACCAGCGACGCGAAGTCCGCGCAAAATAGTTCCCGCTTTGAGCGTAAGCAGTGCGCTTTTGTAGGTGCTTCGATGCTCAGGAAACCGAGTAGCGATACTTATCTGCTCGTCTCCTGGCTTGCCGATAATCGTGAATACCCTGCGGCTGCCACGAAAATCAGGTTTTGGATGCGAAACAGACAGCTCTATGTATTGTCCCGGCTGAAAACGAAACTTCGGCACGTCAAACGTAAACTCGTAGCTGTCTCTTCCCTGTTTTTTCTTGGCGACAAAACGTAACTTCACCGCCTGACGAATGCTCATGTAAAACGCCACGGCATTACCGATAACAAGCGCGAGCGCCGGTGTCATAGTTATAGTCGCATAGTGAAATGGCGTTGACGTCAACACGCCCACAAGCGCGGCGACGATTACCTGTTGACGCCTGGTAGGAGGCAGAGTCAGTGGCTCCACGAGCATGATACCAGCGAAAAACACGAGCGGCCATGAAGTAAGCGACATACCGATACTTTGCAACGAAAACATACCATTCAGGATCGCGTGTACGACGATCGTCGCTATCGCGACTATCAAAAAAACCGCCGCGACTGTCATTTTTTGCGTTTTATACAGGACAAGCGTGGCGACAATAGCCGTGATCGGCAGCAACGCCGGAGTAGCTATCCACCAAGTGGCGTAGGCGAGACCCCCTATGCTTGCGATAGCAATCGCGACTGCGGAAGGATTAAATATATGCTTGCCTCGAAAATTGAGGACGTATTTCGATGCTTGGGCTATCAGCACGACCATCGCTAGTTCTGCGCTCGCGCCAAACGTCTCCGGCGGCGTGAAAAGAAGCGCTAGTATGAGTCCCGTGATGGCAGCAGAGTCGGTATGCGGCTTCACGCCGAATGACCAACCAAGTAACCAGTTACTCGCAAGTGATACCCCGACGCACAATACGATACTGAGCAAGAAATTAAATGGTGAATAGGGTAGATACCCTGTTACCATCAGCAAGAGCGCCATCACGGCTATCGCCAACAATCCAATAACGACGAGTTTGTATGTCGTTACCTGCCCGAGAATCGTGTCAATACGCTCACGGTAAGCGATTAGTGATGAGTTCACAAAAATAATTGTCCCACAAAGTCCCTGGAATATTCAACCTTTCCATTGGAAAACAGTCGCACGAACTGGAATTCACCGAACTTTTGCAAACGATCCGCGCCGACAAAAAACAACGCCGTCGCTAGTCCGTCGGCTACCATGGTTGACTGAGCCAACACCCAGGTTGCCACTATATCCCTCGTTGGTTCGCCACTCCTGCCATCTAATACGTGGTGCCATCCGTTTCCCCAGCTTCGTCTATTCGTCGCCGAAGCGCAAAGGCTCGCGTTTTGAAACGGCATCGTGCCGATGACACGATCTCGGTCAAACGGGCTCTCGAGGCCGATGGTCTGCGTGTCACCACCACGATGTCGCACATCACCGCTCGCATCAATAACGTATGTCGTAATCCCAGCTGATTCCAAGCTATTTCCAATGATATCAACGAGCTTCCCCTTGCCGATTGCACCGATATCGAGCACGACTGGGCGTGTCGTCGTGACAGACATCTCGTTCCACCGCAATACTTCATCCCAAGCGGGGGCGGGGAGTGGCGAGGCAGTAGGGGAGAGTGAGTAATCTTTGTCGTAACCCGCAGCAACTAGTCCCCCGCCAATCAATGGCGTCACTGCCCCATCTGTCGATTCATATAAACGACGGTATACCTCTCCCAACTCCTTACTGCTATCTGGCAGCTCGAACGTGCCTGTCCGTCTTGCCATCTCGGCAACGATTGAATCATCTCGAAACCGTGAGTACGCCTGATCAAATTTCTCTATCTGCTCCGCAACCTGTCGCCGCGTATCCTCACCCAACTTCTCGATCGTCTCTATCGACCACCGCGTACCAATCGCATCGAAACGCCATATGCTATTCATAATATATATGTTCCTGCTCCGTGGACACTATGCCTTGAAGATATACAAGCAAATGACAAGCATTGAAACGGAACCGCCGACGCAGCAGATCGCTGGGCGAAAAGTCTATGACTGAGCTTGCCGTTCGATGTCTTCGAGAGCATTCTTAAATCCTATCGGCGTCAGCGAAGATCCAGCGACACGGGTGAGTGATACCTCATCGATTTTCTTGCCCACGACTTCGTCTTTATAACCTGCTGCGAACTGCCCTTGGTACATCTGCGCCTCGCCCGTTTTGCCCTGTTTCGTGATATCAGCGGCGCGTATCGTTCCGTCATTTAACGTGACGCGTACCTCTATGGACTCCAGCCCACCTGGCGTTTGGTAGCTACCCGTTGCCATGTATGTACCGTCTTTGAGGTCCCCGCTTGAGCTTTTGGTTGCTGATTGAGATGGTGTCACGTCACGCGATGTCGGAGCAGTCGTCGTAGTCTGCTCAGATTCACTGTCCAGACTACCCGTCCACACCACGACCGCTGTCGCTGCAACCGCTAGTAGTACGACGATAACGATGCCTATGAGTACTTTATTTGAACTGCCTGGTGATTCTTCCACGCTATTTCTCCGATTACTAACTTTAATTATACCCCGACTACACGAGAGAAACGAACGCTCATTTCATTTCATAAAAACCTGAGTCTCATAACCTCACTCACGAGGCCCTTTCACGCCCAGAAATTCACGAAT
>CAZIOA010000040.1:0-8021 GCA_964540835.1 uncultured Candidatus Saccharibacteria bacterium
CACGGTATTTATGTCATCGGCGACAATGCCGCGACGCCATATAGTGGATTGGCGCAAACAGCACTTCACGATGCCGTGTTTGTCGCGGGAAACTTCACGCGTCGTCAAAAGAACAAGATGCTCAAAAAGTATCGTCCGCTGAAGCCCCCCGTCGTCGTGCCCGTGGGCGAGAACTGGGCGGTATTTGAGTGGCACTTTATACGGCTATACGGCTGGGTCGCCGCGATGCTACGCCGCGCTGCCGACATTGTCGGTTATAGCGACATATTGCCTCTTGGGCAGGCTTTGGGCGCATGGCGCGCGCAAACGGTGATGCAAGATGATTACTTCACGCCTCGACCGCAGGCGGACGATCATGTGACTGATACGAGCAAAGTGACGTAGGCGCGATTTTCGTTGTATTTACGAGACAATCTACCGCTCAACTTCCATTTGGTCTGATATAATTAAGAAAACGAACGGAGGGATGTACTGTGGCGACGACGAACAGTCAGCGTATTGGAATTTGGATAATCGTAGTGTTTTTGGTGATAGGTACACTGGGGGGTTTCCTGGCAATGGTATTGCAACCGAGTAATCAGGCGGCGGATATGGAGGCGCAACAGGCGGCGTACGAAAAGCAACTTGAAGAGCTTCGAAAGCAGCAAGAAGAGGAGCGAAAAGCAAGCAAGCCACTAAAGGGTTATGAGGATGCAGCAAAGCCATTTGACAAGGAGAGTGTCAAAGAGCTAACGGTGGAAACACTGAAAAAAGGCAATGGCAAGGTAGTAGAGGCTGACTCGACTATCTCAGCGAACTACTTTGGCTGGACAGCAGATGGACAGATTTTTGACAGTACGAACAAGCGAGGCGAGACAAACCCTGTTGAGTTTAGCTTGACTGGCGTGATAGAGGGTTGGACCGAAGGCCTGACAGGCGTCAAGGTCGGCTCGACGGTGCTTTTGACTATCCCGGCCGACAAGGCGTACGGTGACGTAGACAACGGGCTCGGAAGCCCGACCGGTCCACTGAAGTTCATCGTCGAAGTAAAAGAAGTAAAATAATTAAAACAACAATGCTATACTAAGTATAGTAGATAGTAGATAGTAGATAGGAATATGGCAGATATAGTAGATACAGTTATGATCGGTGCTGGTCCAAGTTCTTTGGCGGCGGCAGTGTATACGACTCGAGAAGATATAGAAACCGTCGTTTATGAAAAGGGCGTCATCGGCGGGTTGGCTGCAATTACGGATATCGTCGACAACTACCCGGGTTTTCCCGAGGGCGTTGAGGGCATGAAACTAGCGGGTGAACTGCAAAAACAGGCCGAACGGTTTGGTGCCAAGATAGAGTTTGGCGAAGTAAGCGAACTGACTGTAGGCGAGGACAACGTGAAGACGCTCATCGTGGATGGCAAGCCCGTCAAAGCGAAGACAGTGCTCATCGCGACGGGTAGCGACTACAACAAGCTGGGTATTCCAGGCGAGGCTGAGTTGTACGGACGAGGCGTGCATTATTGCGCGACCTGCGATGGTGCTTTTTATCGCGATAAGCGACTGGTCGTCGTAGGCGGCGGTAATTCAGCGGTACAGGAAACGATTTTCCTGACCAGGTTCACGTCGCATATCGATCTGCTCGTACGCAGTACTATCAAGGCGAGCGACGTATTGCAGCAGGATTTGCAGAAGTACGTCGACGAGGGCAAGGTGACCGTCCATCTTGGTGTCACGCCTACGGAAATCGTCGCCGAAGATGGCAAGGTGACGCATGTGAGCGCCAAGAATGGCGATGAGGATGTGCGGTTCGATACGGACGGCGTGTTTGTTTTCGTCGGACTCAAGCCGAATACCGGATTCCTAAAAGATAGCGGCATAGAACTTGATGCACAAGGCCTCATCAAGACAGACGAGCATCTGGAAACGAACCTGCCAGGTGTATTCGCGAGCGGTGATGTACGTAGCGGAGCGACCATGCAGATCGCCAGCGCTGTCGGCGAAGGCGCGACAGCTGCGCTCTCTATTCGCGAGCATCTCGATAATCTGCACCATGTCGAGTCAGCGCCAATCCGCCAGTCGGCGGATGCGACCGGATTGGCTGCGTAAGCTTACTTTTTGTCGACGAATTTATTTGGATAATCAGTTACCACGCCGTCGATCCCGCGTCGTTCGAGGATCGCAGCTGCCCGTGGACGATTGACCGTATATACATAGCTGAAAATATCAGACTTGTGAGCCATGGCGATAGCGAGCTTGTTCACGTGCAGTCTGTGCCAGCCGACAGCAACGAATTTTAATTTTCGTTGATAGGCGATAAACGCGAAAGGATTGACGCTATGGAGAAGGGCAAGGTTGACGTCCTTGCTGAGTCGACGCAGCTTCACGAGATCTAGTATGTGAAACGAAGAAATGATGATGTTGTCCCAGTCGCTTGGCTTTTTGATGTAGCGCTTCGCAAGCATCTTGTAGACAACCTTCACGTCGCTCATGGGTTTGAGCTGCATATTGAGCAAAATCTTACCGAAAAACGTGTCGAGCACGGACTCAAGTGTCGTTACTTGTCCGCGTTTTTTCAGGTCCTTGAGCGTAGTCATGCGGATAAAAACACCATGCTGTCTTGATCCGTGTGATAGCACAGGTACTTTGTCAGATGTCAAACGTACATCGAACTCCAGCATGTCAGCACCCGCATCGAGACCGGCTTGGAGTGCTTCGATGGTGTTTTCCGGTGCAAGCCCAGCGGCGCCACGGTGTCCAATGATTAGCATATAAACTATAGTATACTGGATAAAGACATACAGCAGAAAATAAAGGAGAGTATAGATGGCTGATTTTAATGTAGTTCTAAAACCTGGTGATGTAGACGGCGGCGTCGTGAACGTGGTCGTGGAGATTCCACAAGGAAGTAGTCACAAAATCGAATGGAATCGCGAACTGGCGGTTATGCAGCTTGATCGCGTGGAGCCAGCGATTTTCGCCAAGCCGACGAACTATGGCTTCATACCGCAAACACTGGATGAAGACGGTGATGAGCTTGATGCGCTGATCGTGACCGACGAGCCGTTGCCAACCGGCGTGTTCCTTGAAGCACGGATTGTCGGCGTGATGAAGTTTGAGGATGATGGTGAGGTGGACGACAAAATCGTCGTCGTGCCGTCTGACGATCGCAACACCGGTAATCGTATCCAGACTTTGGATGACATACCTCAATTAGTCAAGCAACTTGAGCACCATTTCAATCACTACAAGGATCTTAAAAAGCCCGGCACAACAGTCGTGAAGGGATGGGGTGACGCCGAAGAAGCAAAAGTCGTTATCCATGAAGCAATCGAGCGCTGGAATAACCAATAGTAATGGCAAAGACGTTATGTGTCGCCAAAGCGTTGTTGCTTGATAAAAACGGCGATTTTCTCTTGCTAAGGAGGAGTGATACGCATCCGACGCTTGCTGGTTTTTATGATCTGCCCGGGGGCGGAGTCAACGGCGAGGAAAGTTCCCGCGAGGCACTCGTGCGAGAATTAAAGGAAGAAACGAACCTTGATATACCAAGCCGCGACGTACGAGTGCTCTATACCACGACTCAGCTCATGCATGACGTGAGCTATCCGACACTTCTCTATCTTGTCCGAGTCGACGAAGAGAAACCAGAGGTAAGGATTAGTTGGGAGCATAAATCCTACGAATGGGCACCACTGGAACGATTAGCTGAGGTTGAGCCGCAAATTGCTCCGACATACAGGGAGGCGCTTAATTATATCCGTGAAAACAACATCATAGCCGACATAGAGTAGACAACAATACCAATACCATACTATTTGTCTTTCTTTTTCCGTGCGGCTTTTTCACGGATGATAGCGGCAGCGCCGCTGACGGCGTGGAGTAGTCCTAGCTTACGCAGCTGCATGCGAAGTTTTGTGCGAGCATGGCTTGTCGTGACGAGATCTACCCAGTCACTTTTGGGTTGTGAAAGCTTGCGCGTGATGACCTCGACGACATCACCGTTGTGGAGGGGCTTGTCAAATGCGTGAATCTTGCCGTTGACGCGAAAACTGTATGCATGTTTGCCGATGTCACTATGTACGAGGTAGGCGAAATCAAGCGGCAAAGCACCTTCAGGGAGGTTATATATATCGCCCTTTGGCGAGTACACGAAGATACGATTGCCAAACAGATCAATATTGAGTTGTTTCTGGCTGATCTCTTCGCCTTCGCGCAGACGCGCCGCGACTTCCTGCATCTGGGTGATCCACTGCAATTCGGCAGGAAGGTGAACGACGGTTTTTTTGCGCGTGTAAGATTTGGCGCCCTTTTGCTCATGGTAGTGGAAGCTGGCAGCCAGACCACGCTCCGCCCAGTCATGCATGTCCTGCGTGCGAATTTGAAACTCCACGATTTGTTTAGATGGCGTGATCACGGTCGTGTGGAGACTCTGGTAGCCGTTTGGCTTTGGCACGGCGATATAATCCTTGATGCGAGCGAGCATCGGCTGGTATAGGGCGTGCAGGATGCCGAGTACGCGGTAGCATGCTTCCTTGTCTTTTACGATGATACGAAGCGCCATCAGGTCGTAGATGTCATCTATGTTGCCGCCAACTTTTTGTAGTTTGCGGTGCAAGCTGTAGATACCCTTGACTCGACCATTGATTTCAAAATCGACGCCCTGCTTTTCCAGCTCTCGCTCGACCTCCACGCGAACCGTACCGAGTTTGCGCGTGCTTTTACCCAGCCGTTTTTTCAGTAAAGCACCAAGCCGCTTGTACTCTTTCGGGTCGAGGTAACTAAATGCTAGCTCTTCGAGCTGTACGCGGACGCGACCCATACCGAGACGGTCGGCAAGTGGCGCGAATACCTCAAGTGATTCACGAGCGATTTTTTGCTGTTTTTCGTGCGGCATAGGGCCAAGTGTTTGCATATTGTGCAATCGATCTGCAAGCTTGATGATGATGACACGCACATCCTGGCTGACGGCAATGAGCAGTTTTGACAAATTGTCTTTTGTCTGCGGCAGGTAACTCTCCAGATCACGCATACCGGCACGTGCCTGGCTCACCTTGGTGACGCCGTCGACGAGAAACGCGACGTCGCGACCAAACATATTTTCAATTTCCTCAAGTCTCGCTTCGGTGTCTTCGACGGTATCGTGCAGCACGCCCGCAAGCACGCTGTCGATATCCATGTCCCACTCGATCAATGTGTACGCGACAGCGAGCGGGTGCGTAATATATGGCTTACCGCTTTTGCGCTTCTGTCCCTTGTGCTTTTCAGACGCATAGGTGATCGCAAGTTCGAGTTCGGCGAGCTGGTTCTCGTCGTAAAACTCCTTGGCTAGTGTTATGACTTCGCGCCTTTCCATGATACTTACGATTATACCAGTTACAGTAGGCGGGTATTCCAAATATTGCATATTCTACTACTAGTGTTTACAATCGGTGATGAAAGAACTAATGCTTAGAATCTAATGTAAAGCTCTAAAAATGGGAGGCATCACAACATGGCACAGGCAAAAATAGGTATCAATGGTTTTGGGCGCATCGGTCGCAATGCATTCAAGATTGCCTTTGAGCGCAGTGATGTAGAAATTGTCGCGATTAACGACCTGACAGATACAAAAACATTGGCATATCTACTAAAGCATGATAGCAACTACGGCACGTATCAGCACGATGTCAGCTACGATGAAGACGGCGTCATCGTGGACGGTAAGCACGTCAAAGTGCTCGCCGAGAAAGACCCGTCGGCGCTCCCGTGGGGTGACTTGGGCGTTGACCTTGTCATCGAATCGACCGGTCGTTTCACTGCCAAGGAGGACGCCGAGAAGCACATCATCGGTGGCGGTGCCAAGCGCGTGATTATCAGCGGCCCGACCAAGAGTGATGGCGTGGATACGATTGTTCTCGGAGCAAACGACGACAAAACCGAAGACGCCACTCAAGTCATCAGCAATGCCAGCTGCACGACTAATTCATTGGGCGCAGTCATGGCAGTGCTCGAAGCCGAGTTTGGCGTCGAGAAATCGCTTCTGACGACTGTCCACAGCTACACTGCAAGCCAGGTGCTGCAAGACGCTCCGGCAAAAGACCTGCGCGAAGGACGCAATGCCGCCGAAAACATTGTGCCCACGACAACCGGCGCCGCGATAGCGGTGACAAAGACACTGCCGCAGCTTAAGGGTAAATTTGACGGGCTCTCTATCCGTGTTCCGACCCCCGTCGTATCTATTAGCGACGTGACTGCGCTTCTGGGTCGTGACGTGACGGTAGAGGAGGTCAACAATGCGTTCAAAAAGGCGGCCAAAGAGCCTTTTTATCAGGGAATCCTGGGCGTGAGCGAAGAACCGCTCGTCAGCCGCGACTACATAGGTAACAGTCACTCAGGTGTCGTTGATTTACTTCTCACGAAAGTCGTTGGTGGTAACTTGATCAAGGTTTGCGTCTGGTATGACAACGAGTGGGGATACAGCAACCGGCTGGTTGAACTGGTCGCCGATATAGCCAAATCGCTCAAAAAGAATACAGACTAAAGATTATTGATCATAGAATAGCTGAGTGCTATCTAATATATAGCTACTCGTATTTTATAATCTATAATCAGTGTTCCAAATTCTATCCAAAAAGCTTATACTTAGAGTATGAAAATATATTTGGGTTCTGATCACGCTGGTTTCGATTTAAAAGAGAAAGTATTCGCATACCTTGTAAAAAGAAATATTGACGTCGAAGATGTTGGTCCAAGAGAGTTGGATCCTCAAGATGATTTCCCGCAATTCGCTCATGCTGCCGTTTTGAAAATCATTGGTGATGACAGCAAGGATCCGCGAGCCATCTTGATCTGTGGCGGCGGGCAAGGAATGGCGATGGCAGCTAACCGTTTCCGCGGCATACGGGCGAGTGTCATATGGGACGCCGAAGAGGCACGGATGACTCGGAATGATAACGATAGCAACGTGTTGTGTTTGCCCGCGAGGGTACTGGAGAGGGAAAGTGACGTGGTCTGGCAGGATATCGTTGATACGTGGCTGCACACCAAGTTTGCCGAAGCGGCACGATACAAGCGACGTAACGCGGAGTTGGATGAGCTGTCCTGATGGGTGTCGTCGTTCCTTGTGTTACCGTCAGCACGCCCGAGGAGTACAAGGCTTCGCTCGAGCGGATACACCTGTTTGCCCAGCGTATTCACGTGGATATAAGCGACGGCACGTTTGCGCCAGTGACGCTTATCAACCCTAATCAGATATGGTGGCCACAGGAATGGCAGACTGATATACATGTGATGGTGGCACAGCCATCACAGTATTTGCAACAGTTGATATCTTTGCGACCGCACATGATTACATTGCACGCCGAAGCGAAAGAAGACATCACGCCGCTTTTGCAGCAAATGAAACAGATGGGGGTCCGCGCGGGAGTATCGCTCATGAAGGCTACCGTGCCCTCTGATGTCGCAAATCTCATCGAAGCTGCTGATCACGTCATGATATTTAGCGGTGACTTAGGTAAATATGGCGGCTCGGCCAGCCTGATGCAGCTTGAAAAAATACGCCTCATCAAAAACATTAATGCCGGTGCTGAGATCGGCTGGGATGGCGGTATTTCCATAGAAAATGCTTACAGTCTCGCGCAGGGCGGCGTCGAAGTGTTTAATGTCGGCGGAGCAATTCAGAAGGCTGCCAATCCACAAGAAGCATATACGGCACTCGTGAAAGAAATTAACAAAACAGGAGCGGTGTAATACATATGGGTGGGCGCTTGACTATCACGGATATCGAACACAAAGCGTATACGATTCGCAAAGACATTATCAAGATGCTGGAACGCGCAGGGAGCGGTCATAGCGCTGGTCCGCTTGGTTTGGCGGAAATATTCTCTGCCCTTTACTTTGATATCATGCGTATCGATCCGAAAAATCCCGAGTGGAGTGAGCGGGATTTCTTTTTCCTGAGTAACGGTCATTGCGTGCCGGTACAGTATGCCGCCATGGCGGAAGCGGGCTATTTCGACAAGGAAGAACTGATGACGCTGCGTGAATTCGGATCTCGTCTACAGG
>CAZIOA010000041.1:0-2156 GCA_964540835.1 uncultured Candidatus Saccharibacteria bacterium
TGCTGATTGACCACCATTTGCTCCATGATAACGATACGCCCCTTGAACCCAAACGGCGCGTCAGGATGGATGACGGGCTTATACAGTTTGAAGTTATTGAGATCAATCCCCTCCATCCTTTCCGGCGATACTCCTTCAAGCGTCTTGCGCACCCATCGCTTGGTTGCTTCATCTGGTTCATATGCCTCTTTGGAGGCGTCATGCAATCGTCGGACAAGGCGCTGGGCGATAAGTAGTCGTATCGCGGAGCTAAATATCGGGTTGATACCTATCATGCCGATCATACGGCTGAAGGCCGCCGACGTGGAGTTGGCGTGAAACGAGCTGAGCACCAGGTGACCAGTGATAGACGCCTGAATCGCCGTCTTGGCGGTATCGACGTCACGAATCTCACCAAGCATCACGACATCAGGGTCCATACGCAAGATGGAGCGCAGTCCATCGGCAAATGTCTGTCCGTGCGTCGTGTCGATAGGAATCTGCGTGATACCGCTGATACCATACTCGATCGGGTCCTCAAGCGTGAGAATCTTGCGCTCAGACGAATTCAACGCATTGAGCATGCTATAGAGGGTCGTCGACTTACCGCTACCAGTAGGACCAACCATGAGCATCATGCCACGCGGGTGGCGAGTTATCTCATGTATTTCCGACATCTCTCGTGGCGGTATGCCGAGGAGATCAAGGTTGAGCATGCTTTCGTCGAAGTTAAACAAACGCATCACGGCATCCTGACCATACATAGTCGGCACGGTTTCAATACGGATGTTCAACAGGTGGGTAGAACCATCACGGGTGATGTCCTTTTGGATGTGCCCCGACTGAGAGGTGTTGGCTGCCGATGAGATATTTGCGCGAGAGCCTATGGCACCCATCAGGATGCGGTATTTGTCTCTACTCAACTCAGCGACAGGATGCAGCGCGCCATCCACACGCATACGGATACGGATGTTGTTGCGTTGGTTTTCGACATGGATGTCACTCGCCCCTAGACGATCCGCCTGATCGATCAAATAGTCAAGAACCTGGTCGGAGCCGACAGAGTTAAGCGTCTGGCTCACCTGTGCAATCGTCGTGCTGTCACCCTCCTTGGCGATAGTGATGTCGTCGTAAATCACCTTCTTTGGCGGGTCATAGCGGTTCATCAACGCTATATAGCCAGTGTTGCTTATGAGAAAAATCTGCGCTTCGCGACCCTCGTCCGCATATTTCTGTCGTGTCTTTTCGATAATAGACTGAGGCGTATTGCTCGTGGCGCCAAAACGAAACGGCTGATACTCGGCTCCCATCTGCAGCGGTACCATGCGGTACTTGTGCATGTCTTCGATGGTCATCATGCCTTCTTTGACAAGCGTGAGCTCTTTTTCGAACTCACGAGCGTCCAGGTACGGCAACCCTAAAATAGCTGCGCGAGACTGTGTTGATTTCTCTTCATGATCCCTGCGCTGTTGCTGGATTTTCGACTCTTCCGTCAGTGCCTGAGTGTCTTCTTCTACGACGTACGCCATATAGGATCATGATACCATAAGCAGCATTTAGATTACAGATTATGGAATATGGAACGAGAGGTGTTATTATCACTAAAGACACCCATGAACGAAATGCAAAAATCCATTGTCGTCATCGCCCACAATATCCGATCGACGCATAATGTCGGGTCGATTTTTCGTACATGCGAAGGGCTTGGCATCGCGCGTATCATCTTGAGCGGGTACTCTCCGTACCCTCGACTACCTCAAGATACCCGTCTGCCTCACATAGCAGCCAAGCTAACGAGTCAGATCCACAAGACTGCACTTGGGGCTGAAACGATGGTGCCGTTCGAGCACCAGGAAGTACCTGATATAGAGGCACTTCGAGCCGATGGCTACCGGATCGTCGGTCTCGAGCAGGATGACCGCTCCATCATGCTGCCGGATTACCATACGCCAGAAAAGGTTGCGCTGCTACTCGGAGAAGAAGTCGAAGGTCTGACCATCGAGCTGCGTGACGCATGTGATGATTTGATCGAAATCCCCATGCACGGACAAAAGGAATCGTTCAATGTAAGCGTCGCCACTGGCATCGCGCTCTACGAGCTTACTCTTCCTCGCTCTGCTCAGATCGCTTGACGAAACAATCTCCCCATTTGCCGTCTTTGGATTTCCACTGGTACA
>CAZIOA010000041.1:2256-7938 GCA_964540835.1 uncultured Candidatus Saccharibacteria bacterium
GATCGCTTGACGAAACAATCTCCCCATTTGCCGTCTTTGGATTTCCACTGGTACATGATATCGCGCACTGTTTCCTGCACCAGTTCTGCCGCCTCGGGCGTCTTGATGCTCTGTAGTATGGACTTGCCATCAAGCATCTTACAAGGCAGTCGCATGATGTACAGCGCCTGCGCATCCCACGTGCCCTCTACAAGCTCATCAATCGCTGACAACATGCCGCTTTGCTCAGCTGTGGCACGAATCGCGTTGATCCTCCCTCGCTGCAGCATTCGTACACTTTTTGGCTCGTCACCAACGTGCTTAGCGACAAAGTCTAAAAACCAATACATGTCTTCATCGCTTAGATCACTCGTGCCTTTGCCGCCATGCCCCTCATAACCCGTTTCGGCATAGGCTATCATGTGTAACTGCGACGAGATTCTGGCATAACCTGTCGTGCCTACATGCAGACTCAGCTCTTCCGTAACCGTCTCGCGCCCTACTCTATAACTCATCGCTATCTCGAGCTGTCTTCTTTTATCGACTTCACCGGGATACCTCTTGATGCCCTGCGGATATTCTTCGTCCACATCAACACGTCGCCATTTTTCGTCACACCATCCCCATGCGCGCAGTCCTATACCGATGAGCCGACCGTTTTCCTTCCGCACGTCGAGTTTCGGATGGCGGCTACCATCAGAGGGCATAGCCAGCTGCTCATCCGCTGCGGCAAGAAGCCCAGCGAATGGTCCGATCTCTATTTCCGCAAGCATTTCTTTGTCATCACTTTCAAATACAATATCAACGCAGGATAGTGGTGAGTCCTCGTCTTTGAGCTTCAGTAGTTCATCAGCAAGTGCAATCGCGTCTGCCTGTGCTTGGGTTAATTCATAATCATGCTTATCGATCCGTCGCTCTACGTTGGCTTGTGGTCGCTCCATGATGCCTCCTTTTGATTGGTACTCTCCTTAGTCTGAATTTAATCGTGAATACTTTCTAGTCGAGACTTTTTACCTTTGGAGTATAATTACGATATGTTGCACCATATCCAACGAGCCGTCATAGACGTTTTAGCCTCAGCCGACCCTGCACGTTATATCGATTTGAAACCAAGTGACCTGGATGGCAACCAGTTCACGTATCATCTGAAGCAACTTATAGCCGATAAGCTCGTTGTTAAAAACGACGACGGGATGTATTCGCTCACACAAAAAGGACGCACTTACCTCGTCACGCGATATGAAAATCCCGACGAAATGGCGCACACTATTTTCCTGGTCGTGATACGACATGGTAGCCAACTGCTATTAAGACGGCGACTCGTGCAACCATCGCTCGGCGCTGTCGGATTCCTCCATGGCGAACCGGTGGTATCTCAGCCACTAAAGGAGTCTGTCATGGCGCGTATCATACTCAAAACCGGACTTACCGTCACCGATATAACCTCTCATAGCAGCGGACTAATTCGCATCTTCAAGGATACGAAACCAGAAAGTTTCTCGCATGCGATTATTATCAGCGCGCAGGCAAAGAGTGACAAGCTCGGCGTGATACAAGACAAAACGGGTGAAAACTTTTGGGTTAAAGAGAGTGAACTGGATACCGTAAAAGATCTACTGCCTTCATGCATCGACATATTAGCCACCATAGATCAAAAGAAGCACTGGTTCGACTTGAGATACAAGCTTTAGCTACTTTACCACCACGGCGTCTTCTCCGAGCAGCTTGACGAGCTCACCGACAAGCTGGTCGGTGCACTCAACGGCAAACGGCAGCTTGATCGCTGACTTTTTCTCGTCACCGAGTACCAGGACGACGCTGTCCGTGCCAGGATAAAGGGCGCATGATTTTTTGAGCGCCATCAACGTCTGATGGTCATCAGGATCTTTGACATGGACGAATAGCTTCTTTTCTGCGGCAATAGCAACGGGAGTCGAATCGTTTTTGGGCTTTGCCTGAGTTTGCACAGCCTGGTTCGTCGGTGAGCCGGGGCGGCGCGTCGCTTTTACTTTGCCTGGCCGCGGCGCGAGTGGCTGTCCTCCGGTTGATCTGTAGTCGCGCAACTCCTGATCCGTCACTACCGTGATGAGGTCTGCCATCACCTTGACATCACTATTTAGCTGTCCATCGCGGTCACGAGCATTGACGCTCCCCTCTATACGTATAGCGACGTCCTGCTTCAACTCGTCGGCAATTTGCTGATAGACCTTTGGAAATACGATGACTTCGCTCTCGCCGGTTTTGTCTTCGATGCCCACAAATGCCATCTTGCTGCCGTTTTTGGTCACGATCATGCGTATGGTGCTGATGAGTCCGCCTACGATTACCTTGCTGCCGTCATGCTCGGGTCTGAGCGTGCCGAGTGGCACTGTTTGCTCGGCAAAGTATTCCGCGTATTGATCCAGTGGATGCGCGCTGATATAAAGACCCATCAGCTCGCGCTCCCACATAAGTCGCTCTTTTTCGGTATGACGCACAGGTGCTGACTGTAGCCGGATAGAAGGCTGCATTGTTTCTGCTGACTCGCCCAGCAGGCCAAACAAATTCGTCTGTCCGCTCAGGGCTTCTTTTTGGAGCTTACTGGCAAAAGCTTGAATCGACTCTAGATTGAAAAGCAAATCAGAACGATCAGCTAACTGGTCAAATCCACCTGTTTTGATGAGTGATTCCCATGCTTTTTTGTTGAACTTTTGCGCGTTCACGCGGCGAGCGAAGTCTTCGATACTTTTGAATTTGCCGTCCTCACGTGCTCGCAAAATTTCCTCGACCGCCGCCACGCCGACGCCCTTCACTGCAGCCAGCCCAAACCGAATCTGATTTTTTCCCGGCACGACGGCAAATTCGACGAAACTTTCATTGACATCAGGCGCAAGCACCTCGATCCCCATATGCTGAGCTTCGGCGATCTCGATCGCCAGACGATCGATATCATCCTCGTCGCTTGTCATGAGGGCAGCCATAAACGCATCGGGGTAGTGCGCCTTGAGATATGCCGTCCAGTACGCGATAAGTCCGTAGCAGGCGGCGTGCGACTTGTTGAAGCAGTAGTTTGCGAATTCTTCCAGCTGATCCCAGAACTGCTCAGCTATTTTCTTGTCAGCACCGCCATGCTTGATTGCGCCTTCGACGAACTCGACTTTCATCTTGCGCATGAGATCCATCTTTTTCTTGCCAACGGCTTTGCGCAAGGTATCAGCCTGTCCACCAGTGAATCCACACCACTCTTTGGAAATCTGCATGAACTGTTCCTGATACACCAGGATGCCGTATGTACTCCGTAGAGAGTTTTCCATACCTGGGTGTAGATAGCTGATCTCTTCCTGTCCATGCTTGCGCTTGATAAAACTGTCGATAAACTGCATAGGCCCCGGACGATACAAAGCCACCATGGCAATGATGTCATCGAACTGAGAGGGTTTGAGCTCCCGCAAATACCGCTTCATGCCTGCTGACTCTAGCTGAAATACGCCCGTCGTATCGCCGCGCTGGAAAAGTTCATATGTCTTTTCATCTTCAAGCGGTATCGATGCTATATCTATCTCGTCTTTGTAGACTTTGCGGATAATTCGCAGAGCGTTGTTGATGATCGTCAGGTTCGAGAGACCGAGGAAGTCCATCTTGAGCAGCCCCAACTCCTCTATAGGACCCATAGGGTACTGCGTTGACACGACTCCCTTTTGTGCCATTTCGAGCGGCGCGTAGTTGACGATATCGTCCGGCGCGATAACCACTCCCGCGGCATGCACGCCGTGACTGCGAATCGTTCCCTCCAGCCGGATAGCATAATCAAACACCTCCTTGGCTGTCTGATTCGTTTCGTACTCCTGCTTGAGATCTTTGTCCTCTTTGATAGAAACGCTCAACGGGATATGACGACCCTGTACAGGCGGAGGTATCATCTTGCTTAATCGATCAGCCTCGGCATACGGCACCTGCAACACGCGGGCAACGTCGCGCACGGCTGCGCGAGCTGCCATTTTGCCAAACGTCACGATATTGGCCACCCTTGTATCGCCGTACTTATCGGCGCAATACTTTATCACCTCATCACGACGAGTATCCTGGATGTCAATGTCGATGTCCGGCATGCTGATACGATCGGGGTTGAGGAAGCGCTCAAACAGTAGGTCGTACTTAAGCGGATCCAAATCAGTAATATTGAGCGCGTACGCGATAATTGAACCTGCCGCCGACCCACGACCAGGACCAAAAATAATACCTTGGTCTTTGCCCCAGTTGATGAAATCCTGGACAATCAAGAAGTAGCCATTGTACCCCATGTTGTCGAGGACTGCGAGCTCCATATCAAGCCGCTCGATCTGCTCAGCGCTCAAAAGCTTCCGGATCGCCGCGCTATTCATTGCCTCTGCATCTTCAACCGTGTAGTTCAAGTACCTCACCGCCATACCGCGATAGACAAGTTTATCCAAATACTCTTTCTCTGACTCGCCATTTGGCGTAGGGAATTTCGGTATCAGTATCTTGCCTAGCTCTATCTCAACATGACACCTATCGGCAATCCTCTTGGTATTGCGAACAGCTTCGGGGTTCGTGCTACCCCAGCGCTTGATGATTTCAGCCGGTTCGGTGACATGCAACTCGAAATCTTTCAAACTCATGCGATTACTGTCCGATAGGTACGCTCCCGTTCCCACGCAAAGCAGTATCTCGTGCGCATCTCGATCATCGTGAGAGAGGTAGTGCCCATCACTCGTTACGACACATGGTATATCGAGTTCTTTCGATAGTTTTTCTATGTGCTTGTTGATGCTTACCTGCACATCCCAGGCCGTCGGGCTTTCGGGGTGTCCGTGATCCTGTAGCTCGAGATAGTACCTGTCGCCAAAAACCGATTTGTACCACGATGCGATTTTTTTTGCTTCCTCGTAGTTGTCGACTCTCAAGTTTTCGCCCAGCTCAGAGCTTGCGCATCCACTGAGAACGATAAGCCCTTCGTTGTATTTCTCCAACAGCTCATGATCAATTCGTGGCTTGTAGTAAAACCCGTCCAGGTTGGCTATCGTGCTCAGTTTCATCAAGTTTTCGTAGCCTTTGTTATTCATCGCTAGGATGATGAGATGGTAGCGCGCCTTGTCTTTTTGCGGATCTCTGTCCGAGTGCGAACGAGCTGCTACGTATGCTTCCATGCCGATAATTGGCTTTATACCACTGTCCTCGGCGGCTTTGTAAAACTCCACGACGCCACTCAGCGTCCCATGATCGGTGATAGCCACTGAGTTCATGCCGAGCTCTTTGACCCTATCTACAAGATCGGGAACTTTTGTCAGACCGTCAAGCAATGAATGGTGCGTATGATTGTGCAAATGCACATAATCAGAAACGCTCAAAACTTCCTCTGTTGTTTGTGTTTTTGTCTCCCTCATGACTATGGCTATTATAGCAGACGAAGGGAGTTTATATTATCTTTGCTGACTGGATCTCAGTTGATCCTTGGCTTCTTGCGCGGCGTCACCGATACCCGGAATCTGCACGAAAAAGCTCAGTATCCAAACGACCAATGCCACGACTACCGTGGCGCCGAGAACACTACCTAACCCGAAAAATATGCCGCGGAAAAAATTCATCAGATAAATCCTGCGACGATCATCGTACAGATCGTTGAATAATTCCTCTATGACTGAGCGGCGCGCGCCCATACGTTGATCGTGAGTGAACTGTTCGGCGGGGGATTTTTTTGTCATG
>CAZIOA010000042.1:0-7016 GCA_964540835.1 uncultured Candidatus Saccharibacteria bacterium
TAGTTCGTAAAGCTCGTCACGAAATCAAAATCGGCCGCGCGCACTGCTGCCATGACTGCCTGTAGTTCGTCCTTGCTGTTGCTCGATACTCGAACGGCCTCGCCCTGGATCTGGGGCTTGACCTTGGGGAACCTCTCGCGGATGAGCGCCGTGATCTTCTTTGCTTTGTCTTGATCAAGTCCCTCGACGAACGGCACTTCCTTGGTTGCCTTCATATTGCTCTCTGCCACCGGCTTGCTGAGATCGAGCACCTTGCTGCTGACTTCCCGCGCGGCGAGCTTTTTGCGGACGATGTCGATAACAGCATCTACCTGCCACTCGTTGCTACCCGTAATCTTCAGACCTTTTTTGTCGCCAAGCCACTCTATACCAGCCGGAGTACCCTTGAAATCGTAACGATTACCAATCTCGCGCTCCACTTGCTGAAACACGTTGTTCATCTCTGCTTTGTCGTATTCGGAAACTATATCAAAACTAAATGTAGCCATATCCCAAGTATAACAGGCATTCCCAAAGACACACTACATGATAAACTGGTAGCATGAGCAAATTCCTGAATATCGAAAAGACCGGCGCAGACGTACAATTCCTTCTCGCCAATGAACGAACACTCCTGGCGTGGATCCGTACCAGCCTGACTATTCAAGCCGGCGGTATCGCGCTTACTGCCTTTCACTCAGATCAACCATTCCTCGGCATCATGATCATGCTGCTTGGTGTCATCGTGGCATTTATCGGCCACATGCGCTATCGCGCAGCCGATAGAAGTATCCGCGCCGGTCATTTACCGCCTAGCGGCATGACAACGGCGATGCAACTCTATGGCATCGTCGGTATCGCCGTCGGTATCGCGCTCGCCCAAGTCGTGCTGTTCAACTAACGCCGCTTACTGATCTATTCAGTGATTTCAGATATGAGCGCTACAAATGCCACGCGATCTGTCATGATGTCGCCCGTAGGTGTGAATATATAGTCAAACTTGTCGCGTATAACTGTGCTTTCCTGCCGAGCTGCACGAGCAGCGTCGTCTTTGGCACGAGCTCGAGCGACGTCCTGGTCGGTATCTATCCATACAGTCACGGGACTCACGCCATACTTCGCCGACAAACCACGGATGATAGTGAAATCTGGTGCTATCGGTACGATGATATTCATGCCATCCTGCAGACACCTCATGTACTTCTCGCCGTCCGTGCCGTATTTATACCCGGCATAGATCGTCTCGTCCCAGTTGCTTGACGCAGATTTCAGCGACTCATACTCGGCGCCGCTGACAAATCGATGCTCATATGAATCCCGCTCTCCCTCGCGCTTAGGTCGGGTCGTGTATGTCTCGACAGCTCGGTAATCATCTCGCACGTCCAGCACGGCACCTACCATCGTGCTCTTCCCAGCCCCGGACAGACCCGAAACAAATATAAATTTTCCTAGCATTAGTTCTATTTTACATTACTCCTGCGGTGCATGGAGGAGCACCCTGTCTCCATATCACTCGACAGTATCGCCAAGCACTGCCCAGGTCGCCGCCGCGAGAGACTCGATAGTATCAATACCAGCCTGCATGGACGGGCTATCGTTGGTGAGCACGGCGATCGTGTAGTCTGCGCCCTCTCCGTACACATGTCCTATACTGTTGATCGTACAGTCAATGCCCGGCAGCCAACCGTTTTTCAACCCATAGGATACACTCTCCGGGACTCCCCCGCTGATACCCCAGCGTTGCGACGGTATAACATCACTCATGAGACCGCTTGCTTCCGCTGCAGACTCGGGAGTGAGCAGAGCACCCGGGTAGGCTATACTACTAACGACTCGCAATTGATCAAGCGCGGTCGTTTGCGTGAGCCCCCAGCTCGTGCTCGTCTGCGTACCAGTTGCTCCGACCCGATCAAAAAACGCCTGCATGCCTGTCGCGCCGCCAGCAGCATGCCATAGCCTAGTAGCCGTACCGTTGTCGCTATACGTGATCATAGGGACAGCGCTTTGTCGCTCGGACTGGTCGAGCGCCGAGCTGCCGTGAGCCTGGTTGTCCATGAGTGTTTTGGCGAGGATCGAAAGCTTGATGATGCTAGCGGTATGAAAGGTCTCGTTCGTATTTGTATAGCGAGCCACGGCTCCGCTTTCGTGGTCATAGACAGCAATATCGACATCACTACTGTGGCGTGAGGCGGCATCGCGCCAAGCAGTTTCGAGTTTCTCTTCTATGACATACGCGGGCGTGACTACTTTGTACTCACTAGGCGCGCGTGGGATTTCAACCAATTTGCCAGCCCCAATAGCTTCTGCTGCCTGCTCGTACGTACCGCATGCGGCAAGGGCGGCACTCGCCAATCCTACAGCGACGGTCTTTTTCAGTATGTTCGATGCGTCTTTTACCCTCTCCATATCGGCTCCATGCGTGTGTACGCCATCGTAAAGCAACGCGGCGCTTTATGCAAATAGCAGTTGTGTTTTGTTTTCATTTCGGTTATGCTGTTTCGTTAACCCAAATTACAGTCCGAGGAGGGAAAATGACAGAAATACACGAATCAAACCGAGAAAAGGCGCCGTACTATGACATAACGACGCTTTTAGATATGATCGAAGGTCCAAACGGAGAGGCATGCCGCACAATATACGCCGACTTCAAGGAGCGATTCGAGCAGGCGCCTGGCTCGCGGCACAATCACCAGTACTGGCGCGGCGGCTACGTCGACCACGTGACAGACGCCATGAACATAGGGCTCAGCGTATATGAGATGTATAACGATCGTCGCCCACTGCCCTTTTCGGTGTCGGACGTACTACTCATCGTATATCTGCATGATCTCGAAAAGCCATTTGTCTACGAGTACAACGATGACGGGACGGTGACGGCAAATGCAGAGCTGATGGAAAAGCCTGCCCGCGAAGCTTTCAAACGCGACATGATCAAGCGGTACGGTATAGAGCTGACCCCAGCACAAGACAACGCTCTCGAGTTTGTCGAAGGAATCCGCGATCACAAGTACAGCAGTATGTCTCGAGTCATGGGTGAGCTAGCGGTTATATGCCACATAGCCGACCTTACCAGTGCTCGCCTGTGGTACGACCATCCGCTTGCAGAGAATGATTCGTGGGCGGGAGCCCGGCGTACCAATGAGCCTTAGTAGCACAGCTCTATACTATCGCCTCTGCGAAATTTAAAAAGCGCCGCCGCCAGTTGCCTGTAGGCTGTAACTGACGGTGGCGCTTTTGATGAGCCGCGTGCTAGTTCATGCCAAAATGCGATGTGAACTTGTGCGTGTGCTCAAGAAGTTCGCCGAAGCGATTCCACGAAGCCGCGTCCAGATGACCCCGAGTCCGCAGAGTCAGCACGTGCATATCGATGATCTGCCTGAGCGGAGCTTCGAGCGCCGAGTACTCGAACACGGCGACTCGCTCTGCGTCGCGCGTATCGCTGCGACGACCGATGATCCAGCGGAATGCCACCTGCGCCCTCATCATCGTGATCTCGTCGCTCATACTCTCTCTGTACGCGCGATCCTCGCACTGACAATCGGACGGAGTCCGCGACGCCCGCACCACTTCCTCGAGCTTAGGTACGCAAGTCTCGTTGAATTCCGCCACCAGCTCCCGGTACGATGGCGTGGCCGTCTGTTTCGTGACATCGACACTCATCATTCTCACCCTTCTATACAACGCCACGGTTTGGCGCACTACGGATACTATACATATTCCTTACGCATTCGTCAAGAGAGAGTACCGCATATGTCCATATCCTCCAACCATAAGTCCTGTGTCTATATAACTTCTTATCATTTCAGAAGACCCTTTCTGACCATTTGTGATATACGTGCAAATCTGCCAAAATGTATCAAAAGAACTGGAGGATGTTACAAGATGAGACGAGATGGTGAAAAATTAATATTCAGCGAAGACGAATCACGCGATTTGCTATGCGTATTTGCGCGCTATCTAGAGTCCACAGAAGTACAAAATCTCGACCCGGCGGTTGTTGAGCGGCATGAAGCCAACCGACAGCTCGCAGGCGATCTAGCTCATAAGCGTCTCTTTAGAGAAGTACGACCCGACCTGAGTGATGCGGATATAAATGAACTTAATTACGACATAGTAGCGAAACTTTCACCCGAGAGATTGCCGTTCATCGTAAAGGACGCCACGGAAGTAGAATTGGATAACAGGACCGGTGATGTAAGCAGCGTCATCAAGTGGGCTGCCGAAAACCTACAACCGGGAAGTACCTCTCTGCAAAATGTCGTTGGCGAAAGGCTTAATTCATCACACGAAGACCACCCCGTTTCGGAAGCGTTGGGTAGCACCAACGAAAGTATGGCAAACTACGCAGCAAAGGCCGCGCATGCAGCTGGTCGGGCGGCTACGCGATGGCTATCCCAACTTCAAACTGAATAATCCTTTTCCCGTTCAAACAAAAACCGCCCTTGATTGGGCGGCTCTTGCCGGAATGGCGAGGAATTATCCTCGTGCAAAATGCGCGAACGCGCGGTTGGCTTCGGCCATCTTGTGTGTATCTTCCTTCTTCTTGTAAGCAGCACCGGCTTCGTTGTATGCATCAACGATTTCTGCTGCGAGACGCTTTTCGTAAGGCATGCCGCTGCGTGCGCGTGCAGACTGGACGAGCCAGCTAAACGCGAAGTGCAATTGACGGTGACCTTGGATAGCGAAAGGAATCTGGTAGTTCGCACCACCGACACGGCGAGATTTGACCTCGAAGTTTGGTGATACGTTCTTGAGAGCTTTTTCAAACACTTCCAGCGGTTCTTCACTGTTCAGTTTCTTGGCAGCCTGCTCGAGCGCGCTGTAAACAGCACGTTCAGCGACAAGCTTCTTGCCGTCGAGCATAGACTTGTTGATCAGACGCTGTACGAGCACAGACTGGTATTTGCGATCTGGTTTGAGCTCGCGCTGGAGCTTCTTGGTGACTTTACGAGGCATTACTTGTCCTCCTTCTTGGCACCGTACTTGCTGCGACCCTGCTTGCGCTTGGCAACACCCTGAAGATCCAGAGCACCACGGACAACGTGATAGCGCACACCTGGAAGATCCGGCACACGACCACCACGTACAAGCACGACAGCGTGCTCCTGCAAGTTGTGTCCTTCGCCGCCGATGTATGCCCACACTTCCTGCTGGTTTGTCAGACGAACACGAGCAACCTTGCGAAGTGCAGAGTTAGGCTTCTTTGGTGTCTTGGTTGTCACCTTGATACATACACCACGCTTGAGTGGTGCGTCTTGATCGTAGTAGCGAACCTTAAGAGCATTGTGAATACGACCAAGTGCAGGTGACTTGGATTTCTTGCCAGCCGTCTTGCGAGGCTTGCGTACAAGCTGATTAATGGTAGGCATTTAATAAAACTCCGTTTTATTGGCTATACGAATTTGGCTATTGGCTATTGGCTCTAAACGCCACATTCCAATAGCTATCTTCCAATAGCTCGTTTACATTGTATCCACTCGGTTCAGCAACCCGTGTGGTATTCCGACTATTCGGAATGAAACTCATCTGTTAATATACCATAGCGTAAAAAGTTTAGCAAGTTTAATGGGTAAACCGGCACCTACTTTGATGATTCCCGTCTGGTTAAGATAGAGCCTTGACTCACTACTCATGTGAACTCCATTCATCGGTCACACCCATAGTGTGATGTAATATATTTACCATACCATCACGCTACGTGCAACGAGGTCATTGATGGCTCATCCACTCAAGCTACTTGCTCATAAAGCATAAGGGATATACACTGGTTAGCGTGTTTATTTTATATAGCTAAACGGAGTATTCGATGGAAGACAAACCTGAAAACAAGAAAGACACCACTCCTGATACAGACGATATGCCAGTATCAGATGAAGTAACTGAAGATGATCAAGCTATGGACAATACAGATAACTCCTCCGAGGAGGCAAAGGAAGACTCCGACCCAGTAGCTCAACCATCTCAACCGCCCGCGCCCGCCCCCGCGCTGGTCGAGGGACTACTCGTCAACAAACCGCAAAAAAGCAAAAAATCCCTCTGGATTCTTCTGGCACTGCTCGCCGTCGTTGCTGTCGGAGCTCTCACCTATTATCTCCTGATGATTAGCACGCCCGAGCCGACACCGGCTGCTAGCAAATCACCGACGCCGACGCCAAAGCCGCTCACTGCTGAAACTCTCGTCAATGAAGTCAAATCCAAGCTCGCTGGTGAGCAGTTAGAGGTGGCAGAAAAAACACTGGACGGTGCGGCACGCACTAAAGACGGTACTTGGGTATATGGTTTTGCATACCGTCAGCTTGAAGGCAACGCATTTAAAAACCTCCCTACTACCGGGCACGGCGTGGGTGTTGTCGGCGACGCCGAAACAGCTGACAAAGATTACGAAACTATCACCTCTTTCCTGAAAGAAAAAGGATTAGACGAAGAAGATTCGACTACTGGCGAGGATGGGTTACCGCAACGAGCAAGCGCTCTCTACGCCTCGGACAGTATCATTTGCTATGTCTCGAAAGACGAGGTTGAAAGCGAAAAGGTTCAGTCAAGTCTTGGCTGTGGCGATGTCTCCAGCTACAAAGAGGCCGCTGTGCTACTGCAACCGTTCTACGATGCCTATGCAGAGAAAAACCAGGAGTCCGCTGAAGGCCTTTCATTCTCGCTACCAGAGATCAAAGATGGCGCGGATGGATACCAAAATGCCTCCGTGCAGATTACGCGCATGACTGGACTTACGGGGCTTTTCTACAAAGTACCGGACCAAGAGTGGGCATACTTCACAGGCACGCAGGAACTGCTCTCATGCACGCAATACGATACGCCTGACCTCAAGAAGGCATTCGCTGGAAGCAGTTGCTCCGATGAAGCTGGCATGGCAGCAACAGTTGAAGTCTAGTTTCATACCACTAAATCACCCGTCTGAGACGGGTGATTTATCTGTTGCGAAGTGAGCCCGCCGCAGCGCTCAAGCCCCGCACCAAGTACAAATCTGTACTGGTGCGGGGCGAGCTCATATTTGGCGGGCGTGTCACGTTATAGCATGA
>CAZIOA010000043.1:0-1604 GCA_964540835.1 uncultured Candidatus Saccharibacteria bacterium
AGTTTCGCCCATTGTTTCAGTTCGCTCGTGATCGCGGTCTCTTGAGCAGTCCGCGTTATACCGTTGTACGCCACGATCACGATGGCGGCGAGGATGCCGATGATGACGATCACGATCAGAAGTTCGACAATAGTAAAGCCTGGGTTAAAAATAGCTTTTAGCAGTATCTTTTTCTCTGAATTTTTCGAGGCTATAATAACAACAAAATCCCCTCTGACCTTAGAAACTAGGGTTAGTTTAAAGCATAAGAAGTATCAGAGTCAAGAAAGAGCTACGGGTACCGAGTCAACGTAGCCACCCACCACTACAACATATTTCATACCTCTAGTATAAATAAAGCACCAGCTATAGCCGGTGTTTTAAATAATTTCGGTCGAACCGGACGTGATATTTCACACGCCCGGGTCGTCCACAGATTGCTACTGCATCAGTGCTTCATTCATACGAAATTCGCGGTCGATACTGAGGTACTGGTAGCCGCTGAAGCTCTTGTTCTGCATCCGCATCTCAAGCTCTACAGTTTCCAGTTTCCGAAGCGTCTCGCGGCGTCGGTGAATAACGCTGCGTAGGAGGTCGTCCAGTGCTTCACACAGCATGATCATGAATGACTCGCCGTTGACATCGAACCGGTCAAGACCTTCGTCCTCGATCAGCTTTTCAGACCACACAACCAGGTCCTCCAGCTGACTGTGGTGGACAAAGCTGCGCGGCCACCACCAGTCCGAACCGTGAGGGTTTTCACAGACCGCCGTGATCCACTCGCGCCGTCGCGTCAGAAACACCAGCACTTCGTAGACCAACTCACCATCGCGATAGAGTCCGATTCCATGGGGGTTCTGCGACCACTCCAGACGTAGACATTGCATGTCCCGTAACGGCGTCTTCTCCATAGCCGCTTGCCAACTGTCGTGGGTTTCAACGCCACTTCGGTACTGTTTCTCCAGCGGTTCGAATCCGCGCAGATCGGAGAGCAGCGGCCGGACATGGTCTCGGAATTTCAGCTCCAGGAGCAGCCGGTCCAATCCGAGGTTGTACAGCGTCTCGCTGTCGTGATGACCGTAGGCCATCCTTTTGGCGAGCTCTTTCACATCTTCAGTTGTAAACACAGCGCTGTCAGGGGAACCCATTTCAGCTACCTTTCTGTGAACGTGCGACCCCGCCGGGAAACCCGTTGGAGCCAGGGCAACGGTCGTTGCTCTTGAGATAATTATACAATATATAATTTATTTAGCAATAATTACATTTTGTTTCCACCTGGACACAAAATGTAATTATTGGGACTATAAATAGCGCGTGCTACCGAACGGTATTTTGGTTTTGACTAATGGACCGGTATTGGTCGTGTCCGCCGAGTGGACCGTGTGCTCGCCGTAGCGGTCGTTCAGCTCGTCGATCGCGCTCGTAACAGAGCGCTCACGGGCGATTTGGTCGGCAAACAGGCTGATTTGCCCGTCGCTTGCAGGCGACGGGTGCTGCTCAAGCAAATACACATGCACGTTGATATCGCGGATAGCTGGCGGCGCGTTCATAAACAAACTCTTTGCCAGGCTGTATATCGTCTCGTTGCTAAAAAACGGCGTCTGGGTCACGCGCGTCGCATGCCA
>CAZIOA010000043.1:1704-4100 GCA_964540835.1 uncultured Candidatus Saccharibacteria bacterium
TGTATATCGTCTCGTTGCTAAAAAACGGCGTCTGGGTCACGCGCGTCGCATGCCAATAGTTCCTTCTTTTGTCTCCCTCCATACCGAATGTCCGCGTGCCGACGTAAATGCCGCGAGCACTCAGACCCTGCTTGCGCATCCGCCAGCCAACCGATTCGCACAAATGATGCAGCCGCTGCAGAATCTCGTCGAACGTCAAATTAAAACCATCCAGCACATACTGCCGCCCTACACGCTTGGTCGTCGTCACGACATCGTCCACCTCCCAGCCGCGCAGCCGCTGGTGCCACTGCTCGCCGTTGATACTCTGAAACACCATGCTATGCAGCACCTCAGGACTCGCGTCCAGAAACTCCAGCGGCGTGTAGATACCGACAGCATTCAGCCGCTGCTCGTTGCGATACGCGATGCCATTGAGGTCGGTCAGCTTGAGCGTGGCGTACACGTCGCGCAGATTTTCGTGGGTGATGACATCCATGCCGTCGGGCTTGTGCAGACTGGCGGCAGTCTTGGCCAGGAAACGGTTCGTGCCGATTCCCACGTTGCAGCGCATGGCACAGCCAATCTCGTCCTTCAGCCTTTGCTTAATTTCCATGCCGATACTCTCTAGTCCTCGCTCGACAATCGCTTTCGGCGCCTCACTAAAATCAATCACGCCCTCGTCGATGCTTTTCATAGTCACGTGCGCCGAATAATCATTCATGATGTCGAGCAGCTTGTGATACACGTAACGATACTTCGGCGGGTCGCTCTCGACACCGACCAGATCCGGACACAGCAATTTGGCATCGCGCAGTTTCATACCGAGCTTCACGCCCATCGCCTTAGCCTCGTAGCTCGCCGTCACGATCATGGTCGACTCCGTCCGACGGTTCACCACCGCCACCGGCTTGCCACGCAGCCGCACCCGCGCCTGCTGCTCAACCGTCGCGAAGCAACTATTGAGATCGATGTGCATGATAAGCGGTGTAGAGTTATTCAAACCGTTATACATAAACCGACCTCTTTGACAGATAGCTTAAATAGTTATAAAATTTCAATAGTTTCACCATTGCACACCCCCGATCAAGGAGTTACCGTGCCAAAAGTGACGCACCTTACAGATACGTTCTATGACGATCTGGAAAAAATCACTACTCATCTGCAAGAAGGTCTCCTCCACGAAGACTACAAGCGGTTTTACAAACTCGTAAAGCGCAAGGACTTGGCTGGGGCAACCCGCTACCTTGAGGGTCTCTACGAGGAGTACACCGAAATCGATGTCTATACACTGGCAAGGCTTCGCAAGCGCGAAGCTTGGAACGTTCTGTACCGCTATGTCCTGTTCCGCATTGAAATGTGCCATTGGCTCATGACAGTTACCATGGACTGGATTCGGTTGATGGTGGATAACGGCGGATCCAAAAAAGCCGGAAAACTGGCACGGGCGGAGCAACGAAAACTTCCAGCTGCCAAGCCCTGGATGTGTACACCCAACGACTCCACCGCAGATCAGTGAACAATCCGAACGGGAACACTGGTGGTCACTCGCCGCCAGTGTTTCCTTCACCCTAGCACCCATCCGGGTGTTATTTTTATTGAAAAAATAAGTATTTTGTGTTTTAATATTACTGATTTCACAACGACGAGACTCCCCGGAGGAATCATGACAACAAAGCCCAAGGTTTTGAGTGAAACGTTCATTCCAGACATCAGGGATATGGCCAAAGAGTTCAACCGCATCATGACACGCGACGAGCACCGTCGATTCATGAACGCCCTCAAGCTGACCGACTTCAACTGGACGGAGCTGGTCATCGAAGAAACGTGCGAGCGACTCAGTACGACCAATAACGGCAACCTTGAGAAGGCATCCGCTCTCCAGAGAAGGTGGCTCAGTCGTATCAAGCAAGAGGGTGGCACGGGCAGCGTCATCAGACTGTCGCTCAGGATGAGCCGCGAGGGTCGCTGGCCCTGGTGGGGCAACCGTCGCCGACCGCCCGCTCTGATCCCGTAAGTGGCTGGCGGTATTGGGAGAAACTCTCAGTACCGCCGCCATTAAAACACCCCCTCGGGTGTTATTTTTATTCCACCCTCTGGCAAGGTAGAGCCGCTCGTGGATGTATTGAAAAGATACTAAAAGCGAAGTGCAACCCGAGAATTTCCTGACTAAATCAGTGAAATTCCCGGCGTGTAGCGATATCTTCGAGATATATCCACGAAAAGGCGAACTGGTCATAGAGAATCTCCCATCCGTGTCAAATGCCACGTCAGCCGCTCGCTATCCAACTCCAGCCGGTAGTCCGCCTGGCCATCGGTGACGTCAAACACATGCACCGTCCGCTTGCCCTGCAGCGTCGGATGGCGCAGACCGATTTCGGTTATCGTCACCTCTCGGCCATTTGGCCGCTTGAATT
>CAZIOA010000043.1:4200-6762 GCA_964540835.1 uncultured Candidatus Saccharibacteria bacterium
TATACTTTTATTATACCACCTCCCTTCGCTTGCATTTTTACCCGAAAAAGGATATACCTAGAGCACATATGAAAAATCACAATTTCGAACATTTAGGGGCAGAGGTACCTCAGCATATACTGCCGCACTACGCCACAACAATGGAGGGGCTATGGTACGGCGGCGAAGCATTGCGCAAAACCAGTGAAATACTGCACGCGGCGACACAGCGCGAACATGCCGCACGTCTTGCGACGATAGCATTAGCAGCAGAAACCGAAGGGCCTATCGATATGGGAAGCTTGGAATACAGGGAACTTCGCAGCGCTCAAGCCGGACTCACCGAAGCCAGCAAACTCTACTACGAGGCTATTCATGCCCGAATGAAGCTTACGGAACCAGCCGGTGAAGCACTCGCTCCGGTTTACCGAGCAGTCGATGAAGAAAGACAGCGACGCGAACAGGAACGCCTAGCTAGCTAATCGCCCTTCACCACTTCTATGTCACTGGGCAGAATATCGGTATTTATCATCACTTCCGGCCGCTTGATCGTACCTGGCTCATAGTCCGCAAGTGGGATGATCCGCTCCCAGTAGCGGTCGGCGAGATGCTCGCGCGTGCTGTCCTGCTCATCCAGCTCCATGGCTCGGACGAGCGTGTCGTATAGATCAAGGTCGGATACAAAACAGTCATCCGTATCAACTGTTAGCCGCAATAAAATCTGATCATTCTTCGCCATAAACTCTTCGATTGAGACCGCTTCGCCGTCAGTGATATCAATCACCTTGCCTTCATATGTCAGATATCCGTAGTTCACCATGCCACGGCACAGTTGTATGTTTTCGGCCCAATCCGGCAAATGTGTGTCCAGAAACGTATCGACCATTTTCTTCTGCTTGTCGCTTTTGTCGCCAGATGCGCCCCGCTTGATCCCCTCATTGAGTACATCCTTCTCCGAAGATGGGTCGATCTCGTGATACAAAACAGCTCTCATGCTGTTAATCTACCGTATCTGCCTATGGTAGTGTGTAAAAATCTTCACGCTCAAAAATATAGAAACATTGTATTTCGCCATAAGCAAGTTCGTGATACAATTTTGGCATACATAATCAATACGGTGGGCAGGAGGGTATGCAGACATGCAAATCATAGAAAAATACAAGTGGGTACTCGTCGCCGGTATCGCCGTTGTCGTACTCGGTGGTCTACTGTTTATAAACAACAAGCAGGCAGACGAAAGTACCGACAAAAAACCAACCACGAGCCAAGATGAAAAGCTTGATCGTGAAGTCGAGAAGCTGAAAAAAGAGGCTGAAGCCAAGGCTGCTCGCACCGGCACGACTACTTATACCGCTCAACCTGGCGATTCATACACGGTCCTAGCACGCAAAGCCGTCCAGGCATATGCTAGCGCTACCGGCGAAAAAGTCAGCAAAGCTCAGATTGTCGCAGCAGAGACATTCCTGACTGTTGACGCAGGCTCACCGCTGCTTGAAGTCAGCCAAAAAGTCACTATCGACAAAGGCGTCGTCGCCAAGGCTGTCGCAAAAGCCCAGGCGCTCACCGCCGCCGAAGTCGCAGCATGGCAAGTCTATGTCCCATACGTGAATTTCGATACGAGCAACAACGGATAATTTCATCGTCGTATCCAAACTACCCGCTGATTTCGGCGGGTAGTTTATTATATGTAATTTTTCTCACAGCAGGTAACTCGCTGCACTTGTATCGTAAAGTAAAATCTTGGCGAAGGAGGAGTAAGTGCGTGACGATGACGATATACAATTACAAAGCTATCAAGACGACTTAAACGTCGACGACAATGCTACCGACCCGCTCATGGAAGAAGTTGGCGAAGATCCCGCGACGGAACTTGGCATTCCGTCAGCTGAGTTCAAAAATGAGCTGGACAAAACCGAAGTTGACGACGAAGGCGTCTACAAAGACGATGACAACGTTGATATCCATGACAATCGCCGCGAATATATAGAGGACCTCGATGAAGACAGTAATGACAAAAGTTACCGAGGGTAACTATTGTGGCTCACGACCATAGATTGGTTCAGGATCCGGAACGGTCTCAAATTTCATAATGCTATTGAGTTTCTTGCCTATGCCCTTTCGTCGCTGAATCTCCAAACTTGTCTCTCGTACCAGGTCATAACGAAGCGCGCAGTGTGCCATACGAAAGCCGTTTTCGGTTAATTCTTCAAACACTACAAAGCACTCGGACGCCAGGGTGTCCGGCATGACTTCTTCTTCCAATTGCTCAAACAGTTCCATCTCGTGTTCGTACATTGCCACCATTTTGAACCATGAAGCCTGAATTTCAAAACACAAGCAATACTATTCTTCGAATTGCCGACCAGTGAAGTCGCCTAAGTCTTGCTGCTGATCGTGCTGGCGCTCATGATGTCTTTTATCAAGTTGCTGCCTCAGGTCATCGGACGCCGTTCGATAGATTCCTGGAATCTCGCCGACGCGATCCATGACATCGGCCATTTCATCTGAGAGTCCCTGGTCACCTAACAGTCTCTCGGTCATACCCTCTCTCCTTTTCGCAGTATTGTAGCAGACTTATCTAAA
>CAZIOA010000044.1:0-6681 GCA_964540835.1 uncultured Candidatus Saccharibacteria bacterium
CGTACACCATGGCAGAAAAAGTGATAGTTATCGCCGATTCGATTACCGTGGGCGAACTTGCAGAGACGCTCAACATTCCTGTCACTACACTGGTTGGAGAGTTATTTAAAAACGGTATAGCGGCAACCATAAATCAACGTATAGATTTTGAAACCGCTCAAATCATCATAGGCGAGTTAGGTTTGGATGTTGACATACAGAAGAAGCAGGCGTCTTCGACGCATAATCGGGCTGCCCATGAAGTATCAGAAAACGCCGTGTCGCGTCCTCCGATTGTCGCTGTCATGGGGCATGTCGATCATGGCAAAACGAGTCTGCTTGACGCTATCTTGAAGACTAAGACCGCCGAGGGCGAGGCAGGTGGGATTACGCAGCATATCAGCGCATATCAAACGGTGCGCAATGATCGCTCCATAACACTACTGGACACACCGGGGCATGAAGCATTCGCCGCATTGAGACAACACGGTGCGGCCTTGACCGACGTTGTTATCATCGTCGTGGCTGCTGATGATGGCGTAAAGCCGCAAACTGTTGAAGCGATTCGATTCGCGAGAAGCGCCAATGCCAAGGTCGTCGTTGCTATAAACAAAGTGGACAAAGAAACCGCCAACCCACAGATGGTGAAGACGCAACTCGCCACTGAATATGATTTGAATCCTGAAGAGTGGGGCGGCGATACGGTTATGGTAGAGGTCAGCGCCAAGACTGGTCAAGGATTAGACAAACTACTCGAAATGGTGCTCCTCGTTGCTGATCTGGAAGAGCTAAGGGCGGATGTCGACGTACCCGCAAGCGGACTGGTTATCGAATCTCATATGGAGCACGGTCGCGGATCGGTTGTTGGTTTGCTGATTGAAAGAGGAGAGTTGAGTCCGGGTCGGTTTTTGGTTGCAGGTACTTCATACGGTAAAATCCGTACATTATTGGATTTTCAGGGCAAGCCCTTGAAGTCGGCTGGACCATCCACACCTGTGACAGTTACGGGTTTCAAGGAGTTGCCGCAATTCGGTGATGAATTTACGGTTGCAAAAAATGAAAAAGAGGCTCGCCATATGACAGAAAAAGCCCGAGTCGAGCGCGAACGCGACGCAGCCAGCACAAATGTGACAGGAGCCGATCTTTTAAAGATGATGAGTCAAAAGCATGAATCGCAAGAGTTCAAGGTTATCATCAAAGCGGATGTACAGGGTTCTCTCACGTCAGTTATCGATAGTCTCAAGCTGGTTGACACTGGCGGCGAAGTGACTCTGCGTATTATCGGTAGCGGCGTCGGTAACATATCTGAGAATGATGTTCGGCTTGCGGCGGATGAAAAGACCGTTATATATGGATTTAATGTCGATCTCCCTCCTGCGGTCAAACGTCTGGCTACTCGTGACAAAGTACAAGTGAGGCTCTACAAAGTTATCTATGAGCTTCTTGATGACGCACGACAATCCATGAGTCAGTTGCTCGCACCGGAAGTTGTGGAGACAGAAATAGGAGCACTCACGATAAAGGGCGTGTTCAGAACGCTGAAAGATACGGTTATCGCAGGTGGCGAAGTGACGCAAGGGAAAGTCGCGGCCGGTCTCTTGGCGCGCGTCAAGCGGGACGGAGTGCAGTTGGCAGAAGTGGAAGTGACAAGCGTCCAGCGTCAACAGCAAGAAGCCAAAGAAGTATTTGAGGGTGAGCTTTGCGGCTTGAGTCTAAAAACAGACAAGAAACTTCTTCTTGAAGAAGGTGACAAGCTAGAGTTCTTTACGCGCGAGCTCATGAAGCGCACCATCGAGTAATTTGTGATTTGCAAATAGCCAGCTTGGTGTATACTGGGGGTAAGGAGATACGATGTTTCAACTAGACGACAAATTTTTAGCAGATATCGGGCTGAATGACCTACCCGATGATCAAAAACAAGCGTTTTTGCAACATATCTACGAGGAACTAGAGCTAAGAGTAGGCACGAGGCTTTCTGATGGTCTCAGCGACCAGCAACTGGAAGAGTTCGAAAAGATCATCGATCGCGACCAGGGGGTGATTGATGGATGGCTTGCCGCGCATGTCCAAGATTACACCAATGACGAAGTATTTAAGCGCATGCAACAAGCCTTGAAGCTCGATCCTGCTGATCCGACGCTCAAAGCTGAGTACGTCGCGACGAAATGGCTAGAGGTAAACCGACCTGACTACCGCGACGTCGTCAAGCAAGTACTTGAAGAGCTAAAGGCAGAGATTATGGCTAATCGCGATGCGATTTTGGGTGCAGCAGCAACAAACGACCAACAACAGCCACCGGCGGCAGCTTAAGCCCCAAGCCGTGAACGATAACCTGTAAGAAATGCCGTGATGGGCATTTCTTTTTTACCAAGTGGCTTAACCCTATTAATCTCAAGAGTGCCCCTGGTAGTTTGGACACGCAATGTTTTTGCGTTTTCATCGTATAATATCTCAATTTTACCAGGTGTTGTATCGATATCTGTTGGTATGACGGTCGAATCTAAGACAATCACATCTATATCGCCCAGTCTCGTTCTACTTTGAGGCCAACCAGCATAGGCACGAATTTCACGCTCGATTTGTTCGGCTGGCTTACTCCAGTCGATAACACCGTCGGATTTCTGAATCAGCATACTGTATGTCGCATTCGTGTCATCTTGAGGCGTAGGCTTCAGGGTTTCGTCGACAATTTGAGGGAACACCTCAAAGAATAGCTGCGAACTTACACTGACAATTTCACTATAAAGATGAAATTTCTCCTCGTTTCCTTCGATTTGAACGGTGCGCTGTGCGTAGATCGGTCCTTCGTCCATGCCGGCTGTAAGCTGCATGATTGATACGCCGGTTTCCTGGTCGCCATTTAGGATTGCGGATTCTATAGGGGTCGGACCACGATATTTTGGAAGAAGCGAAGGGTGTATATTGACAATTCCCATGGGGAAAATATCGATGACTTGCTGGCTGATGATGCGTCCATATGCTGCTAAAACAGCAATATCTGCGTCGAGTGCTCGAAGCTCGTCCATGATTTCAGACGGACTATTTGGTAGAAAGATGGGTATGCCATGTTCCTCGGCGATCTTTGCCACCTCCAGATCACGCTGGTTTCGTGAAGTGCTCCCTGCGTGGTGTGACACGACTGCTGCGATGTCATGACCTCGCTCGATGAGCCCTCTCAGAATAGGAGCGTTAGTGTGAGAGAGTCCGCTCACCAAACGTTCGTTCCCAAAATATATGATTTTAGTCATCAAACAATTCGCTGCTAGCAATTCGGTCGTCGTAGTCCACAGGCTGCAGCTCGCCTTTCTCGTCTAGTTCATAAAATGCGTTCTTGTCATCACGAATATGATCGATGAACACTATGCCGTTCGTATGATCTATCTCATGCTGGATAACGCGTGCCAGAAATCCCTCTGCTTTAAAACGCATAGGCTTACCATCGATACTGATTGCACGAACTCGTATCTTTGTGTGACGAGGAACTTTTCCATACACGTCTTTGACGCTCAGACACCCCTCGTAATCTTCATGCACGTTACCTTCGTACTTAACGATTTCGGGGTTGATCAAAACGGTGAAGTCGCGAGACTGTTTGTCTTCGAAGTCACTCCTGATGATGACCACGCGCTCTAGTTGATCGATTTGAACGGCTGCCAGCGCCGCGCTTATTTCATGCGGGCGAGAATCCTCCCAGTCCAGCGCAGCGGCTTTCATGTCGTCCACAAGAGCGCGGATTTGATCAGTGACAACCCCGACTTTGCGAGATTTTTGTCGCAGATGAGGGTTGGGCAGCGTAATGATGTCTTCTTTTCGCATATATCTGTTAAAAGTATACCATGCTGAGCGCGAGTTTTTAGAGGAGACTCACAGGGTCAAGTTCGAACTGCCAGTGAGTTTGCGGGACGTGCACGAGTGCATCGACGAGATGTGATCGTGTCTTTGACTTGAGGATGAGTTGCCATCGGTATGTATCACGCTGCCGCTCGTAGAAAGCAGGGGTTGGACCTAGAATTTCAACGCTCGCGGGGATTTTTTTGCGGAGACTTTGAGCTAGTAAGCGTGCATTTCTTATGGCGGCAGCTTCGCTTTTGTAAACGCACGTTAGCTTGAGCAGAAAAGTAAAGGGAGGAAAGCTACCACGACGTCTTTCAGCGAGAGTTTTTTCGTAAAAATCAGCGTAGTTTCGTGACAATCCATCAACAACTGAAGGGTGTGTCGGCCGGTAACTTTGGACGACAACGTACGTTTCATGATTGCTGCGACCGACGCGACCGATAGCTTGTGCAAGAAGCTGAAAGGTTCGTTCGGGCGCTGCAAAGTCCGGCATGTTGAGTCCTGCATCAGCTTGCACGATACCAACGGTACGAAGGCGTGGCAAATCAAGACCCTTCGCGACGATTTGCGTGCCTATGATAATATCGATAGATCCATCGTACAACTCTTTATACCTGGAGTTGATCGAGTTTTCCGGCGCGCTATCGCCATCAAACCGCGCGATTTTCATGTTAGGGTAGAGTTTTGTCAGTTCTGACTCGATGAGTTTCGTGCCTACGCCTTTATGGATGATGTCTACATTTGAACAATCGGGGCAATTCGTCGGTACTTTTCCGTTTGTTCCACAAATATGGCATCGAAGTTCATAGGTATCCGTATGAAGAGTGAGCGGTATAAAACAACGCTGGCAAGTTGATTGCCAACCGCAATTTTTACAAAGTGTTACATTTGCGCTGCCTCGTCGATTATGGAAAATAAGCGCTTGGTACCCAGATGCAACAGTCATTTCTAAACGACCGAGGAGCGCATTGGAAAAAAAGCGGTGACGTTGAAAATCGTGTCTTTTGGTCATGTCTACCAGAGTTACAGTAGGTGCTTTCGCCAAGCGTGCTGTTTGAGGTAGCTCTATGATTGGACGAGTCGATTTCTGGGCGAGATAAAAGTCCGCAATAGATGGCGTCGCGCTTCCTAGTATAAGCTTTGCCTCGTGTTCTCGCGCTAGTACGCTCGCCGCTCTCAGGGCTGAGTAGCGTGGAGACTGCTCTTGCTTGAAGCTTGGTTCGTGAGCTTCGTCTATAACTATTAGTCCGAGATTTTCTAATGGCAAAAACAGTGCCGATCGCGGACCAATGACGACACGGGGAGAGGTGCTCTCCAGAACATCTTTCCAGGCGAGATGACGCTCTGCTTCTGTCTGTCGAGAGTGGGTGAGCACTATGTTCTCAAAATGAGACGAGAACTCATCAACGATTTGTGGTGTCAGGGCGATTTCTGGCACGAGTATCATAACAGACCTACCATTGTTTAGGGTTTGTTTCGCAGCCTCTATGTACACCGTGGTCTTTCCTGAGCCGGTCACCCCATGCAGCAGCGCAGTGCCGCTCGACATTGCATCGATTTTATCGAGCGCCGCCACCTGGTATTTGTTGAGTACTTTTTTTGTTCGGACTCGCATCGCTACAGGGGGCGCTTGCGTGCGTTGGCGACGTTTTTTTTGTATGCCGCCAGGCAAAACAGCCTGTAGGACGAGTGCAAGATGAGTGGCGTAGTAGTCGCTCAACCATGTCGAGAGACGTACAAGTTGTATCGGGAGAGGCTGGTTTATGACGGTGTTTTTGACAAGTTTTGTATCGTATTTTGGTTTCGCGACTTCACGCATGACAATACCCACCAGAGATTTGCGGCCAACCTCCATCTCGATGATTTGACCAACAGATAGTTCCTGCTCTGAGGCATACGTAAACACGGCTGAGTCTTGCCGAATAATTTGCGTCGGAGCCACCTCGTAATAGCGCATGCTATTGATTCTATAGCAATTCGAGTAAGAAGCGTAATTTTCGCGATGAGGTTGCTATACTGTTTATGCATGATGTATTTCCATAGTCGTACAGAAGCAGGCGAGCAGTTGGCTCGACTGCTACATGATGCGTATCGATATGAAAACGCTGCTGTTGTCGCGCTCGGAGATGGAGGCGTGGCAGTGGGCGAGCCTGTAGCGGAGCGGTTGCACTGTGTTTTGACTCTGTTGGTGTCCGAAAACGTCGATGTTCCGGGCGAAGGTCAAAACTTCGGAGCTGTTTCTCAGACAGGTCACTTCACATACAATAGCAACCTGGCTGAAAGTGAAATTGGCGAATACACGACAGAGTTTCATGGATACTTGGAGGAGCAAAAAAGGCAAGCGTTTCACAAGATCAACCGACTTATAGGTGACGGTGGCGTTATAGACGAGAGTCTATTGCAAGACCATACGATCATACTTATAAGCGACGGGTTGAGCGATATCACGATTCTTGACGTAGCCTTGGATTTTCTCAAGCCGGTTAGGATACAAAAGCTTGTCATCGCCGCGCCTGTTGCTAGCGTCGAGATAGTGGACAAAGTTCATATGATCGCCGACGAGCTTCATATACTCGATGTAAAATCCAACTATCTCGGCACCGATCACTACTATGATCACAACGACCTTCCGACACACGAAGAAACGATCGCGAAGATAAATAAAATTATTTTGAATTGGCGCTAGCCAAAACCCATCACTGAATCGCACATGAAATAAATCCGTCATAGATTCTGCAAAACGCGCTTGTATAGTGTTGTAAGAAAGTGTAAGATAGGAAGTACTGAAATCGACAAAGTGCGAAAAGGGAGAATATGCTAGACGTTTTTATTACTTCAAGAGTGCGACGCAAGATTGTTGTGGTTTAT
>CAZIOA010000045.1:0-1957 GCA_964540835.1 uncultured Candidatus Saccharibacteria bacterium
TCTAGCTGTTTGTCGCCATCTGCTTGCTTGATCAACACCTCTCGAGCATCCCTAGCGATGTCCAGTACATCCGTTTTTTGGATCGTGTCGCAATGTTTACCGTCCATAAGCGCATGCCACGACCGACACTTCTCGCTCTGCGTATCTGAGTGACATTGTTGTTGGTACATCAAAATGAGGCGTTTGGCATCCTCGATACCTGCATATGCCGAATCAAGAGCACTTTGCGATAGGTCGCTAGAAGTTGCCTGCTGTTGGTTTTGTATCATGATGCGCACGAAAGCAACAGTTGTCGCCGTAATCAAAAGCGCCGAAAAAATGACAATAAACAAAGAAACGGAACCCCTCTCGATGAGACGTATATTTTTCACTACAGCTCCCCCTTGTTGCCGACCTGCGCGGTGAAGTCAAACTGATTAACCGCGCAGAAATCGTCTTGTGATAGCGCGTCGCTAGGCGGTTTACATGATGTGATGATAGTATCAAGCGACCCCTCTCGCTGCAGCGCGTCCTGATCGTTGGTGCCAATTTCCATGACAACTTGGTATAATGCCTGACCCGTCGCTCTATCTTCCGCAAGAGGATTTACCTCAAAACTCTGAACTGCCAAGTTGGCACCGTCTGTCGATAGCATCTCCGTCGCGTCGCTCCTTGTAACTGTACTTGTCGGGTTAGAACAGTACTGTCCGCCGGTGTCTCGCACTCTCACGAACCTGATCTCTGAACCGGACGAATCGTACGTATTTTTTTTGTTTGACTGGTCGTCCTGAGTCAATGCCCTGCCATAGTTCCAAATATAGCTGTAAAGTCCCGTGCACAGCCGACCACCATAGATAAACCCCTGTTCACTTTGCTCTAGGAGATGGACATCTATATCTGAGGGTTGGCTTTTCGCGAGCACCTGTCGTATATCGGCACTGAGCGCTCGACCCGCCTGATCAACTGCTTTCATCGTCATACCTTTGTTATAAATAGTGGAAAGCTGGATAACCGTTGCGGCCACCATAAGTAGGAGAATAGAAACAAACGTCATAGCTAACATGAGCTCTATAACGGTAAAACCTCTGGAATACCCAGATCTGATCAATAGCGGGTTTTTAGGCATACTAATGCTACCGACGCGGTTCATACAGCCTCACTATCGTCCCGAGCGTTACCGGTCTCGCCTGACCTGGAGTAAACCAGCATGCGCGGATGTGAAAATCATAAAAACCCGGTCTGTTTTCGTTGTCACTTGAGCGTACTGCCTGTATCCAAATCCCTTCCGCGAGTGGCTGATTGGTGTCGTAGCGAATTTTTGCGTACGTCGCTGGCGTTTCCGAAACCTCAAGCGGTGGCTTGAGCAAAGGATTCGAGTTTAATTTTTTAAGGTTAAGCGCAAATGACTCATCGTCTATGTTGCATCCGTCCGTGTCTGCGATCGTATCAAACGCTTGTGCTTCGCCAGGTCGCACGGAGTTGTCACGAACGATCCGATTCCAGCGCTGGATTGCTGGCGCGTCTTCGTTTTTGCCAAAATCAGCTATATACGCCCGGTTAAGATAACGAAGTGCATCCGCCTGAGCATCCATCTGCTGTCGCACAAGCCCCACTTCAAGTGCCTGTTGCGCCAGTGCCACGCCTTGGTTCATGAGTGACAACCCGCCAACCGCTACCATGCTAAATATAGTCATGGCAAACAATACCTCGATAATCGTATCTCCCCTGTCTAATCGGGTTACTCGCATGCAGGATCCGCTCCCTTCACGATGACGGCGTCTGGCCCTGCGATACGAGAATCCACGCTCACTGACGACTCAACCGGAGATGAACCAGGCTGGCTTTTGACGCAGTTTACCAACACTGTCTTTGCCGTCACTTCATCTATCATCTCCCTTAGATCTGATGGAAGTTGCGTGTCCCACGCGAATGTCCGTATAAGACCACTCACGGGTGAGCGAAGTATAAGGATACTGGC
>CAZIOA010000045.1:2057-6503 GCA_964540835.1 uncultured Candidatus Saccharibacteria bacterium
CATGACCATCCGTCGTCCCGTTCATTTCTCGTGTTGATCACTTCGAAATATTGGTCCTGAAGAAACGTACTATAGGCGTCGACGCTTTCCTGGTACCTTTGCTGAGTGATATTACCGTTCACGCCCAGCATCAACGCAGCAAAAAGCGCGCCTGTCACGCTCAAAAACAACATCAATTCGATGACGGTAAAGCCGTGCGATTTAATGCGAAAATAATCAGCCAGCTTCCGTATGGCGTAGGTTTCCCTGGCAAAAAAAGCATGGAGATAAACTCTAATCATGTGGCCTGATTATAGCATAAGCGCTAAGGGGTGGCCTACACTTAGAAGTAGCTAGGAACGAGTGAGAAATACCAGCTGATAATCTGCTGTCCAAATACGCCAGCCAGAAACCACCCGGCTATAAGGAAGGGACCAAACGGAACATGTGCATGACGTTTCACTTTGCCGTTCAACATCAGCGGCAACAGGAAGAGCGTACCTATGACATTGGCGAGAAATAGCGCGATCAACGCAAGTTGCCAATCAGCAAGAAGCAGTGCAAGCACGACCCCCAGTTTGACATCTCCGAACCCTACCCACTGATGTCTCGAAACAACGTAGATGACGTAGTAAAGGCCGCTCAGTATAGCAACGGACATCAAAATGCTAAACAGCTGTGACGGCGCGAACTGCTGACTGACGAGCACCAACACGCTGTACACAGTGCCAAGACCGAAAAGAGGGTACATGACGCGATCTGGCAAGAGAAACCATTTCGCATCGTATATGAGCAAAACAGCCAATCCGACACCGGATGCAAGCCAAACGCTAAACTGCAGCAATTCCAAAGGCGTATCCAATGGTAATGGCCAAAGCAGATATGACACGACAAAAAACGCTGCCACGCCCAGCTCAACCGCTGGCTCAAGCAATCCTATTTTTTTGTGACAATACCTACACTTACCCCTCAGCGCCGCCCAACTCGCAAGCGGTATGAGATCACGCCATGTAAGTTTATGCCCGCAGTGAAGACACACTGAACGATCACGCAATAGTCCCTTGCGTCGCAATTTACTGACCTGCTCAACGTCCTTTTTGCGTGTTTTGTAGCCTTCTGCTGCATCCTCTTTCAACTGACGAGCACGTAAACGCCACACTAATGCCCCGGCGAAACTTCCCATGGCAAGCCCTATCAAAGCCAATCCTGCTACTACGAAATAGATGATCATGGTATCCATCGTGCTTAGAATATCACATATCGAGCATAAGCAAAAACCAAGCTAGATCTCGCGACTAACGATTGTCGATACAGTGAAGAGCTGATTGGTTTTCCAGCTTGAGACGCAACGCGTAGTTACGCGGGCTTGCACTCTCCGTATCGCCCGGAGAGGTATCGCTGCAAATCTGACCGTTTGAATAGTAGATAGTGCCTTCGGCAGGATTGAGAATCTCAGCCTCGTCATTGTACCTAACTGCGTATGGTCCCGTATTCGGATCAGAATATTCATCTCCTGCAACGCTATTGGTTGCGCCATCTCCAAGGTATTTTGACACGAATGTACCTAGCGTGGACTCCGTCGGTATATTGCCCCGGGTAGAGCTTTTGTAGTTATTTAACTGGGTACTCACTCGTGACAAATCTCCTTTACGCTGTGTATCTCGCTGGCCCTTCTGCAATGATGGCAGCGCGATAAACACCATCAAAAAGATAAGTCCTGCTATAGCAAGCACCAAAACAACCTCTATAATCGTGAAGCCTTCGTCTTGTTTGCTATGAAGTTTGTTCATGAAATTCCCACCTTTCTATGAACGCATTGGTTAGCTTAAAACGCTCGTGTTTATCGTACAGTACGTACTATAAATTGTCTAGTTATACCTGCAGCGTGTTCACGAGACTATAAATCGGAAGCAAAATCGCTGCCACCATTCCGCCCGCTACAAGTGCCAATACCACCATTAGAACCGGCTCGATCGACGTCGAAAGCGCGGCTACTTCTTCGTCCAGCTCGTTTTCGTATATTGTCGCGGTCTTGCCCATCATTTCGTCTATACGACCAGACTTTTCACCGACGCGAATCATCTGGGGTACGAGTTCGGGCACATGCTCCTCGACGGCAAGAGCCGCCGACAAATCCTTGCCACCCTTCACCTTTTCTGCCACTCGATCGATCTCAGCAGCTATAACGCTATTGTTGACTGCTTCGCTCGCAATCGCCAACATATCAAGCATACTCACCCCTGTGTTTAGTAATGTTTGGCCTGTGCGGGTAAACCGGGCCATGTAAAGACGCTGGAAAAGACTACGTACCACCGGCGTGTTTAGTTTAAGGATATCAAGAGTTCTCATGCCAGCTTCAGTGCGTAAATACTGGGCGAGCACGTACCCGACTACAGTCATGACGATAAGAATCACCCACCAAAACCGTATGATGAACTCCGATATCGACACGATAATTTGTGTTATAAACGGCAACTCCTGGTGTAGGTCATCATATAGCTTTTCCACTTGCGGCACGACAGTAAGAAGCATAAATGCCATGACCCCTATAATCACAACGAGCACGATAACCGGATATGTCATCGCGCCTCTGATTTTGCTCGTGATCGCCGCGTCTTTTTCCTGCTGTGCCGCTACGCGCTGCAGTGCTTCGTCAAGCGTGCCTGATTTTTCACCTGCCGCCACGAGCGCGAGAAACAGCTTGTCAAAAACCTGCGGATGCTTGGAAAAGGACTCGTGCAACGAACGACCGCCCTCTATCGACGCAATGAGTTCTTGGATAACGCCTCTGAGTCGAGGATTACGTGTTTGGTCAACCAAAGTTCGAAGACTCTGTGCCAGTGGCAGACCAGCTGCGATCAGCGTGGACAGCTGACGCGTAAAGATAACTTTGTCTTTTGTCGTGATACGGCTCGTCAGCCGAGCAAAGAAATTGTTGTCGCCGCGCGCCTCCTTGATACTGATTGGCGCGAACCCCTGTTCGACAAGCAACTTGGCAGCCTCATGTTCTGATTCTGCCTGTACGGTCGCCTTGACGACCTTGTTCGTCGTCGTGTCTTTTGCTTCGTAGTTAAACTTTCGCATGGTCGGCTCCGCTAGCCTCGCATCAGACGTTCAAATTCCGTCAAATCCACGGCGAAGCTGCGAGCCTCGTCATACGTCACGGCACCGCTCTGTACCAACCCCACAAGCGTTCGATCCATGGTCTGCATACCAGTATCGGCACCAGTCTGGATAACAGCGTCTAGTTGGTGCGTTTTGCCTTCGCGTATAATATTGCGAACCGCTGGATTCGCGATGAGAATTTCGGCAGCTACGACTCGGCCGCCACCGATAGCAGGTACGAGTCGCTGTGAGCAAATAGCCATGAGGATATTCGCTAGTTGCGCTCTAATTTGCGATTGTTGATGCGGTGGGAACACGTCAATCATACGATCAATCGACTGCGCTGCGCTGTTGGTGTGCAAAGAAGCTAGTACGAGGTGTCCTGTTTCCGCGATCGTGATGGCCGCGCTAATCGTTTCAAGATCTCGCATCTCTCCAATAAGCACGACGTCGGGATCCTGACGCAAGCTCGAACGAAGCGCGGCTGAGAAGCTATAGGTATCGTAGTGTACCTCTCGTTGAATAACCACGGATTTTTTGGATTTATGCGTAAATTCAATCGGGTCTTCTATCGTGATGATGTGGTGAGATCTCTCGGAATTTATCTTGTCTATGAGCGCGGCGAGCGTGGTAGATTTACCGCTACCTGTAGGCCCGGTGACGAGCACGAGTCCACGAGGGTAGTTAGCAAAATTCATAACGATAGGCGGCACCCCTAGTTCGGTAATCGACTTGATTTCATTGGGTATCAAGCGTAACGCAGCGGCCAGATTTCCTTTTTCATGAAACGCATTGACACGAAATCGCCCAAGCGTACCAAACGCAAAACTAAAGTCGAACTCCTTGTCTTTGTTCAAAATCTGCTGCTGGTCCGCGTCAAGAATAGCGAACAAAAGCGTTTCGACAGCCGACTCGTCTAGCGGGTTAAACCCCGCAACTGGTACAAGCGAACCATCGACACGCAACATTGGCGGCAGTCCTACCTGCAGATGAAGATCGGACGCTCGACGGCGTACCACTTCTTCCAGCAGTATTTCGATCCTGAGTTCTTGATTTGCCATATAGTACCCGTTTTCCTTATGCCGTGTCCGCCGTTACGCGATTCACTTCCTCCAGCGTAGTAATTCCCTGCAGTGCCTTTAGATATCCATCCTGTCGCATGGTAATCATTCCCTCTAGCACGGCTTGTTTCTGGATTTCATTGCTTGTCGCGCGGTTAACGATGAGTTGCTGGATCGCCTCGCTGACGTCCATGACCTCGTAAAGCCCCGCCCGACCACTGTAACCCCTTGGGGTTGCAGGGGTGTCTTTACCCTTGACTAAAGTATAAGCGTTTTGACCTGCAAGAGGCAAGTCTTTGTA
>CAZIOA010000046.1:0-3661 GCA_964540835.1 uncultured Candidatus Saccharibacteria bacterium
GCCTACTCCGATCAGGACGTCGTAGATGCGTTTGGCGGCGAACCGGTTGTATTGTGGATCATGTTGCCAGCCGACGTGATCGACAGCAAGGTTGATGAATGGCTGCAGATTTTGCCAAAAGGCAGCATCATCATCGACGGCGGCAATAGCGACTATCGCGGCGATGCGGCGCGTGCAAAGCGCGTGGCGGCTGCAGGCAGTCAACTGCTCGATATCGGTACGTCCGGTGGCGTGTGGGGGCTGCAAAACGGCTTTTCGATGATGGTTGGTGGCGACAAGGACGCATACGAAAAAATCGTACCCGTACTGGATACGTTGGCGCAACCACGCGGCGGTCATCATCATTTCGGTGAAAACGGCACAGGACACTTCGTCAAAATGGTACACAACGCGATCGAGTACGGCATGATGCAATCTCTTGCAGAAGGCTACCGAGTACTGCGCGAAGGTCCGTATAAGGATCTCGATCTCGCGGCTGCTGGCGACGTCTGGCAGCAGTCAAGCGTCGTGACCAGCTGGCTCAACGACCTGACTCGCCAAGCACTGCACGAAAACCCGGACATGGATGGTATCAGCGGGGTCGTTGCCGAAAGCGGCGAGGCTCGATGGACGCTGGAAACGGCAAAGGAACTTGGTATACCGATGCCCGCCATCCAGGCGTCGTTTGACGTGCGACTCGCTTCACAACAGGGACAGACTGACTTTTCGACCAAACTTCTCGCCGCTATGCGCGCCAAATTCGGCGGTCATGAGATCAACCCTACATAATACTTGACAAAGTACATAGTTTAGTCTATTATAATACTCAATGTTACCCTCATCCAGATGGTGACACGATCCAAGAGGAGGTTGCAGGTGACTGCAATGCTACCAGAAATTACGAGCGACTGCGAAGAGATCGCGGAGATGATCAACGAGGAATCGGACGAAACGATTACCGCCGCTGAAGTTTCGGCTATGATTAACCAGTGGCTCAGCCCGATTCTCGAGGAGGCGCGGCAACAGGAAGACCGGCGCGTTACTCTCACCGACGAGCAGCTTCGCAAGCGCGAGTACTACGTGTTTGATCTGATCGTACCGCCCCGTGCGGCCGCGACGCCAAAGTTCGCACTCGAAGGAAGCGCCCACGAAGCGCTCGAGGACCTGCTGCTCAACTACGATGGCGGAGAGCTCGGCCTGGCGCACTATCGAAGCCATGACGGCACTGTCACCATCCGGATCAAAGGGAGATCAAGGTCCCGCAAACGCAAGTAACATAGCCTTGTCTGTGACATGGTGGCGTGGATGTGCTCCACGCCACCATGTCACGATTTAACCTTTGTCAACTCGTTTTACAGCGAGTTTTTTGTTTTGTTAAGCGGTTGAGATAACGAGCTTTCCTTTGACGGACTGATTTTGGGCAGTTATATACGCTTCACGTATCTGGTCAAGCTGAAATGTCTTGTCGATCACGGCGTGAACCGCGCCTTGATCGACGAGTTCGCGCAGACGGTCGAGTGATTCCGTCGTGACTTTGGTCATCTGCGGCATCGCCGTGACGCCCAGTTTAGTTGCCCTGGCATCGTCAAAGGGTCCTACCAGCGAGACTGCTCTGCCGCCCCTTTTTAGTACTGTCAGCACGTCATTCGTGTCATCTGCGCGTACGTTCGTCAGGACTGCGTCGTAGTCTCGTAAAAGGGTTCTGTAGTCCTGTGTTTTGTAATCAATTACTTCATCGGCACCAAGGCTCTTGACGAAATCGGCATTTGTAGCCGATGCCGTCACTGTAACGTATGCGCCCAGGTGCTTGGCTATCTGGATGGCGATTGACCCTACTCCGCCAGAACCACCGTTGATAAATACTTTTTGTCCGCTTTGGACGTCCAGATTGTCGACAATTGCTTGAAGCGCGCTGATACCCGCTGTCGGAAACGAGGCGGCTTCGACATCGCTTACATTTGTCGGCGAATGTGCTATGTTGTCAGCGTTGGCCGCGACGTACTCCGCGAACGCGCCGCTCGCGCCAAACATCGCATTTGCCGTGCCGTATACGCGCTCGCCTATGCCAAACTTCGTGACAGCTGCGCCGACACCTACGACAGTACCTGCCATGTCGAGTCCGAGCGTGGCGGGAAAAGTGAGCGGAGCCATAGACTGCGCATGACCTGCCAGAACGGCAAGATCAAATGGGTTCAGGCTGGCAGCATTCGTTTCTATAAGTACTTGGTTCTCAGCGATCGCAGGTTTCTCCACGTCATTGAGCATGATTGCTGATACGTCGCCATAGTTATCAATTTGCGCTGATTTCATACGAGTCCTTTTCTGATATATACGTACTATACATAGTATAGCATACAATTCACGACACGGGGAAAGCCTTGCCCAGAGGAGTACTACTCAACTCGGGCAAGGCAACGGAACCGACCATACTTTTCGTAACTCGATTCCGGCAATGCCGACGCTAGCAAAAGCATCCATGATCACGGCACAAAACAGCTTGGCATGTCGCGATGCCGCTGACAGACGCGCATGTCCGTATGGCATGTGTGTCGCACTTGGGCGCATTGCATTGCGACTCCACGTGACGCCCGCAGAAAAATGCATCTTGGGTTATGGGAACCCTGTCGCAGACACCCGATACTGTCACTCTAAACGCGCATTTCCTGATACCGCGATCAACAAACATACGCTCTCCTGTCTCGTCTGGCTTGCATATTTAGCATAGCAATGCGGCTTATGCTTGGCTGTGAGATATCTTACTGTAGAGCGATAGTCGCAAGGGCTTTTTTGAGCGTTGCTTCCGCTTTTTGGAGTTTTTCGAAGTGAAGTCCGAGGTTCGTCCACATGAAATCAGCCACTCTCATCCCTCGACCAGGTTTTTTCGGTGAGTAGTACTCCATAGTCTTGACGTCGTTTGCCAGTTGCTCCTGCGTGCTCGTCGCGATGATTGCGGCTCTCGCGAGCAAACGCTTCGCGAGCTTGGGATTGTGTCTTCGTGACTCATGATCCGCGAGTGTTTCCGCCCTTGGCACGAGCCCCTCCTCTACGATGATGTGATTGACGTCAATCCACACCGGTCCGCTCCATTGTGGCGTGAACGTGTTTTTGAACCCTTTTGGCTCCGGATCATAAAACTCACTTCGCGCGGCATGGGTGGGAATTGGGCACTCCGTGCCGAACCACTCCGGATTTTCAAGTTTTTCCAGCAAGGCTTCGGTTTGCTCGGTGCTGATGTTTTCGAGCAGCAGCGCGAAAAGTCCCGTGACGGAATCGACTGGGATTTGATTGCCGTCCCTATCCAGATTGTAGAAATATTTCTTTTCCGGATCCCACATGCGACCGAGGATTTCTTTTTCAACGTCACCCGCGACACTGTCATAGTACTCGGCGTCTGTCGTGTATCGTTCCTGTTGCTCTATGTCGTCGGTAGTCTCGGCTAGGATACAGCCGATGTCGGCAAGGTAACGTAAATTGTTCGCATGCATGGCGTTGAACATGACGTCGTTTACCCAATAGGTGTCTCGTACCTGCTCTGGTATCCAGTCGATTCGCTCAGTCTCTGGCTCGGTATTGACATTCCAGCCAAGTTTTCGAAGTATCCGCTCAGACCGCTTCATGCGCGGATCACGGCCACGGCGACCAAGTTTGATGCCAAGCCACTGCATCTGCGCCCATTCGACTA
>CAZIOA010000046.1:3761-6371 GCA_964540835.1 uncultured Candidatus Saccharibacteria bacterium
GGATAATCACGCCATGTTTTGCTGCCTGCCGTGGCAAAGACTTTGTTGGACAAGAAACCTGTTTGTTCTTGCCTGTAAGTTTCAAGAGCCCAAAACTCTTTTTCCGCTCTCTCGGGGTCGTCGCGTCTGGCGTTGATGACGATTGCTTTGTAGGAGTCCCACTTCCACATGTAGCGGTAGTGCTCGCCGACGGACGGCACTGAGTGATCTTCGCGCCAGTTCCCTTCGGTCATCATCCATTCTTCCCGCTCTGACATCTCCTCACGTGTCAGAGGTACATGCTCTTCGGTTAGATGAGGTCGCTGTTTGGACATGTTGAGGACGATTGTACCCATCGGTTAGAGATATGTAAAGTTATGAAAATCGCCAGACCAAAAGGTCTGACGATTTTCATGGCTAGGATGGAGGGATTCAATACGCTGCTTCTGGCTGGGATGGAGGGATTCGAACCCCCGAATGCCAGGACCAAAACCTGGTGCCTTACCACTTGGCCACATCCCATCGAGCCAGAAGTAGTGCATTGAATACTATTATATTGTAAATGCTCGGAGGGATTCGACCCACCGATATTTTCCTCCGGAAAATTCGTCGGGCCCGCCTCAGCTCGGGTGGCTGCCCAGCCACGCCGGGCTTCCGGCCTTGCGAACTGCCACTGGCAGTTCTCACCCCGAATGCCAGGACCAAAACCTGGTGCCTTACCACTTGGCCACATCCCACTATTGCTATGATACCACTGCGGTCTCGCCAAATAGCAAGGTTTTGGTCCAAGACTCATGATGATTGACTCGCACTCCGCGCTCAAACAGCTTGGTGTCCTACTACTTGACCACATCCCACCGTATTGCTCAATTATACCTCATACGGGGGTTCGAGCGAATATCCGTTAGTATACCACGGATTAGCTATTTTTTGGCACGCGATCTTCGGCAGCCAAACGAGTTTCTAATATGCCCGTTTCGATGTCGTCCAGATTGAAGTCGCCCTCTATCCTTTTGAGGATATCTGCACGCGGATCTCTGTCTTGCTTTTTGGCTTTATTGATCACCCTGTTGAAGATATGGTGCAATGCCGACTCACTGTATCCGCCATGAGACCCGGCGTAATTTATATCGAAATTCGCTGTGGCTTGCTGCTCTAGTAATTGCATGATTCGCATCATGTGCACGAACAGCGAGGAGTGCGGAGCATAGCGCTTTCTCTCGTCTGGACTCCATCTGGTCAGCGTGGTATCGACCAGACTCTCTACTGTTTTCATCATGCGACTTTGAGTTTCATGCACGCTCTTGCCCTCCTCTGTCGCGATACCCCAGCTTTCCAGCGTAATCGCATCGTTGCGTTCGATCGCATCAGCGTAGAACTGCTCAAAAAGCTCATCGATGACTGCCTTGGATGCTGGGTCATGTGACGGCGTGATCGCGCGCGCTCGATCTAGTTGTTGCCGGATCTCCAATGAACGCTCAGCGGTGCTATCGCGTTGCTCGTCGTCATGAAAAAATGATTCGGGATTGTTACTCGTCATAAAACAAAGCTGCCTCTGCAGTTTATAAATTATACAACTATAAAAACTCTTTTCAAGGAGCCTTGTCGTTATATTTGCAGTTGGTCATGTATCTTCTTGGTTGCGTATGATTGTCTTGGCTTCCTCGACGAGCGCCTTGTGGTGTGCCAGATCGAGAGATTTATGCCAGTATCCGCCTAGCTTACTGACGACTGTATTGACGGATTTGACGATTTCTACTTTTGCGTAGGATGAGCCTTTCTTGCCTGGTGTCGGCAGCGTATTGATAGCGTCGACGACAGCAGCATGTACATGAGGCTTCCCTTTGTTTATATCTGACTCGCTTTTTTGCTCTACTTGCCTTTCGATCATCAGCATGCGCTTGACAAAGAGGTTTATCGCGTTGCTTGCGGACTGGGCATTAACGGCACGATTGACACGTTTTTCACCTTGGACGGTTGGGACGGCCAGATGACTGAGTATATACTCACCGACGGATTTTTCGAAGTCCATGGCAAACTTGCGCTCGAGGCTTCTGGCAGCTTCACGCGGCTCTTCTCGAGACAGTATAGCGAGAGATTTCGCTGCCGCCTCTCTGTCTCCCGTGAAGGGACCTACGGGCGTACCAGAAGGGCTGACTGCTTGTATGTGGTGAAAAAACGTATTTTTCTTGACGAGCTTGTAGCATGCGAGTGGTGTGTGGTTTTGTGGGTCGTCTCCAAAATCTTTGAGCATGAACGTTTCGACTGGCACAGGTCCTTTTGCTGTGGGTACGGATAAGTATTCACTGGTGTAGTGTTTTTCGAGTTCGTATCTGGAGTTTTCTGCGTCTTGCCACCCGCCCGCCTGCTTGTTGGTTCGTTTTTCATCGAGTCGAGGGTCGAGTTTGTTGAGGATGAGATCGGCTAGTTCAGCAAACCTTTCCGATGGATGGAAGGTTTCGTATAGCCTCTCGGGCTGGGATGTTTCCGATGATCCCATGCGTATAATTCCCTCAGTGAGGGCTATTATAGCTTATGTTTATGATATATGCACGTTTATTCGGTGACAGTGATGCCATTCCAAAACGCGACGTAGTTGGCAAAATCTTTTCCGACTCGCTCGACGGAGCC
>CAZIOA010000047.1:0-6218 GCA_964540835.1 uncultured Candidatus Saccharibacteria bacterium
GTCAATGAATTTCTTGTGGATGGCATCCATGCTTGTGCTTATTGTACCACTAGGGATTGGGAGTTGGGAAATAGGAATTGGGAGTTAGGCATGCTTTGATGCTTCGTCTATGGCGTACTGGAGACGTGCGAGTACGCGGTCGCGGCCGAGGACTTCCATGGTTTCAGGGAGGCCGGGGCTAAATGGCGCCCAGGTGAGCGCGAAGCGGACGAGGCTAAAGAGCGTGCCGGGTTTTTCGCCGGTTTGTTCAAGTAATTTGTTCAGGGTTTCCTGCAGTGTTTCGGCATTGAATTCGGCTGATTCCAGTGCGGTTTTGGCTGCTTGTAGCAGCTCTACGTGACGCGCGCGGTCGAGTTTTTTGAGTTGCTTGTTGTCGTCGATCATGGACCAGTCGGGCGTGGGCTCGGCAAAGAAATACTCCGTGAGCAGCGGCAGATCGGCGAGGGTCTTAAGTCGGTCCTGCGCGAGTGCAAGGACTCGGCGTTTATAGGACTCCTCTGCCCTGTCTGCTTCGGCTGGCCAAAAGTCGGCTACTCGATTCCATAGATCATCGAGCGAGAGGTCGCGGATAAACTGTCCGTTCATCCACAGTAGGCGTTTTTCGTCAAAGCGCGCGCCGCTCTTTTGTACGCGGTCCAGGCTGAATTTTTCTATCAGCTCTTCGCGGGTAAAGACTTCCTGCTCCGTGCCATCATTCCACCCGAGCGTAGCTATAAAGCTTAGCAGTGTTTCGGGCAAGTAGCCGTCACGGATATAATCCAGCACATCTTTTGCGCCGTCGCGCTTGCTCAGCTTCTTGTTGCCCTGCTCGTTCATGATGTGGGGCATGGTGGCGATGACTGGATGTGTGATTTCGAGTGCTTCGTAGAGATTCAGGTAGTTCGGCATGCTGCTCAGAAATTCCTGACCGCGGATGACGTGCGTGATTTTCATCAGATAGTCGTCGATGATATGCGCGAAGTTATACGTCGGGTAGCCGTCGGATTTGATGAGGATGAAATCGTCGATGACTTCGGGGCCGGAGTGTAGGTCGCCCATGACTTCATCGTGCCATTCGTAGGGCTTGGGGTCAGATTTGAACCGTAGCGGCATGGTGCCGTCCCATGCGGGTGGGTTTTCTGGTCGGTGATTGCGGTACAGAAACGGTCGCTTCTCTGCCTGGGCCTGCTCGCGGAATTGCTGCACTTCTTCGGCAGTATATGGGTCAGCGTATGCCCTGCCTGCATCGATCAATTTCTGTGCCCATTCTTTGTATATGTCCAATCGGTCACTTTGGCGGTATGGGCCGTATTCGCCGCCAACATCTGGCCCCTCGTCGTAGTGGAGACCAAGTGCCTGCAGGCTTTTTATCAAATGTTCGGCAGAGCCTTCGACTTCTCTGTTTTTGTCGGTGTCTTCGAGTCTTAGCACGAACTGTCCGCTAGCTCGCCGCGCCACCAGCCATGCGAAAAGTGCCGTGCGAATACCGCCGACATGTAAATAGCCGGTTGGACTTGGTGCAAACCTTGTGCGGACCACGCTCTGCACCGACGCCCTGCTATCCGACGCAGTCGGATGCGCTGGCGTCTCTCGGCGCCCCACTGCGTTGTCAGCTCCAGTACTCACTTCACCGTACCCTTTGTACGGCTCGTTCCGTGCTTCACTGTCGCCTTGTGGTGCATCCGAGTGCAAAATGTGGTTTGTCATTAACGATAATTATAACAGATGAGAATTACTTTTTTGTTCTTGCGATTCGAGAACCAAGAGTCTTTTTTTTGTCGCCGTCCAAAAACAAAAGACTTGCGAGGGCTAAGTGCGGTTTCGTGTGACGGGATGAAAGCAAGTACCAGACACTTCCCCTGTATTGACCAAACTCGCAAAGGTTTTGAATCTACAAAAGACTAGTAGCAATTCTGTAAAAGGTTAAACTCTTATATTTTGTTCTTTGTTTCGGCAAAGAACCAAACTGACCGCATTTGGGCGGCAAATTCGGCTAATCCGCCAACCGGTGGAGCTGGGGCGGCTTTACGGCGCGGTGGCTGCTGCAGATGCCCCAGACCCCCTAGAACAACAGTCGATTATGCATGTTTTTCGAGCAGATTTAATCTTCTGTCGTGGGTGGTAAGTTGGTCTTCGTGAGTTTCGACTGTCTCTTTCAAACTAGTAGACTGTTCGATGAATGGTGAGACCGAATCAGCGATTTGCTGAATAGTCGAGTCTGTTTCTTCGTGCAGTACTTCAAGCCTACGGATGTCGGATTTTATATCTGACACATCTGTTTGAACCGCCTTGTTACCATCTGCTACGGAGCGCATCCTCATATTCATCATCGCCACATCGCTTTGCGTTTTGGTTGTGTCGCTTCGTAATACTTTCACTTCTCGACTAAGATCATCGAGCTTGTCTAGAATCTTGCTTACAGTGTCATCATTAGTCATAAAAATAGTATAGCAGTTGGTGAAGCACTTTAGCGTTGTTTTATTTTTTGTTTGGTGTTTACAAAAGACTAGTAGCGATGCGTCGGATTTGTTCCGACGATAGTGGCGCGTTGCCTTCGATAGTGTATAAGATACCACCATTAACCCAGGCTGCGTTGTTGTCGTAGGTGTAGATGGTTAGACCGCGCTCGGTATACGGTATGTAGTCAGCACCTGCGCGTGGTGCTATGTAGTTGTCGAGTACTGCTTCGCTATCCCAGGTGCTTTCGCTTTGGCTGATTTTGAACTCCTGCGGCCCGCCGTTGGCGGTGAAGTTCATCGTTACCCGCCCGTCTGCGTACGTCACGGGTCCGTTGAGGCTATAGCCGTCGGGTCGATAATCAGGATAGCTGGCGTCGATACCCGCTTGGATCGCAGCCACGCGGACGGAAAGATTTGGCATATTGAGATATGTCAGATAGCCGCCAAACAGCACGAATGCAAAAGCAGCGCTGAGCATGGCGACAGCACGCTGACGTGACAGTAGACGCTGGAAAAACGAAACCTTGCGCTTGGCTGGTTTGTGCGTTTCAGCGACGGCATTTTGGATAGCCTTTTCTTTGATCACGGCAGCAGTCAGAGATGGCTGTGGTTGTGCTTTTGCTTCAGAGCGGGCGTGTGCTTTGGCGACATGCGGATGCGCCACGGGACGACCGATATCCATGATCTTTTTCGGCCGGATGGCGTCGACAGGATGCGGCGCGAATTTGCGTATCTGCGGATGCTGCCCTACTCCGTGTGAGGCACCTTGCGAGACTGTGGCTGGAGATGTGGCGCGCGCCATTTTTGGCGAAGCGACCGCCGTACGATTACTGATAGGACGCCGCGTGGCTTTTCGGTGGAGTGTCACGGATTTCTGCGGCGATGCATGCAGGCTGGTCGCAGGCACTCGATGCGGAGACTGGGGCGCGGACGCGACAGGAGCAGGCTTGAGATCCTGTTTCTTACCCACGGGCAATCCGGTCACGGCGTCGTAATCCTGTCCGTTGATGGTAACTGTCTTTTTTTCTGTCATCCTATCCCCTTATGGTAACTCGTGCTTCTTATGTTAGGGATTTATTAAGAATTTTGCAATAGGCTCCATCGCTTCCTATCCAAATGCTATACTAGTGACGTATGAAGCATCATGTTTCACGACGTCGTCAGCCTATCTTGCGTACGGCGGTATATACTTTCATGACAGCCATCGTGATTATTGGCGTCACGATCCTCACGCTCGTAGTGCTCGGATACTCTTTCAACCAGCAGGACGGTAAGCTGGAGCAAGGAGGGTTGCTGCAGTTTGCCAGTACGCCGAGCGGCGCGACCATAACGCTCGACGAGAGAGAGCTTGGCTCATTGACGTCGACGAAGGCGACGGTTTTTTCTGGCAGTCACAGCGTGACGTTTGACCGCGAAGGATATCGTACATGGCGAAAAACGATTGACATCAAACCGGGACAGATAGGATGGCTCAACTACGCTCGCCTGATACCCATCGAGCTAAAACCACGATCAGTCCGGACGCTCCCGTCTGTCGCGAGCGCGCTTGCCTCACCTAAAAAGAACTACATGATATTCAACGGGGCGGCGAACCAGCCAGTGTTTGAGCTCGCCGACATACGATCCGACACAGTACGCTACACGACAATCGAGCTACCTCAGGAAAGCTATACCCTTCCAACCGTCGGCACATCACATGCCTTTACATTTGAGCGGTGGAGTGACAATGAAAACGCTGTTCTCATAAAGCATGTCTACAACGGCAATGCGACTGAGTGGATACTGCTTAACCGTGACGAACCGGAAAAATCAATCAATATAACCAAAACGTTTGCCATTAATCCGAAAAAATTGCTTTTTGCTGGTAGTGACGGTCGATTACTTTTCGCGCAAATTGGTGACGTCGTGCGGCGAATCGATCTCAACGAACTGACATTGTCCCGACCGCTAGCATCAGGCGTGGCTGACTTTGCTGAGTACGATGACGATACTATCGTATATACGACGACTACAGACAAAGATGGCGTCCGTACGGCTGGCTACGCGACAGCTGACTCTCCTACGCCGCAGGTGCTGCGTACCTATACTGGCAAGAAACAACCGCTCCTTATTGACATGGAAGTATACTTTGGCAAAAGGTACGTGTCTGTCCTGTATGGACGGACACTAACCATCGATGTTGGTGAGTTGCCGACAGCAAATTCCAAGGGCGATATGGAACGTTTCGCGACCGTGACGGTTCCTGCAGGAGCCAAGCGCTTGACGATGAGCGATAGCGGACGATTCGTTACGGTCGAGCTACCAGATGGATACGCGATATACGATATCGAGCTCAAAAAGTACGACAAGGTTAAGTGGGATAAGCCCGCCGCCGTTTCGAAGCCTCTCCGCTGGCTCGATGGCTACATCATATGGTCCGACAACGGTGGTCAGCTACGACTTTACGAGTTCGATGGCGCAAACCAGCAAAATATCATGCCTGTCGTCGAGGGGCTGGCTGTAAGTCTGAGTCCGAACGACAAGTTTATTTATGGTTTCACGAAAACCGATGATGGCATCGAGCTTCGCCGCGTACAATTAGTTCTATAGATTTCGCAGTCGATCCATGACGCGTTCTTTGAGGATTTCGTAGCGATCTCGTGTCGCTGGATTATCGAGTACATACTCTCTCGTCGTAGCGTGTTTGCCGGTTTTTGGCATGCCTTCCGTGAAAGTCGTACCATCCGGAAATTGCGAACGAGTCAGGTCGATTTCTTCGCCATCGATGACATTATAGTAGTGCGAATCAGTTGATCCGTCTGGTAGTGTTGGAACGGTGTTGAGTATTTCACCGCCCAGGTAATCCTGGAGTAAGCAGGCAGTAACGGCGCATTGGCCAAGCGACCTGTTTTCTGCTGACCATTTTTCCGGGGACGCAGAGGTCTCGGCGCTCCACGATACTTCAACCGCAGCAAACAGCTCGTCTCTCTTCATGTGACTATCGTAGCACGTGTCGCTATGCGCCAAAGAGGCGCTCGAGGAGCGTGGGACTGTCGCCAACCATCGTGGCTTGGCTGTCCGCGTCCGACGTGCTGGCTGGCTTGGCCTTTGCTGGATCGGGCGCGACCTGCTCTGCCGTGACAAGCAGGCGCTTTTCGGCTGTACCCAGCGGCGTACACGTGATGAGTGTCAGCACGGGCTTGTCGGTCTTGTATGTCAGTTTGTCGACCTGGGTTGGCAGGACGACCTCTTTTTTCGTCACTGTGTAGGTGTAGCGCGTAGACTCGTAGTTTGCATAAATCGTGTCGCCCTTTTGCAGTTTTTCAAGCTGGGCAAAGATAAATTTATAATCACCTGGGTCAAACAAGTCATTGCTCGAGTGTCCGGAAAGCACGGTATTGCCTATCTGTCCTGGGACGCTGTTGGCACCAGGGATAGCAAAATGAGCTACGCCTTTTTCCATGGCCTTGAGCTGTGATTTCTGGTCATACCCTACTCCATATATAGCAGGCACGTCGACGTTGATCTTCGGGATGATCAGTCTCGGCTCGGGTCCAACCTGGACGTCTGTCGTTGGGTCGACGACGATATTTTGCGGGTCAATCGCACCCGGGCTGACATATGCCTGAACGTTGGCAAACAGCACTTGGTTGTACTGCAAAAACGCGACGATCATGGCAACAGCCATAGCACTGGCGATCGGTATGAAGTGACGGCTTTTTCTCGCTTTTTTGGCCTTTGTTTTTGCTTTTTCGACGATTTTTTGTTTGAGTTCCGTGACTTCCTCGGCATTTCGTCGAC
>CAZIOA010000048.1:0-6210 GCA_964540835.1 uncultured Candidatus Saccharibacteria bacterium
AAATACACACTATCCTCAATAACCCCAAGCTTCGCAAAGAGCTCGTAGCGCGCGGTCATGAGCAGGTGAAGAAGTATTCTTGGGAGAGGATGGCGAGGCAGACGCTCGCCGTTTACAACGAGGTACTCTAGCAACACACCGCACCCTGTAAGTTAGTTCGGGTTCATAACCAACTCACTTGAGTGCAGTTTGGCAGTTCTTGTCGAGAAACGGACCGAGCCGTACAAATAGTACGGTGAAGGGAGTATCGCAGGCAAAACTGTCAAAATGTGCCAAGAGCACTAGCAGCGCAACCGGCTGTGCTGGTTGGCAGGCTAGTGCGATGAGTGGTTATGAACTTTGTTGGGCGATGATGATCTTTCGATCGCGGCCCTCGCCTTCGGAAAATGTCTCTATATCTGAGTATTCACCCGCTACACGGTGAACGATACGGCGATCAGCGGCATTGAGGTTTGCGACATGAGAGTCACCTGTACGACGGACTTCCTCGATCCACTCGCGAGCCTGAGCGGCGATTTTGTCGGCACGCTGTTTCTTGTAGTCGGCGATGTCGACATTGACTCGTGAGACATCCGCGTCTTGGTTGCGCAGCGCGGAAGAGACAAGTAGTTGCATACTGCGAAGCGTCTCGGCGTTGCGACCGATCAGCAGGCTATTTGTGTCCGTTGATGGCACGGAAAGCTCGATCACGTCCTCGGTCAGCTCAGCCTCGACATCGACGTTCACTCCGTAAAACGAGAGGAGGTCGGTCAGGTATTTGCGTGCAAATTCTATAGATTGATCAGAATTCATTTTTTACCTCCTTTGTTCTTTTTCTTTTTGGCTGATGGGTGTGAACCCTTGGCAACGATACGAGTGACGGTTGCTTCATTTGCCGCTTTGGCACGCGCTTTTGCGGTTGCTTTTTTGCCCGGTTTTTTCTTGGTTGCTTCCTCGGCGATTTCCTCTAGCTCCTCTTCATCCTGGCGAAGGATATACCACTGCTGCGCGACAGCGACAAGCGTAGTGGTCGCATAATACAACGCGATCGCGCCCGGCAAACTAAGCATGATGATGAGCATGAAAAACGGTAGAAATACGATCATCTTGCCCATGATGGCACTGTTGATTTCTGACTGGTCTGCCTCTTTGCCGTTGGCGGCATCTGCCAGGATGTCGCGCAAACGTCGCTTGCTGGACATCTGCGGCATGGTTTGTTTGCTCTGGAAGTACTGACCAATTGCCGCCACGACTGCGAGCGCCACGAGTATCAGATTGATGTTGCCGCCGCTAAACGCGTGTTGTGTCAGGTCGACGATGCCGAGGAATTTCTCGTTGAATTGGTCTGGGTTGTCGACGATATGCTTGATCGGTTCGATGTTTTCCAGAAAGTTATACGTCCAGCGTGCGAGCTCATCGCGGTGCTCTGCAAACACGCGTATCACCAGGTATAGTGCTACAAAGATCGGTAGTTGTATGAGTAATATACCGATAGATCGGAAAGGACTGATGCCATGCCTCTTGTATAGTTCCATCATCTCCATGGCTTGGAGTTGACGGTTGCCCTTGGTGCGCTTTTTGATCTGCTCCAGCTCCGGCTGCATGCGGCGCATGGCCTTGGTCTGATGCAGCTGCTTCTTGACAAGCGGGTAGATAGCGAATCGTAGCAGGATCGTAAATAGTATGATACTTACGCCGAAATCACCACCAGGAACGGCGGCATAGAGCGCCATGAGAAGATTAAATAGTGGCTGGACGATAAGAATTTCAAATATATTCACGGTTTGCTATAACTCCACTTTTAGCAACAATAACTTTCACAATTGTACCATCTATTTTTTATAGACGCCAGCGCTGTTAAACAGTTGTTTCACTGTCTGCACGAGCTCTTCGTGCGGCAGTTTTAATATTTCTGCCGAAAATACGATGAGCACCAGGTCGCTCCCTGGTTTGATTGACGGTAGCTCGTACCTCACCACCTCATATACGCGGCGGCGTACACGATTACGACCGACTGCACTCTTGATGACTTTTTTGCTGATCACGACCGCCACGCGCGGATCTTGACGCTTCGGGTGCGTGCTGTGTTTGAGTGTCATCAGTCGAGACCGGACAGCTTGACCATGCGTATAAACATAGCGCAGGCTGCCATGACCATGGAAGCGGTTTTTGAACGAAAGCATATAGCTAGTATATGACATGTGGTAGTTGGTAGGTAGTAGTTGATAGTTGGTAGATGATTATTAATATTTAGTGAATAAAATAAGCTAGGCGAGAGCCTAGCTTTAGGTGGTAGCGGATTATTAGCGGATTCACTCCTATAATAATCAGGAGGGGCTCACCCCTCCTAGATGGAAATCTTCGCGCGGCCTTTTATGCGACGGCGCTTCAAAACTGCGCGGCCTGCTTTGGATGCGATACGCGCGCGGAAGCCATGTGTCCTGGCTCGATGGCGTTTGTGTGGTTGGTGTGTTCTTTTTGGCATATTGTTACTACTCTACCTTATTTTCGGTTTTTTATCAATATTCTGCTGAAGTGTGCGGTTTGGAGGTTTTGTTTATCCACTGAAACGATGTATTTATCCACATATTTACAGAGGTAGTTTGAAATTGTGGAAAAACAGCTTCTCTATTACATATTTTATTCGTTTCACATTCGTGGTTGTGGAAAAGTGGCTACTGTCTTATAGTTGAGTCAGAAAAGACGCGGCGTACCGCGACACCATCAGCAAGTTGAGAGGGACTGTTTGTGCAACATTCGTTATGGCAAAGTGTATTAGGTGAAATCGAGCTATCGGTTCCCCGTGCCACGTATGTGACGTGGTTTAAAAACACGGAATTGGTCGAAACAACCGATCAGCAAGTGACAATTGCCGTGCCAAATATATTTGCAGTTCGCCAGTTCCAAGTAAAGTTTACTGACCAGATCAAACAAGTCCTCGCGAAAAATGGCGTCCATGCCGAGCATATAGAATATATAGTCAAGACAAGCGGGCGGCGCACCTCAGTAAACCGCGAGACAACTATATCTGCGCGCTCGACAAACGATCGTCTATCAACCAAGCTAGCGCCAGCACCGGTAGGAAATCTCAACCCTCGCTATACTTTCTCTAATTTCATCGTAGGTTCAAGCAATGACCTCGCATACACCGCATGCCAAGCGGTGGCGCAATACCCTGGCATCAAATACAACCCTCTCTTTCTCTATGGCGGCGTGGGTCTCGGTAAAACTCATCTCGCTCAGGCCGTAGGAAATGAGATTGTCAAAAATCAGCCAGAGATGCGAGTCGTATATATAAGCTCTGAAACGTTCGTGAAAGAATTTCTCGAAAGTATACGGTTTAAAAAGAAGGGGTTTTCAGATAAATACAGAAATGTTGATGTACTCATCGTCGACGATATGCAGTTTATCGCGAACAAAGAGAAAACCCAGGAAGAATTTTTTCATACGTTTAACGCGTTGCATCAAAACAACAAACAAATCATCATCACGAGCGATAAACCGCCACGCAGTATACCGACGTTGACCGAGCGTCTGCGCAGTCGGTTTGAAATGGGCATGCCTATCGATATCCAGATGCCCGATTTTGAGACTCGTTGTGCCATCATAGAGGCAAAAGCCGCGCTGTCTGGAGTCGAACTTGAGCGACAAACAACTGAATACCTGGCAAACAATATCAAGACGAATATCCGAGAGCTTGAGGGTGCGCTCAACCAGCTACTGGCATACGCCGAGATGCGAGGAGTCGCGCCAGACATCACGACAGCTGAGGGACTACTTGGTAACGTGCGTCGCTCACGACCGCAACATATCACTGCCAGGCAGGTTATCGACAAAACAGCAAAATACTTCTCGCTAACACCTGCTGAAATGTGTAGTGCTAAGCGTGACAAACACGTCGTGACGCCGCGTCAGATAGCTATGTATCTTCTCAGGAGCGAGCTACACTTGAGCTTCCCAAAGATCGCTGGTGAGCTGGGTCGCAAAGATCACACGACTGCTATCCACTCGGTCGAAAAGATCGAAAAATCAATCAAACTTGATTTTGCTATCCGCGAGCAGGTGGCTGAGATACGGGAGAGGTTATATGCATAAAATTGGTAGTTGGGAGATAGTAGTTAGTAGTTGGTCTGTCAATCTCTTAGGAATAAGTGGTTTCGGGGTGTGGAAAGGTAGTGAACAATTTGTGAGTTCGCTGGTGATACGCCGTGGACGTTCATCCACAGAACGCATGAAACACGTTTTGTTCGGCATGACTGGCAGTGTAAAACCATGTAATTCTACACCCTTTCCCCAGACTGTTTACTCATATGTTTCCACAAGTATAATCGCCCTGAATACATCTGTTGTTCATCGACTTTTCCGCACTTTCCCACCCACCTACTATAACTACTACGAAGTTAATAAATAAAAGAGGTAATAACTATGGAACTTTCTGTCACACAAGAAAATCTAGCGAGAGCTCTCGGCGCTGCCTCTCGGGTTGCTAGTACAAAGACACAACTACCTATCTTGAGCAATATACTTCTCAGAACTGACGGACATAGACTCATGGTAGCTGCGACGAATCTGGAGATAGCGTCGTCTCAATTGATCGGCGCAAAGATAGTCAACAAAGGCGCGATCACCGTACCAGCGCGACTAATTACTGAGTTTGTCGCTAACCTGCCAAAGACGACTGTGACACTAAAAGTAACGGACAATAAACTACACATCACGGCAGACGGCTATAACTCAACTATAAACGGCACCATAGCCGATGATTTCCCAGAACTGCCAACGATCAATGAAAAGACCGCTGTCAGTTATGCTATAGATACCTCCGCGCTCAAGCAGGCTATCGGACAGACGATCCTGACAGCAAGCAACGATGCGACCCGACCGACGCTTACCGGCGTGTTTTGGCACTCGCATGAGGGTGCGCTCTACCTGGCTGCGACTGACGGTTATCGATTATCAGAGAAACGACTTGTTTCTACTAAAAGCGACGTGGCGGCTATCATCCCGACTTCGACGCTTCAGGAAGTACTGCGCGTGATACATGACGATATCAGCGAAGTGGAGGTGCTGTTTGACGAGACACAAGTCAGGTTTCGTCTCAACGATGCTGAAATCACGAGTCGTTTGATAGATGGGAATTTCCCTGACTATCGTCAGTTAATACCTGCTACTTCGGAGACGGTCATCACTCTGCCTCGATCTGAGTTCGCGCAGATCACCAAAGTCGCCGGACTATTTGCTCGTGAATCAGGCGGCAGCGTGACGGTAAACGCCGATGCAGACAAAAACCTCCTGGCGCTCCACTCGGTGGCAAGTGAGCTAGGCGAAAATACTTCTGAAACAGCGGCAGAAGTAACGGCGGACGGTCAAGTGACACTTAACTCGCGCTATCTCATAGAAGCGCTCAATGTCGTGGACGGTGAAAAAGTCGTGTTTCGATTTAGCGGTAAACTATCCCCTTGTGTTTTGACGTCTGATGAGAAGGATAGTGATTATCAGCATGTTATCATGCCGTTGAAAAGCTAAGGAGTCGTCTATTTGGCACATTTTGAATATATCTTCTCCGATACTCGACGCCGTATATCATTAAATACGACTTACTGCGTTTCTCGAAGAGTAAATTCAAACTGCACTCAACTATACGACACCTGGAATAATGAAAGATGACGATAAATCGACTAACTGTTAAAAACATACGCTCGCACCAGGAGTTTATGATGCGACCATCTACTACGACGACAGTCATCACTGGTGCGAACGGGAGCGGCAAGACATCGCTGATCGAAGCGATTACCATCGCACTGGGCGGTAAATCATTTAAAGGTACTGATAGTGAGCTGCTCCGTCAGGGAGCTGAGTGGTGGCGTATCGACATGCAGTTAGATGATCAGGAGCGTACAGTCAAATACCAGCCAACAAACGAAAATAAGCGAAAACAGTTCATCGTAGACGGCAAGACGACAGCCCGGCTACCAGCTGTTGAGCGCTACCCCGTCGTGCTGTTTGAGCCGGATGATTTACGGTTACTTCATGGATCGCCAGTGCGGCGTCGACAGTTTATCGATCGTCTCGCGGCGCAGCTTTTTGCTGGCTATGATCGTGTCGTTCGTCGTTATGAGCGTGCACTTTACCAGCGCAACAAGCTGCTGAAAAACCACGCGACGAACGAAAGTTTATTTCCGTGGAATGTCAGCCTGGCGAAGTATGGCGCACAAGTCGTCGAGACACGTA
>CAZIOA010000049.1:0-6128 GCA_964540835.1 uncultured Candidatus Saccharibacteria bacterium
GTGTTGACTGTGGCGCTGTTGTCTCTGAAGGACTTGCAGGTTTTGGTGTTGACGAGGATGAGGTAGGGGGCGGTAGTGGTATGTTCGTTGGTGCGCTCGGCGTTGGATTTGATGGCGGTTTGGCTTTGCCCTTGATCTGAACGGAGACGGCATCTAAGTCCGTGAGAGCGTTGTTGACACGACTCGCGCCATTACCGGTAAAACCAATCGTTACTCTGCCGCCCTTGACGGCTTTAAAGGTGAGAGAAAATACTTCATGGCTGAACCCTTGATTTGGGTGTTCCGCATCAAAATTTACCCTCCCCGACCCTTCGGATACAGACACTGAGTTATATCCGCTATTGCTTTTAGAAGTTTTCACTACTTTGAGGAGGTTACTGGGTGAATACGTGACGGCGCCTTTCGCCGTACCGTCTTGCAAGTAGTTGTTGGCGTATGCGCGTATTCGTATAGTAAACTGGCTTTCTTCGTCGACCTGAGTCGGCACGTCTACGAAAAACAACTTGTTGTTGATCGCAAACGCCGAATGCGTCGGCACAAGGGACAACACCAAGCAGATAGCCATATATATTTTGGCCAAGGATCGCAACCTCGTGTGTTTTTTAAGACCGTTTGACATACTAGCTCGATACCGTTAGTGGTGATTGCGGGACGGGAGGTGACTCTGTATTGTTGGCTGGGTATGCTTGTGAATCGGGCTGCATCGTTGTTGTGTCTGGGCTTTCTGGTTGTAGCTCCTCGGGATCTATCATAGGTGTTGACTCAGGAGAGAGAGGGTCTGACATTTCAGCTGGTGTTTGCTTTTCATGGTGGTGGATTATATTGAGCTCGCCAGTCGCCTCATCGTACACGGCACTTGGTTCGTCAGGATCGACTTCTTGCGATGACTCCACTTGTACGACTTCTGGTGACAACTCCTGTGTCTCTGTATATTGTTCAATTTCCGCGTCAGCTTGCTGCTGTTGATAGGCCGACATATCGTATTGCTGTTCTTGAGGCGCATCATCCGCACCCGCGACCTCAGGCATCTGATCGCTGTATGGATCAGGCGAAGCAGAGGTGTCTTCCTGATATGATTCTTCCGATGCGGCCGTCATATAAGCGTCTTGTGACGATGGCTGCTCGGGATACATCTGACTTGAGGGGTCGATTTGATTGTCATATGAGTTAGTCGGCTGTGGGCTCGTCATCGTGTCAAGTTGTGGCTCAGGCGTGTTTTTGAGCCGCTCCACGGCAGGTCCGTAACTCGAAGTAATCAAATCAGTGTCTACGTTGTTTGTCATACTCTGCGTTTGACGACGTCGAATGATGATAAAGGCCACGATACCCGCTATTGCTGCTATGAGTGCGATACCTCCGATAATCGGGAGAAGTAGCGAGCTATTAAGTCCCGATGAAGTGCCGGTGACCTTGGCGTTCAAAACGAAACTTTGCAGGTCGGGATTTCCGCTCGCAGGGATTGTTTTTTGTGCAACGGCGAAGGTGATCGTGTGCGAACCAGGTATCCCGTCACTCGTGATTACTGCCGTATGCTCGCCATCGGAAAGTTCGGTAAGTATGAGCGCGTCTTTGTTTGCGACAAAGGTACGCTCGCCAATTTTTACTTTGGCACCGGGTAGGAGAAGTCCGTTTTGCTGGATTGTTAATTGGACAGGATAGCCGCGCGTAGTCAAGGTTCCGCTATAAGTAGCACCGCTCAATTTATCAGTAGTCGCCGCTTTGATAGTGAAGTAATATAGCGTGCCGAGCTCCAAGTCAGGGAGTTCGACTACATAGGCTCCATCTTCACTCTGCGAAACAGTACCTTGGCTATCTTGTCTTCCTTGGCTTGTGCCGTACTGGAAGGTGAGCTCTGTATCAGGACTATTTACCGTCCAGGAAACGCTATTTTCTTGCCTATTTGCCGTCACCTCGACATCTTCTATCTTCAGCCCACCATCACTGTCAAGGACGGGTTCCTCGATCTCTTCCTCTGTCGGAGTTGGAGATGGCATCGGTGTCGGAGCCGGAGGCGTGACTGGTTTGGGATTAACCACAGGTGTTGCTGGTTTTGGTTTTGGCTTGGGTTTGGGTTTGGGCTTCGGCGGAGGTGGCGGAGGGGGAGTACTGATCGTATACGTGCCACCAGAGGAGGCCGCGCTAACCGGACCGGATACATAGTGATATTTGACGTTGTTGAAACTGACAGACGCCGTGCCGTTTGCTCGTGCCTCAAACGTCACGGTAAATAGATGAACATCACTGTCAAGCGCCGTGGTCAGTCCGCTGGTGCTCTGTTCAAAAGTTATCGTTCCATTGCTATTGTTGGGTGTGACGGCTGACGAGCTAGAGAAGGTGGCGTTTGAATCATTTACGCTCGTGACCTTTAGGAGATTAGCCGGGAATTTAAGTGTGCCCTCGACACCAGTCGCGCCAGTCTTGAACCACGATGGTCCCACATGCCCCACATGACCGTCGACACTGACAGTAAAGGATTTCCCTGGTCGGGTCGTGCCTGACGCACTAGTGAGCCGTATTGTCTCGCCAGCGGCAAATACAGGGGCGGGCATATTCGAAAACAGGGCCGTACATAGAAGAAGCCCTAGTATGAATTTATGTCGAATCCTGTTTTTCATTTTCGATGTTTGTGTTGTGATATTAGACAGTAATAGCTTATCACGCTAATGGATACCGGTCAACTAAAATACCTCTGTTTTTGGCACGAAAAATGTCCAACTGAAGGTGAACTGTTTTCGTGGCGGGCCCGACCGGATAGCGGCTAAAGCCTTTTCCGGCCGTTCGCAAAAGAAAATACCTACGGTGCTTTCTTTTGCTTCACGCCCTTCACCACCCCGGCGATCGCTCGCTTTGCTCGCCTCGCCGGTTCAATTCGTTTCGGAATCAGCAGAATTTAAAAACCACCCTAAAGGGTGATGTTTAAATTCTGGCGGGCCCGACCGGATTCGAACCGGCGATCTCCTCCGTGACAGGGAGGCGTGATAGGCCAACTTCACTACGAGCCCTCATAGCATTGGCGCTCCACGTATGATACCAGCTTTTCGCCTCTGGTGCAACGGTGAACAGGACGTTTATTTATCGTATGCTAAATGCTATAATTATGCGGACGCATCGGCATATTTGCCGCTGTAGCTCAGTTGGTAGAGCGGCGCTTTCGTAAAGCGTAGGTCTCCGGTTCAAATCCGGACAGCGGCTCCATAACGATGACGCGGGTATCGTATAGTGGCTAATATGTAACCTTCCCAAGGTTGAGCGCAGAGTTCGATTCTCTGTACCCGCACCATTAACTATGAAAAAACGTATTACTTCATTTATGCAATTACTTGTCAGCGACAGACATCTCCTTGTAGTGGTTGCGCTTTTCATTTTGATTTGTCTGGCAGTGCTGATTTTGCTGGCTTTGGGTATTCACCCTAGCGAGCGACAAGTGGCGGTACACTACACTAGTTTCGGTACAACGAATTTTTACAGGGATAAGTGGCTTTACTTGCTTAGTTTCGTAGGATTTACCCTCGTCATGGCAGTAGCTCATGTGCTCTTGACGTTCAAGGTATTACAAGAGAAGGGCAAGGATCTCGCTATAGCGTTCGCATGGCTAGGGATCATCGTAGCCCTTGTATCAGCGGCGCTTTTTTATCAGATTTTAAAGATCGCATCGATAATATAGAAACATGTCATACATAGAGATACCACTGGGCAAGAGAACGCTAGCATACCGTTTCTTTGAAATGCTACCGGCATTTATAAGTTACGGAGCTATCTTACTCTTGGTTGTGCTCTCATTGATTAACCCCTCTATAGCAGCTATCTATCTACTCGCCATCATCATTACTACTCTCGTAAAGGCGATTGGAATCGCGTACCATACGACAACAGGTCGCAACAATTTGGAGAAAGCTCAACGAACAAATTGGCACGAGCGCCTTTCGCAGCTAGAACATCCAGAGAAAAGTCTCTCGGATGCGAGCGCACAGACTAGAGGTTTTGCGCGCAAACAGCATTTGATTAATCTTCATGATATGGCGGATCAGCCCGACGAGTATCCAAAGCCATCGAGCATCTATAATGCTGTAATAATTGCAATGTACAATGAGTCATACGATGTTATCCGACCGACGATACAGTCGCTAGTAGATACGACGTACGACAAAAGCCACATGATTGTCACGATTGCCTACGAAGAGCGCGGGGGCAAGGCGACAGAGGAAACTGTAAAGCGAATAAAAAAAGAGTTCGCCGGTACATTCAAAGCGTTTCATCTGGTAAAACATCCAAAGAACCTGCCAAACGAAGTCATTGGAAAGGGTGGCAATATAACGTATGCCGGTTTCTTTTTGAAAGATTGGTTTAAAAAACAACGTATTTCATATAGTGACGTGATTGTAACAACACTAGACTGTGACAACCGACCTCATAAGACGTATTTTGATTACGTGACGTATGAATACATCGTTCACCCAGATCGCAAACAGCTATCTTTTCAGCCTATATGTTTGTTTATAAACAATATATGGGATGTTCCTGCGCCAATGCGCGTGGTAGCGACAGGTAACTCTTTTTGGAATATCATTAGCTCCATGCGTCCGCATACGCTTCGTAACTTTGCTTCGCACTCTCAGCCGATGGACGCACTGGTCGAGATGAATTTCTGGAGTACGCGTACGATCGTTGAGGACGGTCACCAGTATTGGCGCAGCTATTTTCACTTTAAGGGACATTATGGGATCGTGCCAATTTTTGTTCCTATATACCAAGACGCTGTACTTTCTGCCACGTATATCCGGACACTGAAAGCGCAATTTATCCAACTTCGCAGATGGGCATATGGCGCATCGGACGTGCCCTATGTAGCGACGCGTATATTTTCGAAAAAACGAAGCGTTCCACTCGGACCGAGCCTTGCCCGACTCATCCGTCTGCTGGATAGCCACGTTACCTTGGCCTCCATAGCAGTGCTTATAGCCATAGGGGGGTGGATACCCTTGTTCGTGAATGCGGAAGCGGCTCACAGCATAGCCGCGCATCAGCTGCCAGAAGTCGTGAGCCGCATACAGCAAGTGGCGCTTATCGGACTTTTTATCACGATATTTTTTGCATTTAAGCTGTTGCCTCCTCGTCCTGAGCGATACAAGCGTCATCGAAACATATTTATGTTGGCGCAGTGGCTGCTTATGCCCTTGACGGCAATCGTGTATAGTTCAGCTTCGGCGTTCACCTCTCAAACAGCGCTTCTGCTTGGGAAATACTTTGATAAGTTTGATGTCACCGAAAAGGCGACGGTCGCGGACAAAAAGCAAAAGTAGTTAACTGCCGTTTAGTGTCGTCACGACGTCAGCAGCGTATTATTTTTTGCTTGGACGGTGCTGTACGTTTTGTTTTGCTTCTGTCCATGTGCGGTCGTATTCGAATGAAAGAGAGAATTTCGTCAGTGCAGATGGTGATACGGAACCCGCAGGGTTCGTGGACGAACCAGGGGTAGTGGGTGAATTTTTTGTGTGTGACTGCTTAGCCATATGTTCATATTAACACAAGCTTGATAAATTGTCAATGGAACATGGATGTCAATGATATATCATGCAGCGCATAATCACGGACAGTTTGATCGTGAAATATACGTGGAAAACTTCGGTAAACGGTGGAAACAAAAACAGACCATCGATCGATGATCTGTTTTGGTGGGCGATGAGGAATTCGAATCCCCGACCTCCTCAACGTCAATGAGGCGCTCTAGCCAGCTGAGCTAATCGCCCATGTCTCTACCATAGTACTATAGTAGATAATCTTTCGAGCAACCAGCTGCCGTATCATTCGATACGGTTCTGTCGAATGACAGGAAGCTAATCGCCCATATAAGCCTAAGAGCTATTTATCATCTCTCTGTCTATAGCGAATTTCAAGCAGCTGTTATGATTTGTTATATATTTTCTCGTGACAAAAGGTATCTGAACGATACCTTGCGGAGCGAAAAACAAATAACAAGTAACAGACCTTGGAATTTTAGCAGATAGAGGGATGTTAATTAGCTCTTCATATCGTAACAGATTAGCCGAGGTGTTGCAATAACTGGGGTGAGTAAGATATTATAACGATAAGCGATGACGCGGAGTAACCGCCCGCTGAGCTTCGTGGGA
>CAZIOA010000050.1:0-5855 GCA_964540835.1 uncultured Candidatus Saccharibacteria bacterium
AACGTGTTCATGGCGTATCGCAAAGTCGCCGATGGTAAGTTCGAGCCGCTTGAGCATCCAAATATCGACCATGGTTCCGGCCTGGAGCGAATCGCCGCAGCCAAGCTGAACGACCCTGACGTCTACAAAATCAGCCTGATGTGGCCTATTATCCAAAAGCTCGAGAGCCTGAGCGGTAAGAAGTACGACAGCCACCAGGAAAGCATGCGAGTCATCGCCGACCATTTGCGTGCCGCGACGTTCCTGGCGGTTGACGGCTGCGCGCCGAGCAACAAGCAGCAGGGTTATGTCATGCGCCGACTGATCCGTCGCGCGATGGTAAAGGCATTCGACCTGGGTGTCGAGCAGAATTTCATGGAAGAAATCGTGCCAGTTATTGCTGACCTATACCACAATGATTTTCCGGAAGTCGCCGAGAAACGCGACGAAGTGATTACCGTTTTGGTGAAAGAAGAAAAAGCTTTTCGCCAGACACTACGGAAGGGTCTGCAACAATTTAGAAAGCTGGCACTCGCGAACCCATTAGCTGAAACTTTGGAGATAGATGGTAATGTTGTTAAACAAGAAAGATATAGTAACAAAATTTATCTGACTGGTGAAAATATCTTTCAGTTATACGATACATACGGCTTTCCGGTAGAACTTTCAAAAGAAGAAGCCTTTAAACAAGAGGTTGAAGTTGCTAAAGACGCTGACGAAGAGTTTGAGCGACTAATGCAAGAGCAGCGCGCTCGTAGCCAGACTGCCGCCAAAGGTACCTTCAAAGGCGGCCTCGGCGGACAGACATTGCAGCACAAGAAATACCACACCGCGACGCACCTGATGTACCAAGCACTGCGCGACGTGCTCGGCGACCATGTGATCCAGCGCGGCAGCAACATAACCGAAGAGCGTCTGCGCTTTGATTTCTCGCACGACCAGAAAGTCACACCCGAGCAGATCAAGCAGGTCGAAGACATCGTCAACGAACAGATCGCCAAAGACCTGCAGATTTCATTCGCCGAATACCCCACAGAAGAAGCAACAGGCCCGCTCGGTGCGCTCGGCCAGTTCGGTGACCGCTACGGCGACACGGTGAAGGTCTATAGCATGAAAGACCCCAAAGCACCCGCAGACGAGCGGCCATACAGTTTTGAAATCTGCGGCGGCCCGCACGTCGATCACACACTCGAGCTATTTGAAGATGGCAAAAAGTTCAAGATCGTCAAAGAAGAAGCGTCGTCAGCGGGAATCAGAAGAATCAAAGCAGTACTCGCCTAAGGTAGAACAGCCATAACTTATAAACCTTATATAAAAACCTTATATAAAACTATACGAGTTTGGTATGCAGGTTCAGTGTAAGGTTAGGTGTTTTTCGTGAGGACGTTTTGAAGTATGTGTGTAAAGCGAGAGATGTCTTGTGCATCTGCGCCGCGTGGTCTATCGTCCGTGATGTTGTTGAGATCCGACTCGATAGTTTCGACTGTTTGCGAGCGTCGTATAAATCGCTGTACGCTATCTCGACCTTTCACTAGATCAATCTGGTTCGTGGTGATGACAGAGGTATTTTTGTCGAGCAGTTCGGTTGATTGCTGGACAAGCGACAGCGTGTCGGTACTGTCATCGGGATCTTCTGGCACGAATTGCTCGCGATGGACTCGAAGCTTTGTTTCTTTTGTCCCCATGATGTCTTCGTGTAGCGTCAGTTGCTCCATCAGCCGCCAGTTTGTACACTTGCTCAGTAGGTTATGCCCTAGCCACATGTAGTAATATGCTCGGTCATCGAGCGGCAACACATCTTCGACACCATGTCCTTTGAGCAGCCGAGCTTCCAAGTTATCCTGGTGCGCGAGGTTACGCTCGGCACTGGTCGCGACAACTGATTTCCCATTGACTTCGATAAGGGGACGGTATCTGCCTGTGTCAGCTTCGTCTTGTGCGGTTCGTTGCAGATGGATCCAGCCGCGTTCGCCCTTGAGCGGCATGGATAATCGTCGAAGTATGAGCTTGCCGCACTCCCCAGGGACTTGCTTTAGGTCGAGGCACATCTCTGATCCCGCAGAGGAAGATAACTCGACATTTAGGTGTGCTTCGATCTCGCGACGCGTTGGCGTGTCGGACATAACTCCACCAAGGTTCAGTATCATAGAGTAGTCTTCCGCCATGGGGGCAAGTCGTTCGGATGCGCTTGCCATGAGATTGGCAAGGTTTTCTTCATCTGGTGTGTCCCATATCGGTGTTTCGGGAGACGTCATGCAAGTACCATACCACTTCTCTCATCTCTTAGCAACCGGTAATAGCCAAAGCCACAAATCTCTCACCCTCAACCCTTACGCGCCTGGAAATTCACGAATTAGCGATGTAATTTCCAGGGCTGCAGTCGCTTGAGTCTCATTCGTGGGGGTATGAGGCCTTGGCTAGCATTATAAGAATAAACGCTTTTATAACATAAAGGGTATCTCTGGATAGGCTCTCTGGTATATAATGAGTAGCATCTATGGTTTTTAGTAAGCTTCGCGCCGCTGCCCGACATGAACCTGACAAGGATTACATCGTCGGCCTCGATATAGGGACTGAATTCGTCAAAGCGTTGATCGCCAAGGTCAATGGCGAAACGCTCGATATCGTTGGTGTTGGTCGCGCGCGTCAGGACGTCAGCGACATGCATAGCGGCGCAATCGCCGATATTGCTGGTGTCGTGCAGAACTGCGAGGCAGCACTGGCCGAGGCGGAAGACCAGGCGGGTCTCCAGGCGAAAAAGGCAGTTATCGGCATTGCGGGCGAGTTGGTCAAAGGCGTCACGAACACGATCAAGTACCGACGTCCACAGCCAGACAAGCCGCTCGATGTCGCAGAGATGGAGTTCATCATCGAGAAAGTCCAGGAGCGCGCGCAGGGCAAAGCACAGCAGCAAATCGCATTGGAAACAGGCAACGAGGACGTCGAAGTCAAGCTGGTCAACAGTGCGCTCGTGAGTATTCATATCGACGGCTATAAAGTCAGCAATCCTATCGGTTTCCAGGGGCGAGATGTCGCCGTACAGATATATACGGCATTCGCGCCGATGGTACATATCGGAGCGTTGGAGCATGTGGCCGAAGACTTGGCGCTGGAACTTGTCGCGGTCGCGGCAGAACCGTTCGCGGTCAGCCGTAGCGTGCTCGGTACTGATTCGAGCAGCAGCTTCACGGCGATCCTGGCTGATGTCGGTGGTGGTACGACGGATATCGCGGTCGTCAATGATGGTGGCGTCGAGGGGACGAGGATGTTTGGCATCGGTGGTCGCAGCTTCACGCGTACGATCATGACTGACATGGATCTCACCTACAACGAAGCCGAGAAACTCAAACTGCACCTAGGCCACGAGCAGATCAAACCGACGGTCAAGAAAAAGGCTGATGAGGCCATCGACAAGACGCTCGACGTATGGATCGCTGGGGTCGAGCTGGCGCTGAGCGAGTTTGACTCCGTCGATCATTTGCCGAACCGGATACTTCTCTGTGGCGGCGGCGCAAGCCTGCACCAGCTTGTCGATGCGCTGAGCAAGCGTAACTGGCACGATGAACTGCCGTTTACCAAAAAGCCATCGGTACATCTGATCAAGCCATCGGAAGTCGTCGGTATCCACGACGAAACAGGCACTATAAACGACCATACATTCATCACGGCCATGGGATTGCTCAGGGTAGGCTATGATACAATAGTCGGTGGTAGTGACAGCGATACGATTACCGAAAAAATCAATCGTTTGCTGAGAATTTAGAGAAATAGACATGCAGAAAAAAGACGTTATTTACATCGACGTAGAAGACGATATTACCGCCATTATCGGCAAGGTAAAGGATGCCAAGGAGAAAATCGTCGCCCTGGTTCCGCCGAAACGTGTCGGCGTATTGCAAAGTGCCGTCAATTTGCGTCTGCTTTCGCGCGTTGCTGGTACCGAAGGCAAGCGAATTGTCATCATCACTGGTAATGCTGCGCTGGCTGGACTCGCCGCGAGTGCCAAGATTCCAGTCGCTAAAACACTGCAGTCGCGTCCTGAAATCGCCGAGATACCAGCACTGAAAGTCGATGACGATGATGTAATCGATGGCGAGAAGTTGCCGGTCGGAGATCATGCCAGGATGGCAGAAGATTCTGATGCGGATACGGATGAAGAAGACATACCACCTAGCAGCATCAAGGATCTGAATATCGATGGCGAAGCTGCGCCGACGAAAGCTCCGGAGAAAAAGCCTAAAGAGAAGCGGGGCATCAAAGTGCCTGATTTTGGTACGTTCCGCAAGAAGCTCGTCCTCGGCATATCCGGTGGCGTGCTACTGGTTGCATTCCTGGTATGGGCTATCTGGTTCGCGCCGCAAGCGACCGTCGTGGTGACTGCGCGTACGTCTGACGTATCGGTCAAGACCCCAGTCGCTGTAGGTGATAATTTGGAAGTAGATGCCGAAAAGATGACTATTCCATCAATTACCGAAACAGAAACCAAGACCGATAGTATCGAGTTCGAAGCAACTGGCGAGAAGGAGGTTGGCGAGAAGGCGAGTGGTACGGTAAAGCTTTACAACTGCTCGCTGGATGCTCAGCCAAAGACTGTCCAAGCGGGAACTTATATCAGTTCCGGTGGAATGAATTATATAGTTCAAGCTACCGTAGTTGTTCCAGAAGCGGTCTTTCCGGGGTCTGGTTGTAGTCCTGGTATCGGTCCAGGTGTGTCTGCGGATGTAAAAGTTGTTGCAGAAGATTTAGGTCCGGATTTTAACATTTCATCTGGTACAAGTTTTGAAGTCGCTGGTAGACCGGATATTACCGCTGTAGCAAGTAGTGATATTGACGGCGGTAGCAAGAAGACCGTAACGGTCGTATCCGCGCAGGACGTCGAAAAGGCACTAGAGGATCTGACCAAAGGTGAGACAGCGGATGACGTCAAGAAGGCACTCCTAGAGAAGTTTGGCGATGATGTTGCCGTGATCGAAAGCAGCTTCAAGGCCAATACTGATGAGCAAAATGTGACACCGAAGATGGGCGAGGAAGTGAGTAGCGGCAAAGCGAAGTTGAGCGTCGAGGTGACGTATTCGATGATCGGTATCGCCAAGTCTGATCTCGATGAATTCCTCAAATCAGCCATAGAGGCTCAACTAGGAGAAATAGCAGACCGTCGGATTTACGAAAGCGGTGCTGATTCAGCTAGCCTGGAGGATTACCAGCATTCAGATGACAAGAAAAAAGCGACCGTACAACTGTCGGCTACCGGTCAAGTCGGTCCGAAAATCGAAGACAGCGAAATCAAGGAAATTGTCAAAGGCAAGCGCTTCGGCGAGATTCAGGCTGATTTGAAAGCTATCGATGGCGTGAGCGACGTGGATGTGAGACTATCGCCATTCTGGGTTTCAACCGTTCCGGATGACGACGACAAGATCACTATCGAATTCAAACTGAAAGACAATGGCTAACTTCATAGCGCTTGATGTCGGGACAAAGAGGATTGGAGTCGCGGCAGCGGATTCCATCGTACCTATAGCTATGCCGATCACGACGTTGGCGGTGGATGGCACGGAGGTGGATGCTATACGCAAACTAGTGGAGGAGCGGTCGGTAAAGACGGTCATCGTCGGTTATCCGCGCAACCAGTCAGGCGAAGCGACTGATCAGACTGGCGTAGCAGAGACCTTCGCCGATAAATTGCGAGAGTTCGTGCAGGTAGAGTTTCAGGATGAATCACTGACAAGCGTCATGGCCGAGGATCGGCTGAAATCAGATGGTAAACCGTTCAGCAAGGAAGATATCGATGCCATGGCGGCAACTATCATCCTGCAAGATTACCTGGAGACACACCATGCCTGAAAATCCACGGCCATCGCTAGACGGGTTTCGCCGCC
>CAZIOA010000051.1:0-5830 GCA_964540835.1 uncultured Candidatus Saccharibacteria bacterium
CGCGGTTGGTTGCGGTGGGTGAGATTGGACTGGATTATTACTACAATCATAGTCCGCGCGATGTGCAGATCAAGGCGCTCGAGGCGCAGATTCAAATCGCGCTCGATCATGATCTGCCGATAATTTTCCATGTTCGTGATGCTTTCGACGATTTCTGGCCGATTCTTGATAATTTTTCCGCCGGTGGGCGGACGGGCCGTATTCGCGCTGAGCTTCATAGTTTTACTGACAACCAGGCGAATTTGGACAAAGCATTTGAGCGCGGACTGTACGTGGGAGTAAATGGCATCAGTACATTCACAAAAGATCCGATGCAACAAAAGTTATATGCGAATATCCCAATAGATAAAATGTTGCTTGAAACCGACGCGCCGTTTTTGACGCCAGTGCCTTATCGCGGCAAAACAAATGAACCCGCCTATGTCAGAGAAATCGCGATGCATCATGCGAGATTACGCGGTATGAGCATGGACGAGCTAGCGGCCGTGACAACGGCCAACGCGTCAATGCTTTTCAATCTATAAATTGCTTTGTACCGTTGTTATAATGGTACGGTGATGAGAACTCATTCCAAAACTTCCTTTCTACTGCAAATCCACCCTGACGCACTGTTAGGTAGTTTCACTTTGCAACGTAGCTACGGCTATATTTTGTCACGACAACCACAAAACAGCACAGCAAAGACCGAATTTTCGTATACGAAAAAGGATTCAGAATGAGTTCTATATATTTAGATCATGCGGCCGCGACACCACTTGCTCCTGATGTTTTAGCTGCCATGCAGCCATACTTTGCTGATGCGTTTTATAATCCATCGAGTCCGTACGCGCCTGCTGTGGCAGTTCGTCGAGATTATGAGGCTGCCAAGGCGACGATTGCCGCAGTGATCGGAGCGCGCGCTGGAGAGCTGACTATGACGGCCGGAGCGACAGAATCGATCAACCTGGCATTTGGCGCTAATAGCGGACACGTGGTGACGACAGCTGTCGAGCATCAGGCGGTTTTGGCTGCGGCGACTCGTTTTGATCATACGCTCGTGGATGTCGACAAGCATGGGCGAGTGAGTCCCGAGGCAGTTGCCGAGACGATTCGACCAGACACCTGGTTGGTAAGCGTTGGTTTGGCAAATAGCGAGATTGGAAGTATACAGCCTCTGAGCAAAATCGCTGCGGAACTGGCAAAAATCCGTTCACAGAGACTCAAGGACGGCAACACGACGCCACTATACTTTCATAGCGACGCGTCGCAAGGCGCGGGACAGCTGGATCTTCACGTGACCCGGCTGGGCGTCGATATGCTGACGCTCAACGCCGCGAAAATCTATGGACCAAAGCAAGTCGGACTACTCTATGCGGCTCGATCGGTAAAGCTGCAGCCGCAGATCGTTGGCGGAGGCCAAGAGGCGGGACTCAGAAGTGGCACGGAAAATGTCGCGGGCGTGATCGGCATGGCAAAAGCACTCGAGCGTGCTGACACCAAACGCCACGATGAAGTATCTCGTCTCAAAGAACTTCGCGATCAATTGCAACAAAAGCTGCTCAATGCATTTCCAGAGGCTATCGTATCTGGACATCCGAAACACCGGCTTACCGGGCACTTGCATATCTCGTTCCCCGGACTCGATGCCGAGCGGCTGGTTTTTGGACTGGAAACTCGCGGTGTACTGGTCGCGACAGGGAGTGCTTGCGCGGCAAACAAAGGCACGCGATCTCATGTATTGACCGCGATTGGGCTGGATGATCAGACAGCTGATGGCAGTTTGCGCCTCAGTCTCGGTAGATTGACCGACCAACCAACAGTCGACAAAGCCGCCGAGCATATCATTGCCGAAGTGCGGCGAGAAACGGACAGGGTGAAGGCATGAGAATCTTGATTTTTGGCGTATTGTTTCTTATAGCGTTTGCCACGATTGTCATAGGCATCGGCTCGTATTTGGCTCCAAATGATTTACGTCATTGTGATGCTCATCCTTCGGAAAAGCCTGGTTGCGGTGAAGTTGACGCGATCGTAGCGATAAGTGGCGGAGACACGAGCGCGCGTACGGCAGAGGCGATTAGTTTGTACAAAAATGGTTGGGCTGAGCTGCTTGTTTTTTCCGGAGCTGCCGCCGACAAAGAGGGTCCATCAAATGCCGAGGCCATGAGACGTCAAGCATTGGCTGCGGGAGTCGATGTTCACGCGATCTTGGTCGACGAAACGAGCGAGACAACCAAGCAAAATGCCAACAACACGGCAAACCTGTTTCAATCACGGGGTATCCAGTCAGTTATAGTAGTCACGTCTGCGTATCATCAACGGCGCGCCGGTTTGGAGTTTCGACAGCATGCAGGTGACGCGACGAAGATAATCAATCATCCTGTCCCGCACGACAAGCAGTGGTCGAGCACATGGTGGCTGACACCAACCGGCTGGTGGCTGGCGCTGACCGAACTTGTCAAGATAGCCCTTTTCTTCGTTGGAGGCAGCAGATGACCGAAATAACAAACCCCACTCCCGTGAGAGGTCCGACCCCTCATGGCGTGGCAGACAAGACGACGGCGCAAGACACGCGAGTATATGTGGGAATGAGCGGTGGCGTAGACTCATCATTGACTGCCGCTTTGCTTGTGGAGCAGGGGTATAACGTCACTGGTGTCTACATGAAAAACTGGACCCAAGACATGCCGGGGCTCAAGTGCCCGTGGGCAGATGACCTGGCGGACGCCAAACGTGTGGCGGTGCACCTCGGTATTGATTTTGAAGTCTTTGATTTCGAAAGAGAATACAAGCAAAAAGTCGTTGACTATATGATCGACGAATACAAAGCTGGTCGCACGCCCAACCCTGACATCATGTGTAACCAGGAAGTGAAATTTAAACTTTTCCTCGAAACTGCACTTGAGCGTGGAGCGGATTTTATTGCTACGGGACACTATGCCAGAGTCGTGCACGACTCAAATTCCAATTCACAATTTTCAATTTCCAAACTTTTAATGGCGAAGGATATGAATAAAGATCAAACCTACTTTCTTTACAGAGTTACAGGCGAAGCACTGGCAAAAACATTGTTTCCGCTGGGTAAGTACACCAAGCCCGAAGTGCGCAAAATGGCAGAGGAGCGCGGACTCACGACGGCGGCAAAGCCGGATAGTCAAGGTATCTGTTTTGTCGGGCAAATCGGCATCCGTGATTTCTTGAGCCAGTACGTGGAACAGAAGCCGGGTGACATCATAGACAAGCAGTCGGGCGAAAAAGTCGGTACGCACGACGGCGCGATTTTTTACACGCTTGGGCAGCGCCATGGACTGGATGTCGGCGGCGGCTTGCCGTACTATGTCGTCGGCAAAGACATGGACAAGAACGAAGTCTACGTCAGTCGTGATCTCAACGACGAATCCCTCTGGAAAAAAGAAATCGAACTTTCCGATATTCACTGGATTAATCCCCATTTCTCATTTCCCGGTCCCCAATCCCCATTGCAAGTTCGCGTTCGCCACCGCGCGCCGCTCGTCCCAGCCATACTCGACGGAAATATCCTGAAATTAGAGCAGCCGCAACGTGCAGTTGCGGCTGGTCAGTCGATAGTGTTGTACGACGGCGATGTCTGCTTAGGTGGCGGAATTGTTGTATAGTAGCTCTGTATACTGAAACGATAATGAAAAACCAAAACGATACAAACAACGAGATGAGCTCTGAAACGAAACGTCCGCTTGATCGGAGTAAGCTAGGTGATTTGTACCCGACGCCGAAAACCTACGACGAACTTGAGGAGCGAAACATGCAGGCTCGGTTGCGGCAGCAAGCGCGTCGGCCGAAGCATGTTGCTCTGTCCGCTTCGCTGAGCATGTCTTTCGTGATCGTCGGTATCGTTGCTATGGCGAGCAACATGACGCAGCTCATATATGCAAATATCATTACGACCGTCTCATTTTTATTTCTACTTGGTCTTGCAACGACTGGTTTTGTGTACTGGCAGTATAGGCGCATAGCAAATTTCTTCGCGGAAAAGGGGTATGGGTCGATACCGTTCTTTGTCACATACTTCATGAGCGCGATACCGCTGCTTGGCGGATGCTACCAATTAAGCAGCTCTTTGCTACCGGCTATATATACATATCTTTTGATGGGTATGATAAATATAGTGCTAATGTACTCACTTATAGCTGTGGCGACGTCGAGCAGGCTGGGCGTGATGCAAAAGACTATCGTGTTTGCAGTAACTATAGTAGCAAGTGTTGCGTTTGCTACCGCCCTTTCACTGGGTGTGATCGACACATAGTACGCCCGTCGCGCAATTGTACACCAGATTGAGGCTGTGCTACACTCGAAGTACTTATGGTTAACCGAACGAGACAAGTAGGCTTCACTATCGTCGAACTGCTCATCGTGATCGTGATCATCGGTATACTGGCTGCCATCGTGATCGTGGCGTACAACGGGATTACGAGCCAAGCTCGTGAATCGGCGGTAAAGAGTGATCTTGCCAATGCTAGGAAGAAACTGACGCTATATAAAGTAGACAATGGCACGTTTCCTATAGATGCGAGCGAGCTCACTAGTGTAAAACTCACGACGTCAGAGTCCGCTTATGATATGACTCAAAATAATTTTTATTATTGTGCGCTTGACGATGGATCGCAGTTTGCACTTGGAGCACGAACTGTTTCTACTTCGAAAGCGTACATTATTAATTCACTTGGTGAGCTGGAGGAGCGGTCAAACGTATATGGTGATCATGTATGCCAGTCTATCGGATTGGAAGGTTGGCAGGACACTAACGGTTTCTTTACTAGCGGAGCTACTGGCGGTAATTGGTCAAGCTGGGTAAGCTCATAAGTACTTATGGTGAAAAAGAAACACGTGGACAAATCGTAAGCAAGCAGGATTCACCATCGTCGAACTGCTGATCGTCATCGTGATTATCGGCATCTTGGCCGCGATCGTGATCGCCGCTTATAACGGCATTACGACGCAGGCGAATAACAATGCGAAGATTAGCGAGCTCAAAACGTTTGAAAAACTCTATCAACTTTACAAGGCGCAGAACGGGACATATCCTCAGCAAGACGTTACGAGCGGCAGGCATTGTCTCGGGACGGGATTTCCAGGGGCGGGATCTTCGGGTATACCGTCTTGCTACCTTGTAAGTAGCTATAATGAGACATATTCTCATCCGGAAAATGGCACCACGGCGGTCGCTATAAGGAGCGACCTTGAGACAATTGGAAGCGTGCCAGTGATTCATCATTTCAGCGTTAATGGTGTGATGGGCCCCGTAGCCGTATACGCCCCTCGTACATTAGCTTGATCACCGTCATAAAAGCAGAAACCATAAATGACTGTCCATCCGGAACGGTACTCTCATGGCCGGGAGATCAAGAAACTCTCGAGGGACAAAACGGTCGACTCGAGTGCCGTATCCGTCTGATGAAGTAGCAGAGCTCTAATAATTCGGTTTCATCGTGTCGAATAATCAGGTTACATCTGGTACAATAACAGAGATACATGGACACTCAGACAATCCGAAACGAATACCTGAAGTTTTTTGCCGAGCGTAGTCACGCGGTGATTAAGCGTGCGCCGCTTGTACTGCACGATGACCCGACGACGCTGTTTACCGGCAGTGGCATGCAGCCGATCATCCCCTATCTGCTGGGCGAGCCGCACCCTGAGGGCAAGCGGCTGGTCGACAGCCAGACGTGTCTGCGCGCGCAGGACATCGACGACATCGGCGACAACCGTCATACGACGTTTTTCGAAATGCTCGGCAACTGGAGCATGGGCGATTATTTCAAAGAGCAGCAGATCGAATGGATGTTTGAATTCCTTGACACGGTCGTCGAGCTCGACA
>CAZIOA010000052.1:0-5763 GCA_964540835.1 uncultured Candidatus Saccharibacteria bacterium
GGTGAAAACTGCAATATCAACGAAATCGCGCGCTTGTCCAAGCCAGGTCGCCGCGTGTACGTCAAAGCCGACGAGATCCCTAAGGTCAAGTCTGGTCGCGGCATGGTACTTGTAAGCACGTCCAAGGGCGTCATAACCGGCCACGAAGCTATCAAACAACGCCTCGGCGGAGAGTTGTTACTGAAGGTTTACTAAAATGGCAGAGCGTTTTAACGAAGAAATTCGATTAGGTGGTATTCGTCAGTCAGAGATGGAATATGTCCCAGAGGAATTGCCAGACAGACAAAGAACAGACCGTTGGCATGAGGATGTATTTTACCCAATAAATAATATTCTCAATACTGCAATTAGCAAGCCACTAGATAGAGTTAAAATTGCAGAAGATCTAGAAGCAGCTGCCAAAATAATTCGAGAAATGGAAAATTAAGAAAGGATAAATCATGAGTCGAATCGGAAAACTACCAATTCAGATTCCATCAGGCGTGACAATCACGGTCGACTCGGATACTGCCATAGCTCAGAAGACCACAGGGCAACGTCTCAGCGGGGAGCTGCTGCTGAAGGTGTTTAAAGGTGAGTGAACGTGAGACTGACGCTGAGGTTACTCGATTTCCGTTTAGGGCAACAGAGTATGGCAGACACGCAGCCATCAAGAAAAAGCTTGAGAGAGTAGTATCGAGAGCTATCCACGAAGCATTTCAAAAGGCGGTCGAAGAAGGACTGCCGCAAAATGAGGCAGCATCGATCGTCGCAATCGCAGCAGGAGACTACCTGGAAGACAAGTAAATAGCCATATCCCAGTAGTCTTACAAAATACCCCTCTTCAAGGGGGGTATTTTGGTTGGTGCTATACTGATAGTAGGTGACCGAGCAAACAAACATGTTCAATCAACTACCGACACTTGAGTTTAAGGACGCTATCTGCGATGCTGTCGATCGTAACCAAGTCGTCATACTCACCGCCGAGACAGGTGCAGGCAAAAGCACGCAGGTGCCGCAGTATCTGGCTGAGCATGGCTATAGCCGTGTGATCGTCACGCAGCCGCGCATCCTAGCCGCACGAAACCTGTCGAAGCGTGTACGTGAGGAGTGGGCACTCCGCAACACTGAAGATTCGTCTGAAATCATTGGCTATCGCACGGCACATGAGCGCGACGACAGCGGACACACCAAGATACTCTACTGCACCGACGGCTTACAGCTGGTGCGCGAACTCACCGGCAGCGGCATCGGCGAAAAGCAAGTGCTGGTGCTCGACGAAGTCCACGAGTGGAACGAAAACATGGAGGTTCTCATAGCCTGGGCCAAAAAACGCTGCCAGGAAGAACCGCGGTTCAAGGTGGTCATCATGAGCGCGACCATCGAGACCGACTCGCTGGCCGAGTACTATAGCACCGACGCCGTCATTAACATCCCCGGACGCTACTATGAAGTCAAAAGACGCACAGGCACTGACGTCCTAAGCGAACTGTTTGCACAGCTGGAAAAGCCCGGACGCAATATATTGACGTTTCTACCCGGCAAAGCCGAAATTCAAGACACGGCTGATGCCATCGCCAAGCAAGCAGAGAACGTGGGCGTGCCGATTATTCCGCTCCACGGCCAGCTCGAGGCCGACATGCAGCAAAAAGCCTTTGCCAACTACCCCAATGGCAAGATTATCCTCTCTACCAATATCGCCCAGACAAGCGTGACGATAGATGATATCGACATGGTGATTGATAGCGGACTGGAGCGGCGTAGCGAGGTGCGAAGCGGCGTGGAAGGGCTTTTTATCGCGCAAATATCACAAGCTGATATACTGCAGCGAGCCGGTCGTGCTGGTCGCACCAAGCCCGGCGAATATATTCTCGCGAGATACGACACCATGCCGTGCCTGCCGTTTGATAAGCGTCCCGAATATCCCACACCAGAAATCATGCGAAAACACATCGATCGCCTGACGCTGCGTCTTGCCAATGTCGGTATCGACATCGAAACGCTGGACTTCTACCACGACCCAAGCAAAAAAGCGATCAAGCAGGCCAAACACACCCTGCGTACGCTCGGCGCCATGACGGCAACGGGCGAAGTGACCAATACCGGTCGCGCCATGGAGCGGTTCCCCGTGGAATCCAGCTATGCCCGCATGTTGATCGAGGGAGAGAACTACAGCAAAGAAGTGCAGGCGAAACTCGCCGCCATCATCGGCATCCAGGAAGTCGGCGGCGTGATAAAAGGCGGCACCAGATACACCGGCTGGCGCACGTTTACTCGGGCGACCAAGTCCGACCTGCTGGCGCAGTACGACGTGTACCTTGCTGCGCCGAATATCCTACCGGACGAACTCGAAGACCTTGGCATCATCACGAAAAACATAACAAAAGCTCAAGAGGTGATTGAGCGGTTGCATCGCGATCTGGGGCTCGAAGGTACTGAGCTTACACCCATAGAGCCGCAGGAAGAGCCAGAACTGCTCCGCTGCATCATAGCCGGTCAGATAGGGCAGTTGTGGGTAGTCAACGACCGTGGACTGGTCGAAAACATCTTCACCGGTCAAGAGCGCGAACTCTCTGGTAGCACGGTGGTACGAAACCCTAAGCTCATCACAGGCGTGCCGTTCGATCTCGAAGTCCCAACACGGAGCGGCAAGCTTGATACGCTCCATCTTGTCACGGGTGCGACGAGTGTTAACACCGATTGGCTGCTTGTGCTTGCGCCAGAACTCTTTAGCAACCGTCGCAGCAAAATCGTCTACGATCCACGCCTTAAAAGCCTGGCCGAGCGTCAGCAAGTACGCTTTGGCAAGCGGGTGCTCGAGGGCGAGTCGAAAGCACTGATCGAAGACTCTGCCGAAAATCGTAAATTGTTCGTCCGTGAGTATGCCAAATGGGCGCACGCTCAGGTCGACCAGCAGCTCCGCACGCTGTCACGCTACCACGCTCGTGTGCCGCGTGTGAATATCCAGCAAATCGAGCGCGAGGTAGCGCAACAAGCAGATGGCATCGTATCGCTCGACCAGCTTGGACCGGTGGCCAAAAAACGCCTCGTCGCCCTTAGCAAGCCTGAAACCTATCTAGGCGATGATTTCATGCACTATTTCCGTACGCCGCGTCGCGACGATCGTCACCCTAACCCTCGTCGGCGTCAGGGCTGGAAGCCGCACCACAAACGAAAACGTCGATAACCTCGGTATATCGTTGCATATTTAGCCTGCGTATGGTACTATTACCAAGATAATTAATTGCGAGTGAAATCGGGAGATTTTGCGCTCATGCCACTAAGGTATGTCAGCCGTAAAAACAAACATTTTGCTTGCTATAAGGAAGACAAGTATGAGTCGAATCGGAAAACTACCAATTCAGATTCCATCAGGCGTGACAATCACGGTCGACTCAGATGTTATCACTGTCGAAGGCTCCAAGGGCAAGCTGACAGTACCGCATCTGAGCGACGTGACGGTTAAAGTCGAAGATGGAGTCGCAACTGTCACCCGCAAGGATGACGAGCGCGTCGCGAAAGCCCAGCACGGGTTGCAGCGCTCACTACTAAACAACGCGGTCGAGGGCGTCACCAAAGGCTTCGAGAAGAAGCTCGAGGTCAACGGCGTCGGCTTTCGTGTCGGCATGAGCGGAACTGCGCTCGAAATGAGCCTAGGCTTTAGCCATCCGGTTAAATACAACCCGCCCGCAGGCGTCGCTGTCACTACGAACAAGATGGAGATCACTGTCAGTGGTATCGATAAACAGCAAGTTGGTCAAGTCGCAGCGGAGATCCGCGCGCTCAAGAAGCCTGAGCCGTACAAGGGCAAGGGTATCAAGTACGTTGGCGAGCATATATTGCGTAAAGCCGGAAAGGCAGGTAAGTAATCATGAGTAACCTTACGAAAAAACTACTGAACAAAACCCTGCGCAAGGCTCGCGTACGCGCGAAGGTTAATGGTACGCCTGAACGACCACGCCTCAGTGTCACTATCAGCAACAAGCATGTCAGCGCGCAGCTGATCGATGACGTCGCGGCGCGCACGCTGGTAGCAAGCACGACCGTCGGCGGCAAGCAGACAGGTTCTCTCAAGGAGCAGGCTGCGTTTGTCGGAGCCGATATAGCGAAAAAGGCAAAAAAAGCAAAGATCACAAAGGCAGTATTTGACCGTAATGGCCGCCAGTACGCTGGTCGCCTGAGCGCGCTCGCCGAAGCTGCACGTAACGAAGGATTGGAGATTTAGTATGGCTGAACAACAAGCAGCACAGACTACCCCACGCACCGGCGCACCACAGCGCGGTGGCCAGCGTGGCGGCCGACGCGATGACCGTCGGACACAGGCACCACAAGAGCCAAGGGAATTCGAAGAAATCGTCATCAATATCGACCGTGTCGCACGTGTCGTGAAGGGCGGTCGTCGTTTCCGCTTCAAGGCGCTCGTCGTTGTCGGTAATAACAAAGGCAAGGTAGGCGTTGGCGTATCAAAAGGCCAAGACGTGCAAACTGCCGTCATGAAAGCAACTGACGTCGCGAAAAAGCACTTGATCACCGTGCCTATCGTCAATGAAACGATTCCGCACGATGTCGAGACGAAAGTTTCCGGCGCGCACGTACTGATCAAACCGGCAGCACCCGGTACGGGTGTCATCGCTGGTGGCGTCGTCCGCCAGATCATAGGCGTGACAGGTATCCGCAACATGCTCTCCAAGAGTCTTGGATCGACCAACAAAGTCAACATCGCTTACGCAACCATCGAAGCGCTGCAGAGCCTCGTGCCTCGTGATCAGTGGCTCAATAGCGGCAAGAAGAACGCAGAACGAAGAAAGAAGAACGAAGAAGGGGTGGCAAAGGAAGCGGTTGCGGAAAAAAAGAACTCAAAGAGTACGAAGAAAGAGGAGACAAAGTAATGCATTATATTCTCCGTTCTCCGTTCTCCGTTCTCCGTTCTTCTACCAGGAGGAATGAAAAATGACTAAATATAATGAGCTAAATATAACCGCAAACCGTGGTCGCAAGAGAGTCGGTCGCGGTATCGCTGCCGGTCGTGGCAAAACTGCTGGTCGCGGCACCAAGGGCCAGGGCGCACGTACGGGCAAAAAACTGGCTGCAGGCTTCATGGGCGGCCAGCGAGCCCTTGTGCAGGCAGTGCCAAAGCACCGCGGATTCAAGTCGCTGCGTACGCCTGCTCAGGTCGTCTACCTCGACCACCTGAACGCTTTCAAGGGCAAAACCGCAGATAACTTCACGCTGTTTGAGGGCGGCTACATTGCAACGCCATTTCACACCGTAAAGGTCATCGCTCGAGGTGAACTGACAGCCAAGGTGACCTTGAAGGTTCAGGGTGCTAGCAAGTCAGTCCAGGAAGCTATCACGAAGGCGGGTGGCACGTTTGAAAAGGTTCCAACGCCACTCAAAAAATCAGCCAAGGAAGCTGAAGCAAGTGAAACGAAGTCACGTACTTCAGCCAAAAGCCGATAGTGTCGTGAAAGCAGATAAATAATCTGACAAAGCATGAAACGACGTTCCATTCGGGGCGTTGTTTTATTTCGATTACCATGATTTAATATGTACATTTGCCCTCGAGCAAAGGAACATTATGGATGCAATTGCGACAGTCGAAGTGGTCGCTATCGGCTCAATCGAATTTCCCGTCAGGCTTAAAGAGACGGCGAATCTGACAATATCCTCGTGGAAAGAGGATATTAAAGACAGGCATCCCGCCGTGAAAACCTGGTCATACAAGATTGGTTTGGAGATCCCGGCGGATATAACGTGTACACCGTTCGCATTGTTATGGATGAA
>CAZIOA010000053.1:0-2806 GCA_964540835.1 uncultured Candidatus Saccharibacteria bacterium
AGGGTGGTGACCTTGAGTTTGCCGCGTTTCAGGTATTCTTCGTTGACGCTGGTGATTTCCAGTTCGCCCCGTTCGCTCGGCTGCACATTCTTGGCTATTTCAACGACATCATTATCGTAAAAATAGAGACCGATGACGGCATAGTTTGATTTCGGCTGGGCTGGTTTCTCCTCGATGGAGAGTGCTTTTTTGTCACCGTCGAACTCGACGACGCCGTAGCGCTCAGGATCAGATACCTTGTAGGCGAAGACGATGCCGCCGTCTGGGTCGGTGCATTTTTTCAGTGATTCGCTGAGCCTGTGACCATGGAAGATGTTGTCACCCAGCACGAGTGCGACCTTGTCGTCACCGATGAATTCCTCGCCGATGATGAACGCCTGCGCCAGTCCGTCCGGTGACGGCTGAACAGCGTAGGTGAGAGAGATGCCCCAGTCGGAGCCATCGCCTAGGAGGTTTTGGAATTTCGACTGGTCTTCCGGCGTGGTGATGATCAAGATGTCTTTGATACCCGCCGACATGAGTGTCGTGAGCGGGTAGTACACCATCGGCTTATCATAAATAGCCACTAATTGCTTACTGACACCTTTGGTAACCGGCCATAGTCGCGTACCTGACCCCCCTGCGAGGATGATTCCTTTCATAACACTCCTTCGTTATTGATTATCGAGATATTCGCGAAGCGCTTGTTTCCACTCGCGCGGGGCGAAACCTGTAGCCTTTATTTTAGCAAGGTCGAGGGTGCTTTGTAAGGGTCGTGGAGCGATGCCTTCTTTGCCCGCATAGTACTTCTCGGTGGTGACTGGCGTCACGTCGTCGCGTGATTTGCCGGAAAGCTCATAGACTTCCTGCGCGATCCCTGCCCAACTGGCTGATTCGCCATCGTTAGACAGGTTGTACGTTCCATAGTCTGCTTTCATGTCTACGAGATGCTTAATGCCTGCAGCGAGGTCCTGCGTGAAGGTCAGGCGTCCGATCTGGTCGCTGACGACACTTGGCTTCACGTCTTTTTCGGCGAGTGATTTCATGGTGAGGACAAAATTCTTGCCATCACCGATCACCCAGCTGGTTCGGATGAGGTAGTGTCGTGGTGTCGTGCTGACTACGAGGTCCCCTGCGGCCTTGCTTTCGCCATAGACGCTGAGCGGTGCGAGAGCTTCGTCCTCGGTGTGTGTCTCGGCGGTGCCGTCAAACACGTAGTCGCTCGATACATGGACGAGCGTGATACCGTGCTCGTTGCAGATCTTCACCAGATTTGTCAGTGCAGTTGCGTTTGCTAGCCACGAGTCACGACGGCCTTCTGGCGTCTCCGCCAAGTCGACGGCGGTATATGCTGCCGCGTTGAGGATGAGTCCGTAATCGCGCCAGTGACGGCTCGTAATGATCGATGGATCGCTCATGTCGAACGTGTCGCGATCGACTTGCTCAGCATCGGGAAACACAGCGCTAAGCGCGCGCCCAAGCTGTCCGTAAGCACCGATAATGAGGGTCTTACGGGGCTTGATAGGAGTCGCATCTGCCAGGCGAGGATGGTTCTTGTCCTTTTCTGATACTTCGCACTGGTCGAGCGGTATAGGCCAGTCGATACCAAGCGACTCATCGTAGATGCTCACGCTGGAATACTGCGCGTTTGCTGACCAGTGGTCATTGACGAGGTACATGTACACCGTGTTGTCTTCGAGTGTCTGGAAGCCGTTGGCGACGCCGCGTGGCACAAAGATTGTCCTTGTCGGGTCTAGTTCGACAGAGAATACCTTGCCGTAGGTAGCGCTACCCTCGCGAATATCGCACCAGGCTCCGAAGACGCGGCCGGTACCGATAGAGACGAATTTGTCCCATGGCTCCGCGTGCAGTCCACGCGTGACACCACGCTTTTCGTTGAACGAAACGTTGTTTTGCACCGGTCCGAAATCAGGGAGACCGACGGCGGTCATTTTTTCGCGCTGCCAGTTTTCCTTGAACCAGCCACGGCTGTCACCGTGGACAGGCAGATCATAAACGACCAGTCCCTCGATAGGAGTTTGCGTGCCTTTGAGTTCCTTGCTGAATTCGAGTTCGGCCATGGCTATTGTCCTTGCTCCGCGTATTTGGCTTCGACTTTGGCCTTCTCGGCTTTCCACCAGTCTGCGTTCTCCGTATACCACTTGATGGTTGCCAGCAGGCCGTCGCGCATGCCACCCTGGTCCGTGTATTGGGGTTGCCAACCGAGTTCCGTGCGGAGTTTGGTCGAGTTCATGGCGTAACGCATGTCGTGGCCGGGGCGGTCGTTGACATGCTCGTACCAGTCTGCGCCTTTGCCCATGAGTTCACAGATGAGCTCGATGACGTGCTTGTTGTTCACGTGGTCGTTGTCGGCACCGATGATGTAGGTATCGCCAAGTTTGCCCTTGTCGAGGATCAGGTGAACCGCTGAGTTGTGATCGTCGACATGTATCCAGTCGCGTACCTGCTCTCCGGTACCATAGAGTTTCGGCTTGATGTCGCTGAGGATGTTCGTGATTTGTCGCGGGATGAATTTCTCGATGTGCTGGTAGGGACCATAGTTGTTCGAGCAGTTGCTGATCGTTGCCTTGATGCCGAAGCTGCGTACCCATGCACGTACCAGGTGATCAGAACCAGCCTTGGTCGATGAGTACGGGCTTGATGGGTTGTATGGAGTTTCCTCGGTGAATCGGTTCGGGTCGTCCAGTTCGAGGTCACCGAAAACTTCGTCGGTGCTGACGTGGTGGAGGCGTTTGTCGTGTTTGCGGACGGCTTCCAATATCGTGTAAGTACCGACTATGTTGGTCTCGACGAACGGCCACGGATC
>CAZIOA010000053.1:2906-5758 GCA_964540835.1 uncultured Candidatus Saccharibacteria bacterium
CCGCCTGTAACGAGCATTTTTGTCATAACATCAGTATACCCGTTTTCAACCAAGAGCGTCTATTGTAGAAAAGTTTAAACAAAACATCTTACACTGCTGATATACTGGTTGGCATGAAAGTAGTTATAGTCAGCGGATACTTCAATCCATTACACGGCGGTCATCTCGATATGATTGAGGCAGCCAGAAAACTCGGAGATAAACTAATTGTCATCGTCAATAATGATAAGCAACAGGTGCTTAAAAAAGGAAAAATTATTCTCGACGAAGAAAATCGCACACGGCTCATACGCGCGCTTCGTGATGTCGATGAAGTTGTGCTATCAGTTGATGCTGAACCGCCAGTCATAAACACGCTCGAAAAAATAGCAAAAGAGCATCAGGGTGATGAACTGATATTTGCGAATGGCGGTGATCGCGATTCAGAAAAAGTCATTCCTGAAACTGACATATGCAATAAGTACGAGATAAAAACGATATTTGGTGTTGGCACGGATGTACGGGGTCTCGTAAAACCAGACTCATCGACGCGGATCAACCAGGCTTTGGGCATACAGCCATAAGCGTTGTATAATAAACCCCACAAAAGCTTTTTCACAGAAAGGTGGGTTATATGGATATAGCACTAATTCTAGGCTTTGGCGCATTGGGCGGCGTCGCGCGAGGACTGGTAGGGTTTCTCAAATACTACACGTCGTACAAAAACGTCACGTTTAGCTGGCGATATATAGCTTTGACCATGGGTATATCGGCAGCAGTAGGGCTGGGTGTTGTATGGGCTATCAATGGCTCGGGCATCAGTTTCGAGGGCGTGACGATGAACCCGGCAATCGGCTTCATATTGGGATACGCTGGTGGTGACGTACTGGAAAACATCTACAAGATACTGGTCAAGAAGCCATTTCTCGGTCCGCTCAAGGACATACTGAAGGTAGCGGACAAAAAGTAGTTTATCGTTGTAATACCTACATTTTACTGAAATCGTAAAATAATTTGCTACTATACATACGTAAGCACTGCATATAGCCATGTGCTGAAAGGAAATGAAACATGTGCGGAATAGTAGGATATATAGGTAGCAAATCGGCACAGCCCATAATGATGGGCGGTCTGAAACGGTTGGAGTATCGCGGCTATGACAGCGCCGGTATCGTCACGCTCGATGCTGGTGGCAAGAGCACGCTGCTCCGTGCCAAGGGCAAGGTAGCAGAGCTAGAGGCGAGGGTAGCAGAGCGCTCAACCACTGACAACGTGGGAATAGGCCATACGCGCTGGGCGACGCATGGCGAGCCAAGCAAGCGAAACGCGCACCCGCATGCCGTGGGAGATATATATGTGGTACACAACGGTATCATAGAGAACTATCAGGATCTCAAGGCTGAGCTGACAAAGTACGACTATGATTTCAAGAGCGATACTGACACGGAAGTGCTGGCGGCTATGATCGACTATCTGTATCAGAAAAACCATGATCTGCTGGCGGCGGTACGCGGCGCGCTCAAGGTGGTGGTCGGGGCGTATGGTATAGCTGTGCTGAGCGTCGAGAGTCCGGATGAGGTGATCGTGGCTCGCAAGGGCAGTCCGCTGATACTCGGCGTGGGTGATGGCGAGACCTATATAGCGAGCGACGCGTCGGCGCTTGTGGGGCATACCGACAAGGTGATTTATCTGAAAGATGGCGAAATCGGGCGCTGTACCCGCGAGGGCGTGGAGCTGTCTGATATAGACGCGCATGTGATCGACGCTACTATAGAGACTCTCGAGCTTGACTTGCAATCGATCCAAAAGAAAGGGTACGACCACTTCTTGCTCAAAGAGATCTGTGAGCAACCGGATAGCCTACGATCGACGCTCAGCGGGCGTATAAATGTTCGCGAGCTTACCGCAAGGCTTGGTGGGCTCAATATGTCTGACAGAGAGTTGCGCGGTGTCCAGCATGTCATGATCGTCGGCTGTGGCACGGCGTACTACGCAGGACTCATGGCAAGCTATCTGACCGAGCAGTTCCTCGACGGCGTGACGTTTTCGGCCGAGATAGCGAGCGAGCTGCGCTACCGGTCGTTTCATGTGCCAGAAGGCACAGTGGCGCTTATCGTCAGTCAGAGCGGCGAGACGGCCGACACGCTGGCATGTTTGCAGGAGTTGAAGCGTCGCGGCGTGCGCTGTCTGGGCGTGGTAAACGCGGTCGGATCGACCATCGCGCGCGAAGTAGACGGCGGCGTGTACGTGCATGTGGGCGCCGAGATCAGCGTGGCGAGCACCAAAGCATTTACGAGTCAGGTCGCGGCTATCGTGTTGTTTGGGCTCATGCTTGCCCAGGCAAAAGGCACGAGCACTAAGCAACTGAGCGAATACATCACCGAGCTTGACGCGCTGCCGCGCGAGATAGAGAAGGTGCTCGAGAAGCATTCAGATGAGGTGGAAAAAATTGCTCATAAGTACGCCAAGTATGACCATGCGCTGTATGTCGGTCGCGACACCGCCTATCCGATCGCGCTGGAGGGCGCGCTCAAGCTCAAAGAAGTAAGCTACGTGCATGCCGAGGGATACGCGGCAGGCGAGTTAAAGCACGGTCCGATCGCGCTGATCGACGATAGGTTTTTTGAAGTATGCTACCTGCTCGACAACTGGCTGTATGAAAAGACACAGAGCAACCTGATAGAGATGAACGCGCGCGGCGCGCATGCCATAGTGATCACCGATACTGAGCGGCGAGTCACCGCAGAGACAGTGGTGCGTATAAGCACCAAGCTGACGCTCCTGACGCCGCTGCTGTTCAATGTCGTGTCGCAGCTACTGGCGTACTATGTCGCCGTCGCGCGGGGCAATGACGTGGATCAGCCGCGGAATCT
>CAZIOA010000054.1:0-5630 GCA_964540835.1 uncultured Candidatus Saccharibacteria bacterium
TGCGGGGTTTACAAACCCCCGTTTTTCATCTATAATCTCATTTTGATTGTAATAATAAACGTGTAAGAGGTAATTCATCCATGCCAATCATCAAGAGCGCCATTAAGCGCATGAAACAGACTGTCGTTCGCCGTGAGCGCAACGTCGGTATCAAAAAAGATATCAAATCAGCTACCAAAGCTTTCGCAGCAAAGCCAAGCGCAGCGACGCTCAGCAAGGCTCAGAGCGAACTCGACAAAGCGGTCAAAAAGGGTCTGATCAAAAAGAACACCGCCGCCCGCCGCAAAGCCAAACTTGCCGCCACTGCAAAAGCAGCCAACGTAAAGCTCGCTACCGGCACCAAAAAAGCCGCTCCAAAGTCAGCCGCTAAATCTACGCCGAAAAAACCTGCTGCAAAAGCAACGCCTGCAAAAAAGGCTCCTGCAAGGAAGCCAGCAGCGAAGAAAACAACGAAATAAACTTCTGCCTACAAAATTAGCCTCTCAAGAGGCTAATTTTATTTTTCGAGTCGTATCATGCGGCAACTTCATAAAGTGTTTTTTCGATAAGTAGCCATGGGTCAGTCGCGCTCGATTTCATAGCCGTATCCGTATCGGCAAATATTGCTACGATTTTGCGTGCTCCGGTACGGCCGAGTTTTTTGGCGTGTGGCGCAAGCTTGCTAAGAGCGTACGGATGCGCGCCAATGTCGGCTGCAACTTCACTGGCTGGTTTGGCTGCGGTTGCAAGAGTCGCCAACTGAAACACCTGGCTGGAGAGCAGTCCAAATGTCATATACGGATCCTGCGTGCGCTGCAACGTTTTCACCATAGCCTGCACCTTTTTCGCGTCGCCGCGCAGCGCCGCGTCAAGCAGATTAAACACGTTTTCGGTAGGACTTGCTTCGACCACTTGCTCGACGATTTCTGGTGTCACGTCGTCCAAAACCGCGAGCTTTTCGATGGCGTGGTGCAGCCGCCACTGATCCGTGCCGACACGAGCTACCAGCTTGCGCGCCGCCTCTCTTGAAAGGGTTAAACCCTTAACAGAGGTGGTTTCTCCGAATTTTTGAATTGCCCACTTTTCGGCGGCATACGTGTCGCGATCGCTCCATGGTACAAACTCTTTTACGTCAGCGTGTTTTTTCAGTTCTTTGAACGTTTTGGTTCGCTTGTCGGGCTTTGGGTCTACCAGCACTAAATACACATCGCTACTTTTGCGCTCCAGCCACTCTGGCAGCGCCTCCCACAGCGCCTTGTTGTCCGACAGGTTTTCTATGACAACCAAGCGCTTATCGGCAAACAACGTTCCGCCCTGTAGCAAATCAGGCAGCTGAGTCAGCTCCATGTCAGAGCCCACGAATTTTTCCGGTACGCCATCAAAACCATCCATGATCGCACGAAGCGCACGAGCCAATTCGAAACTATTCTCTCCCGTTAGTACCGTTATCATTGTATCTATTCTAGCACCTGGCACTGTGGGCAGATGTGTGTACCGCGACCAGCTACCTTAAACTTGATGATAGTTGTGCTACAGCGTGGACATGGCTTGCCCTCCTGACGAAACGCGCGAGCGAAATCGATGTAACTCCCCTTTTTGCCTTCAGCATTCACGTAGTTGCGATCGGTGCTACCGCCCTTTTTTATCGCTTCGTTCATGACTGAACAAAGCTCGGAATGAAGAACGGAGAACGCAGAACGAGGAAGATCCGCCACCTTTGTCTGTGGATGAATTTTTGCGCCCCAGAGCGACTCGTCGGCATAGATATTGCCCACGCCCGCCACGACTGTCTGGTCGAGCAACGCCACCTTGATAGGCGAACGCGCGCGGCGTTTGAACCGCTCGGCAAACTGCTCGGCGGTAAACTCCGCGTCAAGCGGCTCAGGTCCCACCTTCCGCATGAAATCAATCACGGCATCCGTACCGCTTTCCCCTGCAACTAAACCACGTTCAGTTGTCTGGGAAAACTCTTGGGTAACTGCTGCGGCAGCAGCTCCAGTACTCGCGCTTGGTACCTTTCGTACCGTTTGCTCCATGCTTCGCTGCTTTCTTGCGTTTACTCCAAATACGGAACCCGTGAGCGCCATTTGTATCAGTGGAGTCGGCAGTAGTTTTACCCATCCGAACTTACGCTGATCGTTGAAATACAGGCGTGAACCATCTTCGAAAGTGAACGTCACCCGTGTCGAACGATCAGGCAGCTCGCCAATCAAGCTATCTGTCGGATGTCCCGCGCCGAAGCGAACCTCTGGTTCGCTGGTAGTTGGTAGATGGTAGTTGGTAGATGGAGAAACAAAAACGAGCTGTCCGGTCATTTTCAGATGAATGACGAGCGTGTACTGCGTCGATAGATCGATGAGCAGTACTTTCGCGCGGCGGCGAACATCAATAATTTTTGAGTTCACCAAAAATTGCTCGACGTCAGCCACAGCATTCGGAAAGCTTTTCGCCGTGTCGTGCTCGACCGTTTTTACCTTGCGTCCAATAATCAGTTCGTGCAGCCCGCGACGAACCGTCTCGACTTCCGGCAGCTCAGGCATCGATAAGCTCTTTTATTTTCTTTATAGTTTCAGCGGTATCCTGATGCCATATCGCTTTCATGCCCATGTCGATCGCTGCGTCACAATACCTCTGGATGTCATCCACGAAGATGCATTCATCGGTTGATACGCCCAAACGATGTGCTGTCAATTCGTATATACCCGGGTCTGGTTTTACCATGCCTGTTTGGTACGACAATACGACCTCGTCAAATAATTGCACTTGCCACGGTTCAAAGAGCATATCAAGCACATTCCCACCGGCATTGCTCAGCATGCCTATTTTGTATCTCTGCTTTAACTCATCACGAATAAACTCAAATAGTGTCTCGTTCGCTCCGTTGGCATCGACACTTGTCAGTACGCCGAAACAATCAAAAATCACTGCTTTAGGATCCATCTTTTCAGTATAACCAGTTATACGCCATACGTCATGTCGATCGCCGACACAAGTTGCGTGTAGTTTGGTATCTGTACCTGGAACATCTTTCGTACCTGTGACAGCTTGGCGTCAAGTGACCCGTCTATGTTGTTGCACGTCGTGATCCAGAGCTTCTCGACCGTCTCGCTGTCCTTTAGCGTTTCAAACTCGTACAAAAATCCAGTCGGGCATATGCCGCGCGTATCGTTCTGCTCGCCCTCAAACGGCGTGCCGTCCATCATTTCTTCTCTATCAAGCGCATAGACGAACTCTTCGTAAGCGCGTACGTTGTTTGTTCGCTCACTTCGATCGACCTGATCGCCGACGTAGCCATTGTACGTTGTCATCACGCGTTTGCTTGGTGTCACAGTGATCGTGTAGCTGTGATGGTTTTCGCTCGCGACGATAGGACCGCGAACTGTCATGCGTACGCTTCGGTCTGCCTCTGTGTTGACCAGCGCTCGTTCATCTGCCGTTGATTGCTGCGGTTCTTGCGGTGAATCGCCGAAAAAAATAGTTCGTCCCACAGAAATCAACGCCGCCACAGCGACCACGATGATGATCAATACGAATACGATAGGCACCAACCTCTGGAGTCCGCTTCTATCCATAGGAGTATTTTATAATTTTTTAAGCTAAACGTCAATTTTTAATCTAAAGCTCGCCCCAGTTTTTGCCTATAGCGACATCTACTTTCAGCTTGATTGGCAGTTCGGGCGCGATGGATTCCATCGTTTCTTTCAAGATATTTCCTACTTTTTCGGCGTTTTCTCTCTCGCACTCCACGAGCACGCTGTCGTGAATTTGAAGGATCTGCTGACCTAGATCACCGAGCTTTTCCTCGATTTTCATCATCGCGAGCTTCATGAGGTCTGCTTCGGTGCCTTGAATCGGCATGTTGGCCGCTTGACGATTCGCTGCCTCGCGCACCATGAAATTACTGCTGTTCACATCTGGGGTCGGACGTCGCCGTCCATAATACGTCTCGACATAGCCTTCGGTCTTGGCCTTGTGCAACGTCGCGTCGATATACTTTCGTATCGGTGCGCGCAACTCGAAATAATGATCAATGTACTTCTTTGCCTCGACGACGCTCATGCCGGTCGCGACGGACAACCCGTGCGGGCTCATGCCATAGAGTACGCCAAAGTTGATCACTTTCGCGTCGCGACGTTGTGCTTTGGTGACTTTTTCCATCGGTATGCCGTTCGCCTCGGCTGCTGTCTTGGTGTGTATGTCGATGTCGTCGTTGAAATCCTCGATGAGCTGCTTGTCGCCTGCGAGCACGGCGGCAAGACGGAGTTCAAACTGACTATAGTCAGCGCCCACGAGCACACTGCCCTTTTCTGGCACGAATGCTTCACGTATGCGGCGACCAAGATCCGTGCGAACTGGGATATTTTGCAGATTCGGATTGTTGCTAGAGAGACGTCCCGTGGCAGCGACGTCCTGACGGAAGTCCGTATGTAAGCGTGATTTCTCGTCCGCCAAAAGCGGGAGCGTATCGACGTATGTGTTTTTGAGTTTGGCGAGTTCGCGGGTACGCTCGATCAGCTCTATGATGGGGTGCTGACCACGAAGCTTGTCGAGTGTTTTTTGATCGGTACTATAGCCAGTTTTGCCCTTTTTTACCCCGGTTGTTGGCAGTTGCAATTTCGTAAACAACACTTCGGAAAGCTGGGACGGGCTACCTATGTTGAACTCGTGCCCGACCATCGTATACATTTCTTGTTCAAGCTTTTCGTGCTCATCACCAAGCTCTTTGCTCATGGTCGCCAGGAGCTTTTTGTCTATCTTGATGCCGCGATGCTCAATCATAAACAATGTGTGTATCAACGGAAAATCAAACTTGTGCGCTATCTCGGCAACCTTTGGTAACTCCTTGAACCCTTCACATTGCCAGTCGTATACCTGCCACAGCGACGCGATTTTTTCGACCTGTGTCTCCAGCTGACCACCGATCAACGAATCAAGACTCCGGTCGCGCCGTAAAGGATCGATCAAAAAAGCCGCTTGACGCACATCGTGAATCTCTCCGAAATGCACGTCCACTACGCCATGCGCCGCCATGTCGTGATACAGCTGCTTTACGTCATATGCGACGACTGTCGCCATCTCCAGAGCACGCCACGCGCTTTTGTCTACTTTCGTGACAGGCGTACGATAAACGGTTGATCTGTCGATTGAGAGCCACAACTCGCCATCTATCAGATCGATGACAACGGTGCTGTCCAACACTAGTTGATCCGGCCATTGCTTTTCAGCGATATCCGCGGTTGAGAGCTTGTCGACCGCGAGCGCATGCGAAACGTTTTCGTCCTGCATATGCTTGGGTAAGCGTTTCGTCAATGAATGAAACTCGAACTTCTCCAGCACGGCAGCAACCTTGTTGAGGTCAGTTCTGTGTATGTCCGCCTCATCCCAATCAAGTTCAATCGGCGCATCCGTAAAGATACGGGCGACTTCGCGGCTGGCAAACGCGATGTCTTTGTCCGCCAACAAATTTTCTTTTTGTACGCCCTTCAGATCGTCGATATTCGCATAAATACCCTCCAGGTCGCCATACTTCGTCAGTAACTTCACCGCCGCGATCGGACCTATCTTGCGTACGCCCGGTATGTTGTCGCTCGTGTCACCGACAAGCGCTTTGTAGTCAACGAATTGCTCGTGCTTCACTTTGTATTTTTCGA
>CAZIOA010000055.1:0-5463 GCA_964540835.1 uncultured Candidatus Saccharibacteria bacterium
CGTCCCGGTCGATGGGTGCTTGATCGCACGCGTGTGCATATCGGGCACTTCTGAGTCACCTATCTTCGTGCTCATCGGCGAGTGGTTAGTAGCTCAGCTACTACCGCTTGCCGAAAGCACAACGCATACTGACTGGATCCACGAGGGTCTTTTTGTTTGCGATAGTGAGAAAGAGAAGATAACGCCAAAGAAACGAATTACAACATCATTAAAGTTGAACAAAATTGAGATTATGATATAATAATAAGTATGTTAAGAATGAGAGAGACCGAGAAGCAATCACGGACGTTTAGCGAACACCTCAGCTCGAAGTATGAGGCTATTCCTGACGGCGTGGGCATGACGGAAGCGTCGCATGGTCCGCGCAATGAAGCGATGCTCAAGAGGATGCTTCCTTTTCGAGCTGACTTTGTCGATGCTATGAAATGGTCCCCGGAAGAGTCACAGCACCCAATTGATTTCACAAAAGAGCTGCCTTGGTTGAGGGATCTTGACGAGCATGATCGAAGTGACGTTGATTTCTACGACACGTTAGATTCGACGTTACATTTCTTGCTTACAGATCGTGGGAGCGATGAGATCATCGCCGGTCTTCGGCTGACGCAGGTACCTTCGGTTGAAGAGTCTCTCAGTTGGTCAATGTTCAAGGATAACTCAGATATAACTCGCCAAGCATATGATCATACAGACGGTGACGGCGTCGGCACGCTCGCCAAACTCAATGAAGCAGCGCGACGCGGTAATGTATGGGATTTGACACGACTAGTCAATTCCGTCGATGGAAATGTTGATATAACAAAAATCATGGCTGGCATGATGGAACTTTTTGGCACTGGATACGGCGCCATACGGAAGCAGACCGCACCCGAGGAGCAGGCTGACGTGAGGTGGATATTTAATGGAACGGAGATGATCAAGGCTGCGCTCGAGCACCTTCATGTCCAGTTCGATGTCATTGCTCAGGGGCAAATCAGCAATAAAGATGTCGATCAAAATGGAAAACCTGTTAAATCCTATTTTTGCATGGTTAAAGCAGAGTCGGCAACGCAGTATATTTATGATCATGCGGACGAGCGAAGCTTCGTGTTTCCGCATAAACACCTGGATAATGGACTGAGAAAAGCTAATGCTATATAATCCGCAGTAGTGTGGATACTCAGTTAATTTTTACGATAGCGACACTTGGAGTTTCGATGATCACCATCGTGCTTTTGGGCACGGTGGTACTGTTGCGTAATCCGAAACACGGGTTGCATCAATCATTTTTCGCGCTTTCTCTGTCTGCTGCTTTTTGGATATTGACCAACATGGTCTTTGCGGTCGTGCCGTATGCTCCAACGCAGTATGTCGCTGCGCTGCTTAGCTACGGAGCCGCAGCGTTTTTGGCATTGTTTTTCCTGCAGTACTGCATCGGACTCGCGGCAATCAAGATACGCAGAAGTATCTCAACGCTGATAGTCGGAATCGGTACGACGGTTTCGGTCGCATCGATGTTGCCAAACCTCATCTCTACCGGGGTTTCCGAGGACAGCAAAGTCATCACGAACACAATACCCTTGATGTTTTACGGCGTCTATCTGCTTGTCTATATGGGCGCGGGACTACTAGTGCTACTTCGGGCGCGGGTCAAGACGAAGAGGGTAGAGCGAGACAAGGTGACGATTGTCCTTCTTGGGCTCGTATTTTCGGCTATCGTCGGGTTGTTTTTTAATCTCGTGCTCCCCGTGTTCGGTAATTACAGCTTCGTAAAGGTCGGACCGGTCGCAACGTTGATTTTGGTAGGAAGTAGCACATACGCGATCGTGCGTCATCGGCTGTTTGACATTAAACTTGCGGCGGTTCGGACCGTGGCTTATATATGTGCGCTCGTGACCCTCTCGGGTGTGTACTATTTGTTCGCGTACGTGCTGTCCATCCTCTTGTTTAGCGGGCAGATGACCGATACGTTCAGCGTTAGTCCGGCAAATATATTTCTTGCGCTGATACTGGCGTTTATATTTCAGCCGATCAAGCGTTTCTTTGATCGGACGACCAATCACATCTTTTATCGCGATGAGTACAAAAGCGAAGTCTTTTTCAATGAGCTCGGTATGCTACTGTCATCCACGATTGATTTGCGCGGGTTGCTTGAGCGAGCCTCGAAGCAAATAGCCGATACATTTAAGTCTGAGCAAGCACTCTTTTTCCTGTTTTATACCAGAGACATTGATCGTCATATGTCAGCGGGTACGAAAGGGTATGCCCGGATACCGGTGCACGACGCGAGGATGCTCGATAACTACGTGTCATCGTCTGGTACGGACATATTTTTGACAGAGATCATGGACGACAACGTATCCGTCCAAAAAATGCTGAAAAGCCACAAGATCGCGCTCGTCATGCCGCTCAGGCACGGCGACAAGATTACCGGCTATGTCATGCTTGGCGAGCACCGCAGCGGAAACTACACCAAACGTGACCTGAGCGTGCTGCAGGCTGTCAGCAACGAGCTTGTCATTGCGATTCAAAACGCACTGTCCTTGCACGAGGTGAGAGAGCTCAATGCCACGCTGCAGCAGCGAATCGACGTGGCGACGAAAGAACTTCGTTCGTCGAATGCCCAGCTCAAGCACCTCGATGAAGTGAAGGATGAGTTCATGAGCATGGCATCGCATCAGCTGCGGACACCGCTCACCAGCGTGAAAGGTTATATCAGCATGGTGCTTGAGGGTGATGCAGGCAAAGTAACGCCAGCGCAGCAGAAGCTGCTCGTCGAAGCGTATAAGAGCAGCGAGCGCATGGTGGGGCTTATCTCAGACTTCCTCAATGTCTCTCGCCTACAGACCGGAAAGTTCACGCTCGATAAGACAACTTTTGACCTCAAAGACGTAGTCAAGCAGCAGGTCAAAGAACTAGAGCTTATCGCGGGCAGTCATGATATGAAATTACGGCTAGAGGCAGCCCAAGAATCAGTGACTGTTACGGCCGATGAAGCTAAGCTTCGTCAGGTAATCATGAACTTTATCGACAACGCTATATTTTACTCGTATCCGAAAAGCACGATAGTTATAAACATCGAAAAAACCGGCGACAACGTAGCATTTACCGTCGTCGATACAGGCATAGGCGTGCCAAAAAACGAGCAGCACCGTCTATTCCATAAGTTTTTCCGAGCGAAAAACGCTCGTAAGCAACGACCCGATGGTACTGGCGTTGGGCTGTATCTCGCACGTCGTGTCATTTCGGCTCATGGCGGTTCTATAATCTTTAGCTCAAAAGAGGGCAAGGGTAGTACGTTTGGTTTTCGATTGCCGCTCGATACGAAAACAGAAGACTAAATGATGATACTGACGATACCGATGATGGTGACGATCAGTATCACGACAATACCAAAGACAATGAGTGCTGGTTTCACGACACGTCGGTGATCAATCCACCATTGGTGCGCCGGATGACGCTTGACGGCACTGACCTTGACGACAGACGGCTTGCTGGCGGATACCCCGCCTTTGTATCGTTTGTTGCGCTTTTTCTTGCTACTCATGAATATTTGTCCTTAGATGCTGATTGTAAGATCTATCCTGATAGTACCAGCTAATCGCTCTCGAGACAAAGCGCACGTACTAAATAACCCCTGCTTCGCAGCAGGGGTTATTTGTATTTCGAGCCCACACTCTCGATAAAAGGTAGAGCGGTCAGACTCAATTAGCGCTTAAACAGATTGCGTAGGCGCGTGCTGGTCGCAGCATATGCTACACCGGCAGATGTGATACCGAAGCCAGCGGTAGCCAGAAGAGTGCTGTCGACACCGGTCTGTGGCAGCTCAGTCGGCATGTCCTCACAAACCTTCTTAGTGATGACGACTGCTGTATCTTCTTTGTAGTGGTCACTTGCCGTAACGCGTACAACGTTGTTTAGCTTAGTGACACCACAGGGAAGCTTGTTTTTATCAGCGACTTTGGCGCTAAAGATCACCCATGCATTGCCACCGGGCTTGTATGAACCAACGTTAAGACCCCTGCCGGTTACGCCGTCATTAGTCTTGATACCATCTGGGTGCAAAGCGTTACCAAGTTTCGCGCTACCAGGAATGTACTTGATATGGTTTGGGAGCTTGTCTTGGATAGTGACATTGTCTTGCTGTGAATCACCTGTGTTGCGGTAGTTGATCAGATAGTCAACTTTTTCGCCAGGCTTCGCTGTGTAGTTTTCAACCCACTTGTTGGCCCCGTGCTTACTGACCTTTTTACTTATGGTGAAATCTGGATTCTCAGCAAACTGTGGTTTAACCATGAAGTATACGAAACCACTAAATTCATAACAGCCAGGGATTTTACCATCCAAGGCGTTATGACCGATCAGTGCGCCGGTGCTAGTGAAGATGCTGTCAGACAGTTTAGCGCCCTGTGGTGCTGAACCGACGCCGTTGTTGTGCCAGGTTGCAGAACCAGGGATATAGGCGAGGTTGAAGTTTCGATCAGACATCAGTTTGACGTCATCCCAAACCTTTTGAGGATTGGCATTGTCAGCGCTGATAAACGTGCTGATGAAGTTTTCCTTTGCAGTCTCGGTCGAGATGGCTGCACTCACGCGGGTGTTTACGGCGACCTTGTTGAGATGCTTGGCAGCGTTGTTGTGCACGTACATGCGCACGACGTATTCCTTGCCAGGTTGGACAGTGACTTCGTCTTGCCAAGCCATATCTGGGTCATTTGCGTCTTTTATAGTAGCGAACAAACGTTCATCACCATAGACAGAGTTGTTAGTTATTGAGTTGAACGTGATATACGAAGCAGGATTCTGCTCCGTGAAAGTAGGGCGGCTTGGGCCCCATGCTAGCAAGCTAGCAGGTACGATGATTGCCGCAGCGATAACTGCGACGAGAGCAGCGGTACGCTTAGGAGCGTAGCGCAGCAAGTTTCGTAGCTTATTCATATGCGTCTCCTTTCCATGTGGCAGTTGCCACAAAGAGATTGATAGTTAATAGGTTTCAACAACATCTATCCGGTTTCGGGTAATTTTACGCAATCTGGTTGTTAAGCTGCCTCGTGGGAGAAATCAGGTTATGTCTGGCTTGAAAAGACGCAAAGTATAAAGCCGTCTGGAGTAGAGAGCGGGTGGGGGAGCTGTAAAGCTCGCTCCCCCACCCTGCTCGGTAGATACCTAGCCGCAGACGTTCATCCCCGGCGGATTGACACACTCGCTTGGCGCTTCTTCAGGCTCTGGCGCTCCCGTTGCAGGAGGCGGTGGAGTGAAGCTAGGCGGAGCGGGTGTTGCATCCGGTACAGGAGCCGGAGGTGGCGGCGGCGGTGGCGGCGCGAACGTCGTCACCGTCGGTGGACCCTCGATCTTATCCGGACCTGGAATTTCCGGCCGATGCTGATCCGGTGCCGGGTGTTTGATGGTCCCACCGTCGCCTGTCGAACAACCGTTCGGCCCCGGAATCACACAAGGAACCTTGTGTTCCGGAGGCGGCGGTGGCGT
>CAZIOA010000056.1:0-5204 GCA_964540835.1 uncultured Candidatus Saccharibacteria bacterium
TCCATACTCTCTTCGTATTTTAGCATGTACACTCTTAAGAAACGTATATTACATGATACGCTAATGAGAGGATGAAGAACGAAGAACGAAGAACGGAGAATGAAAAGTGAGGATTCTCAATGGAGCGGAACTCGCTGGATTCATAAAGGAGCGTCAGGCTCGACAAGTGCGCGCGCTTCGTCAGGCACACCATGTGTTTCCACGCCTGGCTATCATACAGACTATAGACAGTCCGGTGATTGACTCATATGTCCGGTTAAAAAAGGCATATGGCGCCGATATACTGATAGATGTCGATGTTTACAAGATTGACCAGGAGCAGCTGACGGGTGTCCTGGAGCGGCTAAACAATGATCCCTCCGTCCACGGCATCATCATCCAGCTGCCGCTCGCGGACGAGTCAGCTACGCAGGCAGCAGTTGACGCGGTCGCACCTGCAAAAGATGTCGATGGACTTGGGTCGGGCGCTGTGCTTGATCCTGCGACGCCACTCGCGATCATATGGTTGCTTGCTGGGTACAATGTCGAGCTAAAGGGTAAAAAGATCGCGATCGTTGGCAACGGGCGATTAGTCGGCTCGCCACTCAATCGTATCTGGCGAGACAGCGGCTATGACGTGACGGTATTTGACAGCGAAAGCCGTGACATGCAATCACGGCTGCCGGAGTTCGACATAATCATCACTGCCGTGGGCGTGCCGGGGTTGATAGGTGCCGACCATGTGAAACACGGCGCGGTTGTCGTCGACGCGGGCACGGCGGCTGAGCATGGCAAAATCGTCGGAGATGTCTCGCCGGATCTTCGTGCCCGCCCAGACATCTCAATCACGCCGGAGAAAGGCGGCGTCGGTCCGCTGACAGTCACGGCGTTGTTTGACAACGTCATTCGTGCGGCACAGAGTACTGCAGAGAAGTAATCACGCCGCCTTTCAAGCCGCCTGGCCGTCGCCGCACTTTTTGACAACGTCATCCGCGCGGCACGAAGGCAGTAGGTAGTATTTAGTAAATGGTAGGTGGTAAAAAATAGCGCTGCTATACCATCTACAATCTACTAACTACCATCTACAAATTTAACGCTTCTTTCACCTTGTCGACTACCTGGCTAGGTGTCAGCTCGGCCTTGACGATATAGCTATGTATACCCATTTCACGGAGAGACTTCGGCGATTCTTCGATGCCAAGATTGGTCAGGATGATGACAGGGATCTTGGCGCCCCATGGCTGCGAGCGGATACGTCCGAGCGCTTCCTCGCCATTCATTTCGGGCATTTGTAGGTCGAGGAGGATGAGGTCAGGCGCAAACGTCTGCACCATGCTGACGCCTGACTTGCCATTGTCCGCTACTTGTACTTCAAAGCCGTCGGCTTCAAATTTCATTCGATACATTTGACTTATAACGGCGTCGTCTTCGATGATTGCAATTTTGGTCATATAGCCAGCGTAATATAAAAACTGCTTTTTATCCAGACGAATCCCCAAAGTTGCTATTTTGCCGCATGTATAAGCACAATGCTTACGATTCGTGTAAACTATGAGAGACGAGTGAATTTTAGCGAGGGTATAGCTTAATGAAAAATAGTCATAAGACCGCATGGCTGAAACATGCGAAATCCCACCAATATCCGACGCCGTATATACTAACGGATCTCTCTATAGTCGAGGATAAAATCCTCGAGCTCAAAGAACTTTTGCCAGGAGTCGAGATTTATTATTCGTTGAAGAGTAATAATGACGAAGCAGTGATAAACACGGTCGCAAAGCATGCGGACGGATTCGACATCGCGTCCTTTGGTGAACTTGCAATGCTTGACCGTCTGCATGCTGACCCGGAGCGAATCAATTTTAGCAATCCGGTCAAGTCATCGCGGCATATCGCAGAGACATACAAACGGGGCATACGTCACTACGCGATTGATTCGTTCGATGAAATACGCAAACTCGCTTACTATGCTCCGGCTGCTTCCGTATACCTTCGCTTGAAAGTCGTGGATCACGGAAGCAAATTTCCTCTTTCGAAGTTCGGACTCACTAAAGATGAGGTGATACCCATGGCTCGAGCCGCGAAAGAAGCGGGTCTGAGTGTGATTGGCTTGACATTCCACGTAGGCTCTCAGGCGGAACAAATATCGGTGTGGAGCAGCGCGCTTGAGCTGTGCGGCGGGCTAACCAATGATCTTGCGCAGGAGGGAATAGGTATATCGGTGGTAAATATAGGTGGCGGCTTCGCGGCTGACTACGGGCAACCAGTGCCTACTATCAGAGAAACATGCAAGGTAGTAAATAAAGCGATTAAAACGTATTTGCCCAATGACCTGAGGGTGATCGCGGAGCCTGGACGGTATATTGTCGCCGAGTCCAGTATTATCGTGACATCGGTGATCGCGCGAAAGCAGCGTGACAAGAAGGAGTGGCTTCACCTGGATATGGGCGCGTTCCAGGGGCTAGTCGAACCGCTAGAAGAAGATACCTGGCGCTACCCCATTTTTAGCCTGACCCGGAGAGACACTAGTGTCCAATATAACGAGTTTATCCTTACTGGCCCTACGTGCGACCCGTACGACACTATCGGTATGAAGTATGAGTTACCAGCTAGCACCCAACTCGGCGACAGGCTCTGTATTGCTTCAGCCGGAGCCTACACGCAGGTATATGCCAGCAATTTTAACGGTTTTGAAATCCCGAGGAACTATTTTGTCGAAAATAACAACACTAAGCAGGCACAAAAAACATGAGTGAAAATTCTACGGTCAATCTTATCAATGCTTTGTCTGAACTCTGGGATCCTGCCACGGATCTCGAGGCAGACGTTTTTGTTAGTAGAGGATATGCAAGGGACAAAGAAGAGTTGGCAGGACAATATGCTAAGTATCTCGATTCCACCGAAATGCTTGTTGCTCTCAGGGAAGCCGATACGCAAATAAGCATCACTGCATGTGCTCGCGTTATCAGGCCTTCGGAACGGGGCTTTAAAACGCTCGATGATGCACGCGATCCAAAGATAGCTTTTTCTATCAGCGACGAAGGTTGGTCTCGTCTTGCGGATATCAATCCGGAGAATATGTACGAACTCGCGACGACGGCCGCGCGCCCTGGCGCAGGAGCAGAAATTTACGGCGGTATCATCGGATACGGCCTAGATGCTGAAAAAAGACGGCAGTATGCTCTCGTGAGCTCTGATGAGTATGTTTACCAAAAACTTCTTAAGCCTTTGTTTGGTGACGCATTCACATCACTGGGGCCAACAGTTGATTATTTCGGATCCCCGACGTCACCTATACTTATAGATTTGAACCAGGGATGGAATAACCTAGAATCGGCTTCGCGGCATAGTGAAGTACACGCACGGGCATTTGCACGGGTAGCTGTTGGTCGACGCGCAATTTTAAGTGTAATGTAAATTTATATCGTACAATAGTTAAACATGAGCATTGATCTGGTAATCCTTCTCGCCGTCAACGTGACAAATCTCTTTCTTGGAATTAGTGTTCTTCAGCGTAACCCTAGAGCAAGAGTGAACAGGATGTTCGCGTTCGTTTGTTTCGCGATTATTTTCTGGGCGACGATGAATTACCTGGCTGATCATTCATCGGACGTATCCGCAACGACGATCGCGACACGACTCACGTTGCTTGGCGGCGTGCTGATCGCGTATAGCATAATCACCTTTAGTCGAGTTTTTCCGAGACATGATGCTCTGAAGCGCAGGTTTTATAACCGTATACAACCATGGCTTGCCGTTATAGTCGGTGGACTGGCAGTAACGCCTTTGATCGTTGCGGAATCCGTGCCTGGTCCATCTGGTGCTGTTTTGGAGTATGGACCCGCGTACGCCCTATTTATCGTATACGTACTGCAGGGGCTAATCGTGTTTCCGGTCAATTTTATTCAGCAGGCCAGGAAAGCGACAGAGCGTCATCGAAAAAATCAGGTTGCTATCGTTCTCGTAGCACTGTTTGTGTACGCGATTTCCGTGGTAATATCCAATGCCATCATACCGCTTCTTACGGACGACTGGACATCCAGTCGTTTCGGTCCGCTTTTCTCTCTTGTCATGGTCGGGATGATAGCATTCGCGATTGCTAAGCACCAGCTGTTTGATATAAGGCTGGCACTGGTACGGAGCATCACATTTATCCTTACGCTGCTGGTGCTTGCATTTTCATACTACGCTATGGCGTTTCTCGTATCGATCACGCTTTTCGAAGGCAGGGCAGATACAGGATTTAGCCCTATCTACGCCATTTTTGCGATAGTTCTGGCATTTCTCTTTCACCCGATCTGGCAATTTTTTGACTTTATCACGACGAGGATATTCTTTCGCGGACAATATAAGGGAGAGGTGTTCATCGCTGAGCTAAGCGATTTGCTGGCGTCGCCGATGGAGTTCAGGGGACTTCTCAGACGAACTTCCGAAAAAATCGCCTCGACGTTCAAGGCGGAGCAGGCGCTTTTCTTCCTGTACTACTCCAACGCGATCGCACACCATCTGTCAGCAGGTACCAAAGGGCATTCGCGATTGCTGATCCAGGACGCGCACATGCTCGACGCGTACGTCATGAGGATGAAAAGCACTGTTATCGTCACTGATCTTATAGAAGATGAAAATCCTGATCTATGGCGTATGTTGGTAGGCCATGAAGTGGCGCTTGTCCTACCGCTGAGGCATGCCGGAGAAATCATCGGGTATCTCATGGTCGGCGATCACATGACTGGAAGCTACACGAAACGCGACCTGGCGGTTCTCAAAGAAATAAGCAACGAACTGATTATCGCCATACAAAACGCATTGCTCTTGCATGAAGAGCGAGAAGTCAATGCCGCGCTAAAGCAACAACTGGAAAACGCTCAAAAAGAAATCGAAGCATTATCTGGCCGGACGAAGTAGGAGCGAAACGATAATCCCTGAAAAACTTGAAAAACTATGACTATAATGTTATAGTATAAATACCAACGCAAAGTGAAAGCGTGGCAACAACCCAAGGGTGAGAAACCCTCGTACCTTAGGAGCACGGATGAAAGAAAAGGCTCTAGAACTGCAAGCACGTATCGTCATGCGCATGATGATCAACTGGGCACGGCTTTTCCAGATCGATGCACGTCCCGCACTGCGAAATATGCGCGATCGCGCGATGATGAAAGCCGTCATGTCTCGTCCCGGTCGATGGGTGCTTGATCGCACGCGTGTGCATATCGGGCACTTCTGAG
>CAZIOA010000057.1:0-5160 GCA_964540835.1 uncultured Candidatus Saccharibacteria bacterium
ATGGGGGTATGTATGTAGGATTAGTCGCTCTCCATGTGGTATCGATGATTGCTTCGCTGGTGTTGACGTCGGCGGCGGTAGCGTTTGCGCTCCGCGGTGTTCGACGCTCTGTGAGCGTCGCGGCTATCGGTACGGTACTTGCGGTTATTGGGTTTACGACCGGCACGATTCTGCTGCTACGGGCGCCAATATTGAGCGAGTGCGCCATACTGACGAGCTACCTGCTTGCCGTCATTGTGTTGTACAAATTTGGTTTTGGATGGGGCGTGGAGTCGAGAGCACGTTTGCTCAAAAAGGTATAAGCTAGAAAAGACCTTTTCGTTAAGGTATACTGACAGTAATGAGAACACGCATCGATATCGAGACACAGACATTTGTCCGTTTTTGGCTGGTCGTCATCGGTTTCGTCGTGGCTTTTGCCGTGATTATCGCGGCGCAGCAAGCGCTTATCATCCTCGGGGTCGCCTTTTTCCTGGCACTTGCGCTAAACAAACCTGTCAGTGCGCTCGCGAGCATCCTGCCTGGTAAAAGCCGTGTCGGCGGCACATTGATCGCGTACGTCGCAGTCGTTGCGTTTCTCGGTAGCTTCATCTTTTTTGTCACGCCGCCGATTATCGAGCAGACGGCCAAGGTCGCAGAGTCAGTTCCGGCGTTTATCGACCAGGCGCAGACACAGTGGCAAGGATTGACGAATGTCGCTGCCCACTACGGACTGGAGGAGCAGCTCAACCAAGCGCTGGAATCAGCGAAAAGCAGCGCCTCTAGTTGGGCATCAAACTGGGCAACGGATATCGGAAAAGGCGTGGTTTCAAGCGTCGGTTCGCTGCTTGGTTTCATAACGGCTGCCTTTTTGACGCTCGTGCTAACATTTCTAATGCTTATTGAGGCTCCTCGCGCACTGAGGTTTATATGGAGCGCATATACGGACAAGCGCAAGATGCAGCACCACAAAGAGCTTGCGAGCAAGATGTACCATGCGGTGACAGGGTACGTCGTCGGACAGTTGACAGTCTCGAGTATCGGCGCGTTTTTTGCCGGACTGACTGTCTTTGTTCTGGGTTGGATATTCAACGTGCCGCAAAACATCGCGCTACCTGCCGCGGCTATCGCGTTCGTATTGTCGCTCATCCCTATGTTTGGCGCGACGATTGCCGGAGTAATCATCTGTATCCTTCTCGCACTCAATGACGTGACGGCGGCGATCGTCTTCGCGGTGTACTTCGTGATCTACCAACAGATCGAAAACAACTTTATCTCGCCAACAGTCCAGTCAAAGACGGTCAAGCTGTCAGCACTTGCGATTTTGGCGTCCGTGACGGTAGGTTTGTACTTGTTTGGTATCGCTGGCGGTATCATCTCCATCCCGATTGCTGGCAGCATCAAGGTATTGATCGAGGATTATCTGGAGCGCAAGCGACTGGTACATAACGAGAAACCGACGCACAGGTTGGCATAGCGACATAACGAGCCCGAACATACAATAACCCCGGTTATAGACCGGGGTTATTCGCTATTGAGTTATTTCAGATGCTCTACACGAGCATGAGTTGGGTGCCGACCTGGCCGTAGTCGCTCGGGGCGAACACGTCAGTCTGATCCAGGATGGCGTCGGCGATGTTGCTGTCGACGCTGCGCTGGATCAGCGCTTCCTGCTCGGCTTGGATCGTCCAGATTTCTTCGATGATCGACCACTCTTCCGGAGTGATGTCGTCATGCGTGATTGTCATCACGGTGCTAACCACGGGAACTCCATTTCTACGTCTCAAGTTGCGAACACGTTTATTATAGCATAATCAATATGATATGTCAATCTATTTCAAAAAAACAAACAGCCCCACACCAATTCGCGGCGTTTCACAATCTATTTATAGATTGCTACACCCGGAATTGGTGCGGGGCTTGCTCGTACTTAGGAGATCTGCGTTGTGTCGTCGATGGCGTTGACGTTGACGTTGCAACCTGCCAGGGCGCAACCGATCTCCATCAGTCCACAGTTCGGGCATTTTGAATCGTCGGGTTCTCCGTGCAGGATATCCCGCAACAGCTTCTCCGCTGACGAATCGTTGCCGTCACGTTCAACGCCGAAGTTCTCGACGGCAGACATCGGGATAGCGGGACCGCTCCATTCGTCGAGGTGATCTGCCGGGCTGTCGAATCGACCAGTAGTCAGTTCTTCCTCCCACTTCTCCTCAGCGACTTCCTGGTCCGTTAACGATTCCACGCCTTCTGGATCGAGGGGCTCCTCGCGAGCTTCCCAGATGTCTTCGAGGGCGAAGTAGATTCTCTGATTGTAGTCGGTTCGTTGTTGATCTCGCCACCATGAAACCGGCGTTTTACCTTGCAGTTTGAGCTGCGAGTAAATGGCGCTGGCTTCAGTGTAGGCACTGTAGTCCATCTCGATCTCGACGGCTTCTTCGCCGTAGGATTGATCAGAACCCTCGATAATCGTTTCTTCGACGCATGGTGTCATTGCTGACAGCGATGCTTCGATCGCCTGTAGGCGCTCAGGATCGTTGCGACCCATGATTTCTCCTTGTTGTTGACGTACGAACAATAAATATATTTTAACATGAAAGCTATAAAATGCAATAATCTAGCTTACTAGCATGTTAGTACTCTAGTATTTTAGCCTACTTACCTACTAACTTACCCTTGTATTCCCACACAGATCCGGCAGCCGTATCACGCACGACAATCCCCTGCTCTGCTAGCTCATCGCGGAGCTTGTCGGATTTTGCCCAGTCTTTTGCCTCCCGTGCCCGTTCGCGCTCCAGCATGACTTGTTTTTGATCATCGGTGATGTCGGGCGTGGTCTCGAGCAGCTTGAGTCCGAGCACGTCATCGATCGCTTCAAGGAGGTGCACGAGCGCATGACGGTCGACCTTGTCGATGCTATGGGACTCGATTTCAGAAAAGGTTTGATCGATAATGCGCAGCGCCTCGGGAGTGTTTAAGTCGTCAAATAATACCTCATGTATTTTGCCGATAACTGCAAGCGATGGAAGCTCGCCGTCATTATCGACGGTCTTGTGTGTCTGGTGGCGGAGCGCCGCGACGTTGCGCCAGTGACGCAGACGGTTCGTAGCGGCGGCGGCGTTATCAAAGCTGAAATTTGTCGGACTGCGATAGTGAGACTGCAGCACGAGCAGACGGAACGCCAGCGGATCGACGCCCTTGCCTACGAGGTCGTTCAACGTGTAGAAGTTATTTGCGCTTTTGGCCATTTTTTTGCCGTCGATGAGGATGTGCTCGTTGTGGACGAAAACTTGCGCGTATGCCTGGTCGTCGTGACCAGCGGTGCTTTGTGCTATTTCGTTTTCATGGTGCGGAAATATGAGATCGATGCCGCCAGTGTGGATGTCAAACGGCTGTCCTAACCCCATGCGGCTCATGACGGAGCATTCGATGTGCCAGCCCGGCCTGCCATCTATAGTTTTGCCGTCAAGTGTGAATCTCCACGAGGGTTCTCCTGGTTTTTTGACCTTCCAGAGCGCGAAATCATGCGCCGAATCCTTGTCGTACTCATCATTTTGAATCCGCTCGCTCGACGTGCTGGCTTCGGTGATTTCTGTCAGTTGCCCGTACTTCTTGCCAGACTTTTTGTACGCGTCGATCGAAAAGTACACGCCGTCGTCTGCGATGTAGGCAAAGCCGTTTTTGTACAAATCAGTGATGAGCAAGCGCATGCCCTCGATCGTTTTGTCGTCGGCAGCTTTTATAAACGTCAGTACGTCCACGTCGTTGCCGACGGCGGTCATATCCTCGAGAAAAAGCTTACTGTACTTTTCTGTCGTTTTTCGAAGCGCATCCATGGCATCGTCGTGCGGATATAGTTCTCTGCTGCGTCGAATTGTTTTGTCGTCGACGTCAGTAAAATTCATGACATGGTTTGCGGGCAAGCCACAGGCGACGATGACACGTCGCAGTACGTCTGCGGTGATGAACGCGCTGAGGTTGCCGATGTGTACATGGTCATAGACAGTTGGACCACAACTATATATCGACACTTGGCGCGGACTGAGTGGTATGAGGTCGTCGATTCTTTTCGTCAGTGTATTGTATAACCTGATTATCATGTCGTTAGTTCCTGCTTTCATCTCCATGCACCCGTAACGCTTTGTCTGTCGCGTCTATAAGCTCGCGGACGATCTTGTCGTAGTCCTCGTACGCCCGGAATCCTGCCGCGTATTGATGGCCGCCGCCGCCAAAGTAACCGGCGATCGTCTCGGAAACCGGCGTATTGCTGCGCAGCTTGCCGGTCACCTTGCCGTCAGGATACGTTTTGATCGCTACGCCGACTTCCACGCCCTCTACGAGACGCATTTCGTCGAGTACAAGCATGCTTGGGTTGTATTGGTCGCTATACTTTTGTATCTCGTCCCATGGTACGTGCACGAGCGCGAGCTTGCCGTCCAGGAAATACTCTATACGGCCGATCAACTCTCCTTTGTACGCGAGGATCTCAGGAGATTTCTTCATGAATTCACGCCGACGTTCCTCTATGGCAGAGTTATGTGCGCCCAGCTCGACGAGTTTGCTACATACGTAAAAAGTCTTGTGTGTCACGCCTTGGGTCGTCAGTCCCAGGCTGTCGCTCATGATGGCTACGAGCATGTCTTCTGCCGCTTGCTTGCTGATGCGCCAGCCGTTCTCGTTTGCCAGATTGTATATGACCTCGCCAGTCGCGACAGCATCGTCAGACAGGATAGCATGGTCAAACGACAAGTTCGATTTGGTCGTATGGTGGTCGATCACGAGCACGGGATGCGTTTCCAGGTAGTGCCGTACGCCAGGCGTTTCGAGAACTTTCGTGATGAGCACGTCGGCGGCGGTATCGACGATAATTGCCAGGTCGGCGCTGGTGTCGAAATCCATCACGACGCGATCCCAGCCGTTGATATAGCGGAGATATTTTGGTATCTCGACCGGACAATATAGGATGACTTCCTTGCCCAAGTCGCTGAGTATTTCCTCTAGTGCGACACTGCTGCCGACACTGTCGCCGTCAGGATTCTCCGCCTGGATGACTATGACTTTGCTGGCATCACCAATCAGTTTCGTCGCTTCACTATACATTGTATTTATTATAACAGAGGTGTGTGAAATATGTCACATTGACACGGCTGATAAAAGCATATAGCGCTCATCCTTTTGGATAAT
>CAZIOA010000058.1:0-5122 GCA_964540835.1 uncultured Candidatus Saccharibacteria bacterium
TCGTTTACCCTGTTTCACTTACCCCCGCTATACATTAACTGGCCCTCCGTAAGACCTGTCATAAGTATACCTATAGCTAAGCGTGAGTGCAATGAAAAACTGAGAAAGAACGGATTATTGTCCGAATCTGCGGGATCCGAAGCCGCTGCCGCCTCTTTCCATCCCTTGTCCGCTCATAGCATCACGGCTTGGTTGTTTCGAATTCTTGAGCAAATAGGAAATAAAGTTGTTCACGCCGAACGAAGCGAGAACCGCTACCCCAAAAAGACGCAAAAACTCTTTGCGTGTCATTTGCCTCGTCAACAGCTCTTGAACTTGTTTCATGTCTGTTACCCTCTTGAACCACAGTATACTTTAGAATAAGCATAACAACAACCGGTTGCAAACGACACTTTACGAGAAGAAAAGTATCCAGATGATCAATATGGCACCGAGAACTCTGACGCCGCGCGACAGCACCATCATCCTGCGAGATGCCGGAAGCACGGACAATCTGCTCGCGACAAAGGGAATAGCGGCAACCTTCGTGAGAACGACAGGTGCAAGACCGATAATCGCGAGATACATCCCGGCAGTCAGTGCCAACGCTTGGCCTACCGAAAGCCTGCTCAGCTCTTGATTCGCGCCGCCTCCGAGATCAATATTGAGCCAATCAGCCAGGCCACCTATAGGCTCAAGTATATCTTCGATCACGCCGAGCGGCTCTCTCGCCGACATGTCTGTTGGCAGGAGAGCCTCCTCTGTCATGCCTCCGACCGTCGTCGGCGTGTCCACTCCTTTTGATGGGGCTTGCGGTGACGGTTGGTACGTCACGACTGCTTCCGTTACGCCGTTTTCACCTTGGCATATATTGATAGCCGTTATGGTGATGGTATGCGTCCCCGGCTCCAGCTGCACAAAACCTGTAAATGATTTCTGGCCTATGCTCAGCGGTATCGTGCTGTCATACATACCATCGACTTTGATCTCGATCTGACCGGCTTGGTCAACCGAGCCTTCCAGCGTGACTGTCGAGGTTGTCACCACGCTGTCGCTGACAGGTTTCGTGAGTGTTATCTGCGAACTTTCCTCGCATATGACCGCGCCTACGGTCGAACCGCCCTGTGCTGAAGCAGCCCGATCGAGGACGCATGCATTAAGCGTCACGCATAGACCAAAGACAGCCAAAAGCGATATGAACTGTATTTTTTTATTTCTTTTGTCGGCGCACCGCCACATACACGCCTCCGATTAGGATGATCGCGAGCAAGGAAACAGGTATATACCTCGGCATCATCAGTACCAAGCCTTGCGATGTCGTCGTGCTATCGAGAAACTCCTGTTGCGTTTCGACGTTGTAGAGACCGAACCATGATGCATTTTGCCATTCGATGTCAATGGTACGGGTCGTGTCCGGGAGAACTTTGTAGTCCTTGACCGTCTTGTACTTCACATTGCCGAAGATATCACGGACGACGAGCTGGATAGTGTCGGTAAAGTGGGTATTGCCCGTGTTCTTTGCCACGACCGTGGCACGGAGCGGCGGCTCTACCTGCCAAAACGGTATGTCGCCATCCAAGCTTTCGCCAGCACGTTTTACGTCACCTTTCACTGTCGCGTAAACGATCGTTCCGACGCGTTTTTTGCGGACGACAGAGTTGCCGGATAGCTCTTTTTGCACCGGCTGGACTTCTGCGAATATGACGCCATAGTGTCCGCCAGACGCAGCTTCACGCGGGACGTTCACTATATATTCGACGGTTGTCGTCGAGTTCGGCTTCAGGTGAAACTTCGTCTTGGGAAACCGTACCCATCCGTATAGGTCAGCGTTTTTCTCAGCGGTAGTGAAATCCGGATTGGTATATTGGTTGTCCTTTATGGAATACGGACGGGTGTAGACGATGAAATCATACGCCGTCGTACCGTCATTGACGATCGTGAGTTTGTCGGTGATGGTTTTACCTGCGTCAACCGTATATGTACGTTGAGTCGGAGACATAGTGATGCTCTCCGTATCGCCGCTCTGAGCTAAGGCAGTGTGTGGGAGTATAGTGATCAATACTACGAGCACCAGAGCAATTACCAGTACATAAGCATTCCGTACCGAAAGATGACTCGTCGCGGTAGTGGCAAAACTACTTCGCAATACCCTCATACTACTCCTTGCGTCTTATTTAGTTTGTCGTTGCCGTATACGTGACCGAGTCGGTATATGTACCGGCTGCTTGGCTTGTATCCGCCTTGACGGCATACCACACGGTGGTAGCATCGTTCGTCGCGGTAGACGTTGTCGATTTGAGCTCTGCCGCAGAGCCACTACTTGCCGGGATACCGGCCCACGTAGACGTGCTGGATGAATTGTTCGTTTCGGCGTCGTAGCTAGGGTCAAAATTGCCGCCCGCGACAGCAAAACCCCACGAACCGTTAGTCAATGCCGTCGGATCCCCAGGCGTTCCCGTATGCGCAGTGAAAGAGTTTCCTCCGCTCACAAGACTCGTGTTCGCGTCGGCATCCTTCAGCGTCAAGGTATAGCCGCCGGAGTGATTCGTACTCACCGTCACCGTATCGCTGCTGCTACTGAGAGCACCGCTACTTGTCGGCAAAAGAGAAATTGTCACCGTACCACTTGTACTCATAGAGATGACTGAGTCAACGGTCGCTTCGATCGTCGTACTGTCACTGTCAGATGCAGCCGATACGATGGCAGGCGCAAGCATAATGCCCACTATCGAAGCTACAGCTCCCCATGTTCCAACTCGCTGCATGAAGGATTTTTTCACTATGTTAGTTCCCAAACAATCCCATAATCGTCTTACTCAGCCAGTCTAACAGACCATAAGCAGAAAGTCAAGAAAACGTGGAGATGGATTGAGAGACATAGTTCCGTATTTGCTATAGTGATGATGTGAACGTTCGCAAAACTCATTTAGTGGTCGTATCTCTCGTGCTTGCCTGCTGCGTGATCTTCCAGCAGCCCGCTTCGGCATCTCCCTTTGGTGCTGGCGTATTTGGCGAAGACGTTCCCTTTGGCTCCGAGACCAGCATCGCGATTTCTTTGAGCAACAACACCGGTCTCATGCTGGAGCTTACCGGCCAGAGTTTTAGCGGTACCGGTACCCATACGGTCACGGTGGCCTCTACCGACGTAGTCGGTTATAAACTGTACGTGAATGCAACCTCTGCCACCTCCATGTCAAACGGCTCCGATACTGTCGCCGCCAGTGACAACAGTAATGCCGCCCCGCTGGCTGTCAATAGCTGGGGATACAATACGACTGGATCATCGTCGAATTTCAAGGGCATCACGCTGTCACAAGCGTTGATAAAAGACGCCGATGGTCCCTACAAAAGTGGCGACGACACTACAGTCACCTACGGCGCGGTTATCGACCGCGTAAAAAGTTCCGGCGTGTATACCGTCGACGTTACCTACACCGCAGTCGGCGAAAGTTAACCACGACCTGCTGCTGGCTGGCGTTTCTGCCATAGCCATTTGCCGGTCAGGATAACAAGCAACAACGCGACAACCGACCACGGCGGAATAAAGATAATTGTCGCTGTCTTTTCCGTGTCCATACCAGGGAAAGAAGCAACTTTATAGCCGTACGTCAATTGATATATGCCAGGAAGTAATGGCGATGAAAGCATGTCTTTGAACTCCCTTGTTGTCCCGGGCAGCAGCATGCGGGTGACACCTGTTTCTGCATGCTTACCGAATAATCCGTCAAGTCTCGCGTAAAAATAACCATCAAAATGTGTGTTGCCGGTGTTTTTGACATCAAACTCGTATCGTACTTCGCTCTCGGTCACAAAGGTGGGGATTTTTTCATTTTGCAACACGCTCGATCGAGTCGCCTCGTCGCCATCCACGGTGAGATAGAGAAGCGTCGCCGCCTGTACGGTACTCTTTCCCCCTGTCGTGCTTGTCGTGGTAGCAGCAAAAAGTGAGTAGTAGTAGCCGCCAGCGGCTGAACCTTCCGGAATTACCACTTCATACAGTGCTTTTTGGCTTTGATTCGGCGATAAGCGCACTTGCTTGTTTTTGAGTTTCACCCAATCTGCCTGCGGAGCGCTGAATTCATGCCTATATGTGTAGTCCTGTACTGAAAACTGTTTGACGAAAAGATTGACTGTCATCGGCTCGTCAGTCAGGTTCGCTATCGTGAAAAATCGCGTCTCGGTCGCGCCCGCGTCAATAGTCATCTCGTGATGTAGAGGTGATACATACAGTCCCTTGCTCCTTGATTCAGCCGCGCTTGCCGGTACGGATATCAAGCTCAAAAATAAACCGATAAAAACGATAGTAACGCGCCAACCTACCATGAATTCTTTCATTATACTCGCTATGCTGGCAAAAAGCCGTCGATTGAACGCATCTGTCGTGAGCGTGGTAATTCACGAGACGTGTTTATTCTCTCATCGGGATTCTTCGAAACCTGAACCGACATAGCTCGAGGTGATATGAATCCGTCTATAGAGCGTGGTTTTGACGATGACGGTCGTATCACTACTTCGCGTACTCGTGCGAAAGTTTCCTCGACTGGCTCTTCCGTGTCTGGTATCTGCTCCGTTACCGGTACGGGGACCGGTACTGTGTCGATAGTGGCATTTACCGGTGTTTGCTTTGTCCTAGAGCGAATCTTGCGCCTGACAAAAACGGCGATTGCCCCTAGTTGGTATACAGCGATAATCGGTCCAGCTACGATCATCTGGTTGACGACGTCTGGTGTCGGGGTGATGATAGCAGCTGCCACGACAGCACCGATGATCACGTATCGCTGCGTGGAGAGGAGTTTACCGGGAGGAATACGCCTGATGTGGTCAAACATGAAGAGCAAAAGTGGTAGCTGGAACAGGGCGGCAAGCCCGAGCATATACGCGACGACGAAGCCGAGATATGAGTCAGCTGTCAGGTTTGGCGTGACAGCGTCACCCGCAAATGTCGTCAAGAAATTAATCGCCGCAGGTATCGCGATAAAGTATCCAAACGACGCGCCAGCAATTGCCAAAACACTCGATAGCATGATCAAAATGACCATGAAACGACGTGACGCGCCTTTCAACAGCGGTTGCAGAAATCGATACGCGTGGTACAAGATAACAGGAATACTGATGAGCACTCCAAAGTAGATACACAAAGTGA
>CAZIOA010000059.1:0-5025 GCA_964540835.1 uncultured Candidatus Saccharibacteria bacterium
GTGAACGTATCGGTCAGTTGATATTTCACAAAACCGGCGTGGTCGACGGTGACTACAGCGAGGGGCGCGGCGGCGTCAGCGGAAAGTACCAGCACACCAGCGACCTGGATGAGCTCATCGCTACCTGGAAGCCAGAGGACATGCTCCCACGCGCTTACAAAGACCAGCGCAAATCACCACTCAAAATCAAAGGACTCCCAGAGGGCGTGAAATAGTGACGGGCAGGGGCGTGTTCATCGTCATAGAGGGCAGTGATGGCTCCGGCAAGGGAACGCAGTTCAAAATCATCACCGACAAGCTAAAAAAAGCTGGCTACGATGTCGCAACGTATGATTTTCCGCAATATGCTAGTGAATCATCATTCTTTGTTCGCGAATACCTAAATGGAAATTACGGCAATGCCGATGAGCTAGGTGCCTACACGCCATCACTTTTCTTCGCGCTCGACCGATTTCATGCTGCCCAACAGATCAAAAATGATCTCGAAGCAGGCAAGATCGTCTTGTCGAATCGCTTTATCGGCTCAAACCTCGCGCATCAGGGGCAAAAAATCAAAAGCGAGCAGGAACGAACGAAATACTACGACTGGCTATACAACATAGAGTTTGAGACTCTTGGAATTCCAAAGCCCGACCTCAATATCGTGCTCCTCGTGCCAGCACATATCGCTCAAACGCTCGTCGATCAAAAAGAAAAGCGCGAGTATACGGAGAAAAAGCGCGACATCCACGAGGCAGACCTGAGTCATCTCCAACGCGCAGTCGATACTTATCAGAAGCTATGCGATCAATTTCCAGACCAGTTCACCGCGATCAATGGAGTGAAAAATGGAAAGCTGCTCTCTATTACTACGGTAACTCGCCTCATCTGGGACAAGGTTCAATCACTTCTTGATGAAAACGATTCACTTGCATCCGTACTCAAAAACTCTTCAGACGATCAGATCGAACTCTCCAAAGAGGTGACTGAGGCAGAAGAAGCCTGAACTCCACTCCTGATATCGAGCGCTAAGCTCCTATTCGCGCGGATTGCTATGCTATAGTGACAGTATGAGCAAAGAGTTTACTCCCTGCGAGACATGTCCTGTCAATCTGTATCGAGAATCATTGGGCACCGATGAGACTCACCACGTGAGCGACGAAGCGCTCGAAAAAACCATCAAGATTGCTGGAAACATGCGACGCGTAGCATTTCAGGCCGCCGCCATGTCATACATGGCATTGCGACACGAGACGCCAGACGCGCCGACAAAGGAGATGCACGCAGCCGTCAGGAGTATCAATGCTATCGTTTACCCCGGGGGTGCAGGTTGCGAGAAGTGGCGATTCGACGACGAGAGCCAGGATATCGTACCAGTCAGACAAGAGACAGCCGTCGAGTATCCGGTCTAGAAACGAAACCCTATCTATTTTTGAACAACGTCTTGAGATTGGTGATGCTCGAGTACTCCAGTGCGCCGCGACTAAACGCGCGCACGGCGATCCATATACTTAGGATCATAAATACGACCATGACAGCAAGCGCCAGCGACGCCTCAAGCGGCTCCAGATTGCCCACGGCGTTGCGCAACAGCGTCACGACAGGTGACGTGAGCGGGAAATAAGTGATAAATTTCGTGATGGGGTTTTCCGGATCGGTCAGGATCATCGTCACGAAATAAAACGGTATGAACGCTCCTATATAAAATACGGCAGAAAAGCTATTTGCTTCCTTGGTAGACGGCGCCATGGCGGCAGTCGCTGTCATAAACCCGGCAAACATCAGGAAACCAACTGCCAGGAAGCTCGCCCCAAAGAATATAGCGAGCGGATCAAACACCAGTCGCTCCAAATCCACACCAGCAGGCAGCGCTAGGGAGTTACCAAGCGCCTGTGCTGCGAAATACGCGATAATCGCCAGCAGCACGAAAAAGACGACTTGCGTCAGTGTCACGAGTATGACCGCCAGCAGCTTGCCCACGATCAGGTTTCGCGGCTCCACGTAAGTAAGTACCATTTCCATGGATCGGTTTTCCTTTTCCTCGCTCACGCTAGTCAGCATATAGCCGACCGAAAAGGCAAAGATGAGGTAAAAGAGCACGACGAACAATCCCGGCACGATGTACTCATTTATACCGGCCGTCTCTACGCCATTGCGATACGTGGTAACCTGATTCTCGGCGCCATTCTGCGCCAGTGCGATGACCTCGGCAGATCCAAGCGGCAGGAACAGGCTGGTTCTGAGTAGATTATCAGCCAGACTACTGACAGCACCCATCTTGGTGAAGTCGTCGTTGCTCAGATAAATCGAGTACTTCCGGTTTTTTACCAGCGTGTCAGGGTACACCACCAGAGCTTCCTTTTCGCCGTCACGGACTTGCTCTCGAAGCTCATCCTTCTGATCCGACGGACTGACGGTCAAGCCGCTTGATTGCACGACTTCTCGATTGATTAGTCCGCTCTCGTCGATGATAGCGACGTTGCGTAAATCTTTCACGATTTCACCCATGCGACTCTCGACGGACTTGTTGCCCAGATAGCTCAGCCCGAACACGACCGCGACGATAGCTGGAATCGCCAGCATGACGATCCAGAAACTCGGCTGTTTCACGATGGTCATATACTCATGCTTGATGACGGTTTTAAGTCTAGCCATGAGTCACCTCGCTGCTTTTTTCGTTGTAGATCGACACGAAGATATCTTCGATCGATTTCGACTTGTACTGTTTCTTGACCTCGGACACGCTGCCATAGGCGCGTGCTTTGCCATCCTTGAGTATGAGCAGCCTGTCTGCCAGACGCTCGACCTCCTCCATAAGGTGCGTGATGTATATGACTGCCGAACCCTGCTGCTGCAGCTCGTCAACGATGTCGAGCAATAGTTTACGATTCACCGGGTCCAGACCTTTGGTCGGCTCATCAAGTATCAAAAGCTTCGGATCACCGATAATCGCCACGCCCAGCTGAACTTTCTGCTGCTGACCGCCGGACAGCTTTTTGATTTTCGTATTTGCTTTGTCTGCCAGATCCACTCGCTCCAGATAGGCGAGAGAAAAGTCTCGTGCTTCATCGCGGCTCAGACCCTTGAGCTCGCCGAAATATATCATCGTGTCGAGCACCTTTGAGCGAGTATATAGTCCGCGCTCCTCGGGCAGATACCCGACGGTGCGCGCCTGATGCGGCGTATATGTCCTGCCATCTATGTGCAGCTTGCCCCTCGTGGGCTTGTAGATACCGAGCAGCGACCTGATCGTGCTTGTTTTGCCAGAGCCGTTGGCACCGAGAAGCGCGAAAACCTCGCCAGCGCGAACGTCAAAACTCAGATCCTTGACGATATCCTTGCCGTTTATAGTCAAATGAAAATTATGAATCGATACGAGCGGTTGTTTCATTCACCCCAGTATAACAAAATTTTTGACCGCGGTGTACCGTAAACGTTAACAAGATGGATAGCTAAGCGACGAGAGCGCGTAGGCTTTTGGTAGTCTCTTGGACGGTATCGACGACGCGGTTTGCCATGCCAACTGTTTGCTTGAGAGTAGTGGCGCCAAACTTCACGCCGCGAACAGTAGCGCGAAGTCCTTGGTACGCCGCCTGATCAACCAGATTGTCGTGCTTTCCGTGTGCTTCACGCAGGCGGGCGCTATAGGCCTCGTCGTTGTAGAGAAGCGGCTTTGGCGCGACTCGCCAGAGGAGTCGCGAAACACCGCGAAAGTCGTCGAGCCGTTTCTGGTCTTCATCTGAAAAAGGTATATTGAACCGGTCTCGTATATCCTCGGACATCTCACCGATGCCAAATATTCGCGCCGCCTCGCCGACAGACATCAGCGCCGTCCTGGCGAGTCCACGAAATTGTCGTGGCATGACTTCGTGCAGTGGAAGTTTTCCTTCCATGAGCATATTGATTGCACGGTCTGCGCTCGGTGTCATCTCGAGTTTGTTTTGAACCATGTCCGCGCGCCACTGGCGATACTCTTCGCTACTTCCAGGCACTGCGATCATCGGCATGCTATAGCGTGAATACCAGGTGTTTGACTCTAGCTGTAGCTGCTCACGATCGGCATCGGTAAATGGATGAGGGTTGTAGTGCTCGGCGACACGTCTATTGACGTCGACAAACGTGTCGTGCGCCCAATAGAACGCCTCTGAACCAAGCGCGTGGAAGTTACGACCCTTTTCGTCGAAACCTTTGATGTTTTTATGGTAATCACGCACCTGCTCACCCCATGCTTCGAGATCATCGGCATACACCACATTGAGAATCGGCGGCATGGAGCGATAGACACGTCCGATCGGACCATTCCAAAAGTCCGACACGTACTCGACAGCGCCGCCGATAGCCGGGTGCATGACTTGCTCCACGCCGCGAGCAAGCATGGTCGCAAGCGCGACTGAACCGAAATTGCGCGCCACGATAGAGTGACGGTCAAGGACTGCGCCCCTTATCTCCGTACCATGACGGTTCGTGACAGGGTTGCCACTGCGATCGATGATCGTGCCTTGGCGCTCACCGCGTGTCAACTGCAGTTGATATCGACGTCCTTGCATGTAGAGTTCTCCGATAATTTTCCGCTATTATCCCTCTGACTTCAGAAATATGCAAGCATAAGCAATATGGATATCGGTTTGAAATGAACTACTTTCACTCATGCTATACTAGCGCCCAGTGGCATTTGTCGCTGTACCGATTAGAGAGGTGAGCACCTTGAGTTCCATCAAGCGCATTACGCCAGCTATCAGGATTGCACCCAACCATGAAACGCGCGATCGTATCCTGGCTGGAAAGATCCGGGGCACCCTGCGCGAAGGGGTATGTCCATACAAGAGGGGTCCGGCAATGCTTTGCTGTGCCATAGATCCTTTCGCCGCGGAAGTGGACATCACTGATGTCCGAGGCTGTCGTCTATCCGAGGTGAGCCAGGAGGAGCGAGAAGCCTGCGGCTATGCATCCGAAGAACACATGCTCGAGGATTTGCGTCGTAGCTACGACACGCTATCGCTGGAATCGTGGGTCACCATCGTCCGATGGCAAAACGTTCGCGGGGCG
>CAZIOA010000060.1:0-4926 GCA_964540835.1 uncultured Candidatus Saccharibacteria bacterium
TATGTCACATTGACACGGCTGATAAAAGCATATAGCGCTCATCCTTTTGGATAATCGACGGGAGCGGTATAATGAGCGTCACGGTCATATCTATGGCCAGTTAGTTTGACAAATCTATCCTAGGAGGAGAGATGGAACGACGTGATCCGTCGTCGTCTACCGATAGCGACAACTACTGGAAGTACGCGGCTGTTGTCGTGTGCATGATTGTGCTCTCGATTTTTCTCGTCAAAGTTGGGAATGGCTTGCCAAGTCTTGTCGTTATCGCTCTGGCGGGGTTTTTGGCTGCTTTGATGGAAGCAGGAGTCACGACTGTCGAGGCGCATCGTCGCTTGCTGCGCAAAACGCGACGTATCATCGGTCGGGGCGCGTGGTATGCATTTGTCGGGATAGTTCTCTTCGTGTGTTTGCCGCTTGGTACGCCGCAGGCCTACAGGAATGCACACGAACGCTGGCTTCGCTGGCGAAACGACCCTGTCAGGATTGCCAAGAGAGGTCGGCGCGCCATTGATTCTTTGGCGGGACGTACCTGGTGGTGACAAATACCTTCGTCAAACTTACAACCCCCGTGTAACAGCGGGGGTTGCTTCTTTTTACAGTTCTTTACGGCCCTCCAGCGCATGACTGAGGGTGATTTGATCGGCGTACTCCAGGTCGACACCGACCGGGATACCGCGCGCCAGACGACTCATCTTGACATCCATACCGGCATCTTTGATATGGCGCTGCAGAAACAGCGACGTCGATTCTCCCTCGACGCTGGCATTGGTCGCGATGATGAGTTCTTGAACTTTGTCTTTGACGATTCGTTCCATAAGTTCAGGGATATGCAGTTGCTCCGGGCCAATGCCGTCAATCGGACTGATCGCACCGCCGAGCACGTGGTACGTGCCGTGGTACTGCCCTGTCCGCTCCAGTGCCACGATATCAAGTGGCTCCTCGACGACGGCAATCATGGTTTTGTCACGTGACGAGTCGCTGTAGAGCGGTGAAACCTCTTGTGACGAGTCAATCAGTGCAAACGTGACAGGACAGGATTTGACACCATCGTGGAGCTTTTCCAGGCTACCAGCAAGTTTGCTGGTAACGTTTGGTTGCGCTCTGAGCAAATAGTACGCGTACCTCTCTGCCGTGCGCGCGCCAACGCCCGGTAAGCGACCGAGTTCGTCGATCAGATCGGTCAATGCCTTTGGTAATAAGCTACTCATGTTGGTAGTTGGTAGTTGGTGGTTGGTTTTGAAGTTTTACTATCTACTAACTACTACCTACCATCTACCGGAAACCTGTCCTAAAGGCCGAGGTTTCCCAATCCCCCCATAAGTGGCTTCATTTTCTCGGCTGCGATTTCCTGCGCCTTGGTCATGCCATCGCGGATAGCGACTTCGATATTGCTCTCGAGCTCCTCGATGTCATCCAGATCGACTTGCTCAGGATCGATGCTTACTTTTTCGACCTTGAGTTCGCCGTTGATGGTGATTTCGACCATAGGGTTGTCATCGTCACCTCCGGATACCACGACAACTTTTTGTTTTTTTAGTTCTTTTTGCGCTTTGCGCAATTCGTTTAGCATTTTCATTTGGTCAAAAGCCATTAGTATTTCCTCCTTGATGATATCCGACTTTGCCTTGCAGGCTATTTTGAACACCAGGCAGTACTTCGGTACTCGCATGCATTAAGCACACTACACGTTTTACTCGCCTATCGTTTCAAACTAGCCTCCCAAGCCAAACTCGCTTGCGTATATGGTAATAATACACTGTTTCAAGTAATTTTTATAGAGATAAATCCCCGTTTCCCATTTCCCAATCCCTAACCCCTATTTCTCGTAGATATAGAATCGGTCGCTCTCTGCGCTGTCATCGGTCGTGATGATCCGCGTGGGTATGAGGTCGATTTTTTGATGAGCAGCGCGAGTGGCGGCAAACGTACCGTTTGCTGGTATGACAGTGAGGATGAGCGGCGCCGACGAGTCGTCATAGCTGGTGAGCGCGATGTAAAACGGTCGCTCCTGCTCGGTGACGACAAGCTTGGAGATATTTTTGCTATTGATATGCTCGTTGTACAGCTGGACGTCCTGAGTGAAGCTCGACGCGGTGATAGGATCATGACGATAGCCGTCGAAGTAGCGTGCCAGACCTGAGAAAACCAGCCCGCCCACGAGGATAGAGAGCGGCACGATACCAACGAAACGTGCGTAGGGGTTTCGCGGAAAGATACCATACCACGAGCCGAGCAGGAAACTGAGACCGCTTGCCAAGACAAGCAGTAGCGGCACGAACGCGACGCTCGTGAATTCAGGGTTGATGATCAGTACCGGGATGAGCAGTATGATCCACGCCACCAGCGTGTAACTGCGGGCGGTGTAGCGGATAGTATATAGTTGCCAGGCACCCAGTGCGATGAGCGCGATCGAGCCAAGTCCAAGTATGGGCGTCATCAACGCGCCGCTGTGTGGCGAGATGAAGTTCAGATATTGCTGAGACAGCGTCTGGAGGTTCGCGATCAAATCAGGCGGCCATCCGCCAGATAGAGGACCCGGCGCGCCAAGCAACTGCAGCGCGAGATTTGGACTCAGCGTGATCATATATACCAGAGGAGCAATCACGATAGCGCTCAGAAGCAGCAGTATCGCCAGGTGCGGACGCGCCATGCGTTTCAGTACGTATCTCACGTGCGGATGCAGCAAACCTGCGCTGCATATAGCCAGTACCAAGTAGATGCTGAGCGGCGTATACAGACTGAGCGGCATGATGATGAAAAACAGCACCTTCCAGAGGCGTTTATACTTCGGAGAGGTCGTGATCATCGTCGCGGCAAGCAGTAGCCACACCGGCCATAGGATGTACATAATGTCGGCTGTACCTGACTGCGCCACGTAGAGGAACTGACCTGTCGTGATCATGATGATAGTAGCAAGCACGGCGATATTTGGTCGGAACCATCGTCGGAGCAGTAGCACGGCGCCAATACCCGCGAAAAGCGCGGCTACCAGCGCAGGTAGCTTAAACGCAAACGTGGTCGGTCCAAGCAGCTCCATGCTGAGGCGCTGAGCGGCGAAGTATGGTAGATTTGGCGTTGCCAGCGTCTCTGGGTCTTGCATGTCGAGCGCGGCAGTCCGTATGAACTGCTCAGTTTCTCGTTCGCTCATGCCTCCAGGCACATATAGTCCTGCGATGACGAGCAGCCCGATAAATACAAGAACCACCAGGCTATATCCGATTTGGTATCGCCAACGGTAGACGAAAAAGTCAGTAAACTTTAATCGTGCCATTTCGTTCATTATAACAGACGCCGTCGTACGAGGGGTAAGCGAAGGCGGTATATTGCAAAATAACTATTTTCATGCTTTAATTTTATTTAACGTACTTCTTTTTAAGTATGTGTCCTGCGGAAATCCCGCTTGAATTTACAGACAGGAGAACAACATGACCGTCACGCTTGTTACAGTGACCACCGATGATATCATGGCAAATGTCGTCGAGGGGGTTTGTGGCTGGATGAAAGCTAAGAAGCCCACACCGCTGATCACTGACATCGTCAACGTAACCGCCACCTATGTCCTCGAAGGCGCAAGGAGCGACAGCGTTTTTGATCCGATTACCGGACTCGGGTACACCGATTCATTTGTCAGGTATGTCGCAGAGACTGTAGCCGACTACCTTTACCGCGTCCTTCATAACTATGAAGTGCAGATAGCGGATAAAGAATACTTGCGTGGAGCTTATCGTCGCTGTGAGGTGCTCACAAAACTTAGTAGGTTGCGACCACCTCTCTCATGATATGATCCGACGGCCGAGTCAGGATTCTCCTGTCTCGTGCCCAAAGTTTTCAATCCGCCAGTTGGCGGATGAAGATTTTGGGCACGGTAAAGTATCTGCTATGTCGCACACACGACTCTGCCACAGAGGGGTTCTTACTCGTGTCGTTTGTCGAGGGACATAAATCGCAGCCGCTCCGGGTGGAAGTACAGCTCGATCTTGCCGGTCGGACCGTTACGATGCTTGGCGATGATCAGCTCGGTGATATTTGCCAGCTCCGGATCATCAGGGTTGTAGTAGCCGGGACGATAGATAAACGAGACGATATCGGCGTCCTGCTCGATCGATCCTGACTCGCGGAGGTCCGCCAGTTGCGGTATCTGCGGGCTGCGTGATTCGACGCTGCGGCTTAGCTGACTCAGTGCGATTACTGGCACGTTCAGTTCGCGCGCCAAAAGCTTGAGACCGCGGCTGATCTCACTCACTTCTTGGACGCGGTTGCCGTCGCTACGAGCTGAACTTGCCTGCATGAGCTGCAGATAGTCGACAACCACCAGGCCAAGTGGCGCATTGTGAGCGGCGCGGCGGGCTTTGGTACGCATCTCGAGCACGGTAAGGCCGGGCGTATCATCGATAAACAGCGGCGCTTCGGCTAGTTCGCCCGAAGCTTCGGACAGCTTGGCGAAATCGTCATCACTCAAGTTGCCTGTGCGTATATTCCAGGAGTCGACGCCGCTGACGTCTGAAAGCATACGGTCGATCAATTGCTCCTTGCTCATCTCAAGGCTGAAAAACAGCACCGACAGTTTGTTGAGTGTCGCGACATTGTACGCGAGGTTGGTCACGAGCGTCGTTTTACCCATGGCAGGTCGTGCCGCCAGGATGATCAGATCGCTAGGCTGAAGCCCGGCGGTCATATTGTCCAGATCACGGTAGCCGGTTTTCATGCCTCGTAGCTGACCTTTGTTGCGGTGCAGCTCCTCGAGGCGATCAAAGTTCTCCAAGAGGATTGACTCCACACTCACCAAGTCTTGCTTGAGACTCTGGTCGCTGACGGAAAATAGTTCAGTTTCGGCTTTTTCCAGCAGCTCTTGGACGTTAAACTCCTCGTCATAGCCCAGCTCCGATATTTCAGTGCTTGCTTTGATAAGTCGTCTGCGGATTGCTT
>CAZIOA010000061.1:0-4794 GCA_964540835.1 uncultured Candidatus Saccharibacteria bacterium
CAGGTCTACTACGTCGTAGCCACGCTCGCTCAGGAAGGTCGGGATCTCTATGTTGTGGACATGAGGGTCTAACCCTAAAAAGGGATAGCAACTCCGATTTTTCATTTTATAAGGTTAGTTGTTATTCAGGATCTAACCTTGATGCTTATAGTTGATACTATTGTACTACAGACGATACTTAAGATTGAGACTCTGGATGGTTATCGAATAGATCTTTTACTTTGCTGAACCAATTCGCACGATGAATAATCCTGTCTTTATGCAGGTTGTTATTCAGAATCTCTGCCTTAGTTAGTCGAGCCGTCTCTTGCCAGTCGTGGTTTAAGATGTAGGTGGCATTACCGTAAAGCGAACACTCTAGAATGTATAGATTGTGCTTAGGGTAGGCAAAAACCGTATAGCCGCTAAAGCCACTTAACCCAACAATTCTTTTCTCGGGTTCAAACTTTTCTAAGTATTCTATGCGCCCCTCTGCGAACATCCTGTCACTTTTTTTTAACCTTCCTAAGATCGGCTCTAGCTCTTGTTTCAGACGCTCAAATGGGTATTCGCCCGCTGGCAGTACCTTCCAGTTGACGCGTTGTGTGACTATTGATTCAGCTTTTGTTTTTTTATCATCAAATATTTCGCACTCGCCAAACAACTCAAGAAACATATTGATAACGTGAACAAAAAGTTCGTCGTTTGTGCCCCAGTTCTCAATCAAGCTGCTGACAATGGTTGCGTTACCGTTAGAATCTAGATGCAATGTTATCTCGATAGACGGTGGTGCAATAAACCTTCTGGGGCGCCTTTTGTATGGAATGTCTACAAGTCCGCTGTGATCATTGCCGTGCCAGTCTTTCCAGTGGCGCATCGTTGTATGGTACACGGTTTCCATCGGTGCGTTCATTTGCTTCATCCGTCGACCTTCTGCGTTGTATCTTGTTATTTTACCAACTCTATTTGGCAGAACGGTGGCGCCCTCGGTTGCGTTCTTGCCAAATCCTGCACGGCGTAATTGGTGTTCTGTTGCACCCACGAAAGCAACAAATGCACCGTCGCTAGCAGGTAGCTGATTTTTATACGGGTTGAGCTTGCGAATGCGCTTCTTGCTGATCATGATATTTTTCCTCCTAATGATCGTTTTGTTATACTTGGAGGGTGACGCATTGATGCGCCACCCCTGTAATCACTGGAATTGCTTACCCTTCAAAAGTATCGCAACTCCGGTGATTTTATTTTGTGTGACAGTCGGTGCAGTAATAGCAGCCATCGATGTCGACTTGCGGATAGCGTAGCCGTGCGGCTGTGATCGCTTGCCCGCAATTACTATGCCAGCCCAGATCGATACGATTTTCTGGTGCCGGGTAAGTCTTGCTCTCGCAATGCCGACTTGTGTCATGTACTTCATGGTGACCGTCGTATTCTTGACGATTCAGGATGAATACTGGCATCTTCTTACCTCCCCTTCTGGCCATTTCTTTTTACCCTCCGCATGACCTTATCGCGCTTTTTGTGTCCTGAAACCACACTGGTTTCTTTCTGTTACCTATCTTAATTATAGCACATTGTCATGTATGTAAATAATTAAATCGTGAAGAATTCATATATTTTTGTCATATATTTCAGGCATGCTATACTAGTGTATATGACAAAATCACTATCATCTCTTCAGGCAAAAGTGCTCAGTTTAGCGCATACTCGTGATTTATCAGGGATGACTTATCGTGAGATTGGTATTAAGCTGGGCGGAAAACATCCATATTCCATTCAGCAGGCGATCGATGGTTTGGTGAGGAAGGGATATTTGGTAAAAAATCAGAAAACTAAAAAAATACATGTCCCCCTAGCAGCTGAAGAAGGTAGGCAGCCATTCCTCAATATACCCGTACTGGGAGGAGTAAGTTGTGGGCCAGCAACTGAGTTGGCATATGATCATCCTTCAGGAACTATTTCAGTCACTCCAAGCATAGCAAACATACGTCGTCCAGATCTTACCTATGCCCTGTTGGCTACTGGCGACTCCATGTCCAATGCTAGCATCAGTGGCAAGACCGTCGAGTCCGGAGATTATGTCATAGTTGAGAAGGCTTCGTTGGCGAATGTGCGCGACGGGAGCTATGTTGTCACACGCTTCAATAACCTAAACAACCTTAAGAAGCTTCGGTTAGACACTGTAAACCGAAGATTTATCTTGCAGTCCGAATCGAACGTAGACCTACCTCCAATAATAATTGCAGAAGAGGATATGCAATTTTTCGATATTGAAGGCTTGGCTATCGACGTAGTCAAAGCTTTGCCCTCTTGAAGCAGTCTCTCCTTCATTTGTGTTTGCGCGGTTTCTGCTACGATGAATCAAGCTGTTGCTTTAAATATTGAAGCCTAGTGTTTAATTCTACTTTCTTGTTGAATTGTCGCTCACTTCGTATCTTGTTTTCTAGCGCTGAGATCTCCTTTTGAATTTAGGGTCCGACCTCGCAAGACGGACTTTTATTGTGTAAATATAAAATCTAAAACTTATTCCTTATCCCGCACAGCCTCAATCACACACTGGCTGAACTCCTAGAGGTGTTCCGGTGCCCGACCGGGTATGTGATACGTAGCCCATCGACAACCGCGAATGACGTCAATGATTTCTGGGTTAACTCCGAAAAGGGTAATTTTATGATTTAATTTCCCTTTTCGCTCATGCTCGCAATTCGCGATTGCCTGATCACACCGACGATGCTGTCATGTAGTGAGCGCGCTGCTCTGGTGAGAGGTGTTCTATAGCGTAGCGCAGCGTGGTGCGTGGCATGTCGTGAGCGTGCTGATCCAGATATGTAGTTAGTACACTGCGGTCGACGCGTTTGCCGATTTCGCGCAGCATCCAGCCGGTGGCTTTGTGGATGAGGTCATGCTGGTCGTGCAGTAGAATGTCGATGATAACTAACGCCTCGTCCGCCCTGCCCTGCCTGATATAGTGGTGCGTCGCCAGCATGGCGATACGGCGCTCCCATAGTGACGCAGACTGCGCCAGACGCGCCAAGACACGCATCTTGTCCGGTTTATCTGCGAGGTACGGCCCGACGATGTACTCGGCGCTTGCATCTACTAAATCCCAGTTGTTGATGTGCGCGGTGTGCGCCAGGTAAAAATCATATATGGTCTTTTGTCCCTCAGCGTCAGCACGAGCGTACTGCCAGTCGAGAATCAGCAGTGCCGCCAAGCGGTCTTCATGCCATTCGCTGGTCAGCAGCTTCTCTACTTCGCTTAGCGGCAGGTCGCGATACGGCTTGATCGCTGCGCGGACATTTGGCACTGTGATACCCAGGAACTTGTCACCTTCGCCGTATTGGCCCGGACCTGTTTTGAAGAAACGTGGAAAAAACGCGACCTTTGCGGGGTCTATGTGGGTGCGCAAGGCTGCCTGTACTTCATGGTGGTCCATAAGTCTATGATACTAGATACGGCAGTTGATAGCCGTCGATAGTGAGGAATGCAAAAGGGCGTCACTCGTCGTGACGCCCTCTGTACTTACCTGCCGTGGACTCGTACAACGTCGGTCATGTACTGGTGCTATCGCTCGAGGAGTTCGAGTGCTGGGCTGGATATGTGATGCGCAGTCCATCGACAACCGCGAATGATGTCAATGTATGCTCGCTGATGCTTGTGGGGCTGATGATGTCCATGACTTGGATGTCTCGCACCAGCAGCGCGTCGCCTACCAGCGACCGATGGCATCGCCATGGTACTGCCTCGGCGCACATAATCGCCGTGGTTTTGCCTTCAGCCAAGTCTACCAGTTCCTCTACCCCCTCGGCGAACTCCGCTGTCTGCATGTAGTCAGCGTAGTTGCGAAAAGATTTGTTGCGCCACGGTTAAACGGGTTAAACCCCAAAAAGGGAAAACTCCGCGACCATTGGCCGCGGAGCTGTTTAGTGTTGCGAGCGTCACGTGAAGCGGAGTTGGCGTGGCTCCATGTCCTCGGCCTTGGCGTAACGGTTGGCACTCCAACCGGTTATGGTGCGACCGGATTCGGTCGTGATTCGCCAGTTGCCGTCACGCTGCGGCTGTGCTGCTCCGTGGTCTGAGTTGGATACAACCCTTTCCCAGCGTGACCCAACTTTGACGTAGTCTCCACTGCCGATTTCGGTGACGCTACGGTTCGGCGCGTCCTTGCGACGCATCATTCGCTCACTCATGTTCTTCCCTATTCTGTCGACTACCACCAAGCGTGAGTAGTAATGCATACTATAACAACAAAGCTAAATATTTGCAAATGATTTCTGGATTAAACCCCGAAAAGAGTTATTTTGTTGCATGATATAGCATTTTAAGCTCTATTCTCTGTCTCGCACGGCATCGGTCACGTGCTGGTTGAACTCCTGGAGTAGTTCGGGCTCTCGACCGGGGCACGTGCCGTTGGCGCAAGCGTTGAAGAGGCCGCATATGATACGGCGCGTCTGTACATGGCGCTCGTCCATGGTGCTGGCGATCGCATAGAACTCATCGAGCTCGAAGAGCTGCTGGGTGGTGCTGCAGGTCTCTGGATCTTGGCTACAGTTTTCGAAACTAATGTCAGTCATAACTTAAGTAGTGATACTACTGGGTGTGATCGTATAAATCAAGGGGTGAGATCTAGAGCTTTTGGATCATTTTCATCAGAGCATTGCGTTCTGATTCGTCGACGGGCGTGTCGTCGTGGATCACTTCGACTTTGTGGGCGGTGTCTTCTGATGGCTGAAAGTCCGCTGGTATCCTACGGACGTCTTTGGTGGCAAACGGTCCGACGGCGTTGTTGTGCGCGCATATGGCATAGAGCGATGAGTA
>CAZIOA010000062.1:0-4762 GCA_964540835.1 uncultured Candidatus Saccharibacteria bacterium
AGAAGGTGTCCCGGGATCTGGAACACATGCAGTTCAATACGGCAGTATCCGCGCTTATGGAGCTGGTGAACCTACTGTTCAAAGAAAAGGAGAATGGCGGTTGTGGTGGCGAAGACTGGCGGTTTGCCTTGGAGACACTTGTGAAGTTGCTTGCGCCGATAGCACCGCATGTCGCGGAAGAACTGTGGCATGTTCTGGGCAATGAAGCATCAGTACACACCAGTGACTGGCCATCATGGGATGAGTCGCTGACTGTCGGAGACACGATGACAATCGTCGTCCAGGTCAACGGCAAGCTTCGAGCAACACTCGAATTGCCAACCGATACGAGCGAAGAAGACATCAAGTCTCAAGCCTTGTCTACTGAGAATGTCGTTAAGTTTCTCGATGGCAAGGAGCCTTTCAAGGTTATCTACGTACCGAAAAAGCTCGTCAACGTCGTCGTGAAATAGCCCAGAAATGAACGAACCCCGCACCAAATCATATTTGGTGCGGGGTCGAACATGGGGAGGTTAGCAGTTACGAGCACGTGCCTTTTGCTGCATGCGCGGATCGTTTCGCAGATCGTTTGCCCACAGACCGATCCACAAAGCGATGCTGAGCGCGAGTGTCAGCAGTCCACCGAAGATCAGCGATTTCGACACCGACTCGTCGTTGAGTCCGAAACCGTAGGCCTCATGCAACACGATGCCGCACAGCACGACGAGCGCAACGATGAAGACAGTTTCGCCGTCCGGACGCTTGATCCGTGGCGTCTTCGAAGCAGCGATCTGAAGGGTGATCAGGATGACGGCTTCGATCGTCAACGGCATTGCGAGCATTTCCAGCATGGCGGCGAAAGCTTCCACTGTTTTTACTCCTTGGTTCTCTCGGTGGATAGATACTCTATCAACACCTCGTAAAAATATTATAGCATAAACACAATAAAAATACAATACCTCAAAAAAAGAAACCCCCTGGTCGTGCGAATGCACGGACGCAGGGGGTCGGTTGCATGCTGGTCACTCCTTGTGGGTGGGGGTCTGCTCCAGGTGTCGGATGAGCAAAGCCGAGAACATCAACGCGGCAACACCGAAGCCGAGTACGAGCGTGCCGGAGACCATCCAGACGAGGTCGATAGACGGTCGAGGCTCGAGCAGCGGTTGGCTGGCTGCATCTGTGAGTGGAAGCGAAATCCACAAATAGAACACGCCGATACCTATACCCCATGCGCTGGCAAACCACAGTCTATTTACCTGTGTATTTGCGCGGCAGTCATGAACCCCTACGAAGTAGGCGCAGGTCATTACGGCCAACCCCAGGAGGGTTAACAAACAACAGAACAGCACGGTAAGGTTCTCCTTTCGGGTGATAGGCGTCGAGAAAGACATAAGCCTATCTGCAAACTATAACATAAAAAGTATGAAAATACAAATATCTTGTGAAAATCTCTTGTGGTAGAGCGTGATAAATGCTATAATTATCTTAAGTTTATATAAATCCGAAAGGAGAACATTTCCATGGCACAGCCAAAAAAGCAGACAAGCCCGCGCAAGACAGGTCTGCGTCGTAGCCATCTGGTACTCAAGCTGGCTCGTCGCGTAAACGCGAAATCACCAGTAAAGGTACGTACGACCAAGCGTGAGACAGGCAAAAAGCACGCAGAAAAAGCTTAGGCATTTTTGCATAAGCTTACTAAACACGCTACACTAAAAGGAAATCATTAACAAAAAGGAACCGTTCGCGTAATGGCATCAAATCGTCATCTGGGCAGAATCGTCGCACTTCAGTCGTTGTACGAATACGAGTTTCGTGTGAGTGCAGAGGACAAAAACGCGTCGATTGACGAAATTCTTGGCCGCAATCTAGGGCGCTATGAGCAGGAAATCGAGGATACTGACTTCGTCAAGGAGTTGGTAGAGGGCGTTTTAGAGCACCTTGACGACCTTGATGATCGCATTCGACCACTCGCTCCCGAGTGGCCGTTGGAGCAGATCGCGCGTATCGATCGCAACGTGTTGCGGCTCGGTTTGTACGAACTGCTCTACCGAGGCGACCATGTGCCACCCAAAGTAGCAATCAACGAAGCAGTTGAGCTCGCCAAAGCGTTCGGTTCCGACAACTCAAGCAAGTTCATAAACGGTGTTCTCGGCACCGCGTATCGAACATTAGTTGAGAAGTCCGAGGAGGCATCGAATGCCGACGCCAAAGTTCAATAAATTCAAACAATACTTCAACCGTAAACCGTCTATCCAGGAAATTGTTCGCGAACCGACCGCGGGCGGTATTGTATTTCGGCGCAAAAACGGTCAGATAGAAATACTACTGATTCAAGACGCCAAAGATCGCTGGACGATTCCCAAAGGGCACATAGAGGAGGGCGAGACGGCACAGCAGACCGCCAAGCGTGAAATCGCTGAAGAGGCGGGACTACATACCGTCGACATACTGAACTGGCTAGGCAAGATCCACTTCCGCTATCGCCGCGTGGACAAGCTTGTGCTCATGACGACACAGATTTACCTCGTCAGAGCAAAGGGTGACACCGACGCGATCAAAAAAGAAGATTGGATGAACGACATCAGGTGGTTCAAGTTCCACGATGCCTTGGATGAAATCGAGTATGAAGATATCGGTAAATTAATGTTATTAGCCATGAAGAAAATACGACAGGAAAATCTATGATGGCTACGCTTCAATTTTCAACTTTCCGTTCTCAGTTCTCAAACGAAACTGTATTTTCTTTGAAAATTGAAAATTGGAAATTGGAAATTACACGAGGAGTAGCCTCGTGAGTGGTATGCAGATCGCACCCTATCAGGACTTTGCCCGCGAAAAGCTTGGCTTTGAGTTTGAGAATATCGATTATCTGATCACTGCCCTTACCCATCGCAGCTATGTAAACGAGCACAAAAAAAGCGTGTCTGAGCACAATGAGCGGCTGGAGTTCCTAGGCGATGCCGTGCTGGAACTCGCCGTAACGGATTACTTATATCGGAATTTCAACGAACCAGAGGGTATACTGACCAGCTGGCGCTCCAGTCTCGTACGCACTGAAAGTATCGGTGCGGCAGGTGACAAGCTCGGTTATGAGACACTACTTCGCATGAGCCGCGGCGAGAAAAACGGTAGCTCACGTGCACGCCAACAGATATTGGCGAACGCATTTGAAGCTGTTATCGGCGCTATCTATCTGGAGCGTGGCTATAGCGACGCAGAAAAGTTTATCCAAAAACACATATTGACCAAGCTTGACGACATACTAGCGACTGGCAGCTGGCGCGACCCTAAGTCGTACCTTCAGGAAGTATCGCAGCGGATAGACGGCCAAACCCCCGTTTACAAAGTGTTGAACGAAGAGGGTCCTGATCACGACAAAGTTTTCACTCTTGGTGTATACGTCGGTGACAAGCTGATGGGCAAGGGCAGCGGCTCGTCCAAGCAAAACGCCCAGCAAGAGGCTGCTCGCGCCGCGATTGAAAAGTACGAAAAACGCAAATAACGGATTCTTTCCATTCCCTAGTAACCATGCTTTAATATAGCATGTCGCTTTAGTGCACCTTACAGAGGAGATGGCATGGCAAGTGGAGAGCACGCTCATTGTGAGTGTGGTCGAACATACGACACGGATCGCGGAGATAACCGCAACTGGAACTACTGTCCTCATTGCGGTCGTTCACTGACGTGGAATGCGTGGCGGAGGATATCGGCAACGGTAAAACCGATAAATCTGTCCAAGAAGAACACGAGACGCTCGGAGCCACAAATGAAACCTGGACTCAAAGCACCCGCTCGAAGCGAATAAAATCTCTCTCGATGGCCGTCCTTCGGGGCGGCCACTCAATTTTCGTACAACAGATTGACGTATCTGATAAAAAAGTGTACACTTAATCAAGATTCAATAAAAAACGTGAAGTTTTAAAGAAGGAATATATTTATACATGCTCGCAATTCGTTTGCAACGTATCGGTCGTAAGGGCTATCCAGTCTACCGCGTCGCCGTCCAAGAAGCTCAACGCCATCCATCTAGCGGCCGCGTGGTTGCTTATGTTGGCAGCTACAACCCACATACCAAAGAAGTTTCTGTACAGAAAGATTTGGCTCAGAAGTACCTCGACAATGGTGCGCAGCCTTCACCTCGTGTCGTGAAGCTACTGAAACAAGAGGGCGTGAAGCTGCCTAAATGGGTAAAAGAAGCCGACACGAGTAAGCAAAAGAACATCAAAAACGTTGAAAAACTCCGCAAGAACCGTCCAGCCGAGGAAGTAGATGAAGCTCCTGCTGAAGAGGCGGCTACAGAGGAAGCTCCAGCAGAAGATGCGACCGAAGAAAAGGCCGAATAGATTAGATAGCACGACAATGAACGAAAAAACCTCGCGCTAAGTGCACGAGGTTTTTGATATTTAACGATAGCAGGATAGAAGAACACCCCGTATTGCTACGGGGTGTTTTCCCAGATACAGTCTGGGTGCTGGTTCTTGAGGGGATTAGACGGCTGCGGGCATATCGTTCTTCACGATTGCGTACGCCTTGTTGAGTGCTTCGACGGCCATGCCATAGCCTTTCTTGACTGCACCCTTGCGCGCGCGGTGCTCATCCGTCAGACCCGCAAGTGCGGTTTCGAAAGCCGCATGGGTTTTCGAGACTCGCTTGTCCTCACCGACGTTGATGACCTTTCGGTAGGCTTGAGCATCCGGGAACGCCCGAATGGTTGCTTCGGCCACCACACGGGCGGTCGTGCCCTCCTTGAGGTTGGTCACCGAGTCCAGCTCCAGGGCTGTGA
>CAZIOA010000063.1:0-4649 GCA_964540835.1 uncultured Candidatus Saccharibacteria bacterium
CCGACAAGCGCTTTGTAGTCAACGAATTGCTCGTGCTTCACTTTGTATTTTTCGACAAATGCCTCTTCGTCATATAGCGTCAGGTCTGAGCCTCCCTTTTTGGTGATATACACGCATGTAGACGGTGATATCATCTGCAACATGTCAAAATCACCCGACACCAGGCATGTTTCGATGCCTTTTTTGTCCGCCTCCTTTGCAAATGTTCCCATGATATCGTCGGCTTCGTAGTTGTCGAGCTCGTATAGCGGCCAGTGAAACGCGTCCAGAAGCTCACGCAGCAGTGGAATCTGCGCATGAAAATCCGGCGGCGCAGGTTTTCGCGTTGCCTTGTACCCTGGCAGTATTTCTTTGCGCTTGGCGATACTCGTACCTTTGGCATCCCATGCGACAGCGACGTAATCGGGTTCAAGCCGTTTGATAATTTCGATAGCTATGCTAGCAAAACCATACACGGCATTCGTCGGCGTACCGTCTCGGAGACTAAAAGGAGGCATCGCGAAATATGCCCTATAAAACACGGATTTTCCGTCTATGACGACGAGGCGTTTCATAGTACTAGTATAGCCTATTGGATGTAGTCTCGGAGATGTTTAGCCTTGAGGAGGATTTTACCCTTAACCTCACGTTCAATCTGTCGTACCCGTTCGCGGGAAAGGTTGTGGCGTTCACCTATACAATCAAGTGACTGGTGCGTGCCCCCGTATTTGCCTAATCCGAACCTCGCGCTGATGATATCTTGATCACGTTCGGGAAATTCAGCCAGTACTTTGCCAATTTCACGCTGCACTTCGTTAAAAATAGCCCTTTGCTCCGCACTTTCATCAATTCCATCACGGACAAAGTCACCGAGTGTCGCACCCCCACCCTCTCCAACCAGCGTATCAAGGCTTGCAGTACTATCAGTAAGTCTAATGGTTTCTTCCATATCTAACAATTTCTCTACATCAATGCCCAATTTTGATGCCAGTTCTTCTGGAGAAAGTTCGGTACCAAAATCTTCAATTTTCTGCTTCTCATTAGAAATTTTTAGAGCCATTTCAGAAAAATGTAGTGGGTAACGAATCGTTCGCGCTTGTTCGTGCAGGCTTCGTGTAATTGCTTGTTTAATCCACCATGTTGCATATGTGCTAAATTTGAAACCCTTAGCATAATCGAATTTTTGAACCGCCCGATGTAGTCCAATGTTACCCTCCTGAATGAGATCCGTCGTCGGCAATCCCTTGCCGGAATACCGCTTCGCGATCGAAACAACGAGGCGTAAGTTTGCTTCCCATAAATGGTTTTTTGCCAAATCACCGTCACGAGCAACCATAGCTAGGTCTCTTTTTTCTACTCTACTTAGTGCTTCACGTTTATTGAAACCTTTAGCCAATTCATCCTTCGTTTGAGCCTCCGTATCCAGTAGCAATCTTTGCGCGTAGACTCCTGCTTCGATTCTTTTAGCCAGTTCAACTTCTTCTTCCGCTTTCAGTAGTGCCGTCCTACCGATTTGTTTTAGGTACGTTCGCAGCGTGTCTTCTGGATTGTGATTTTCTTGTCCAACGTCACGCTTGTTCGCTGCGCCACTATTTTGCTCCTGCGCATTTGGATGAGAGCCGTTATGAGCGAGTTGCATGTCTATATCAGCCATAGGCTCCTTTGTGTTTGGCTCCGTATCAAGTAGTTCACTCATGCCAATTGCCTCGCGATTCCAAGATAATAGTCGTTCATTCCCTTTTCCTCGATTTCGGTTCGAATTTTTTCAAGCGCTCTTTTCCCAATTCTCGGTACTTCTTTTTTCGAGCAGTTGACTTCATCGGCAATGATATCTGATTTTACACCGTTTGCATAACGCATCCAGAGAACCTTTTTCTCGCGAGAAGTAAGGCTTTCGCTTAATTCGACCATGTTCTCTATCTCGTCCAATAACGGCTGTACGTCATTATCATCGAGCGCCAACTCCTCAACCGACTTTGCGAGCGGGTCGACCACTACTTGGCTAAGTTCAGTGACGAAACCGTCATCAGCAACCTCATATTCAACATTGAGACTTATCGGGTTCCGGCTAATCACTCGTATAGCCTTGACGTCTTTGACGGGAAGCTTCATCTTGTCTGCCAGATCTTCCAGCGGCAAGTCGTCGCTACTCACGGATTCATGGTCGCGTATAGTAGAGTACATTTTGTGGACAAGTGTGCTCTGGTCATAGGGAAGACGGACAGTTCGGCTCTGATTATGTATAGCCATGCCGATATCAGACCTGATCCACCACATTGCATGAGTACTGAATTTGGCTTTTCGCGGGTTGTTCGGATTGAACTTCTCCGCAGCCCTCATAAGTCCGATATTGCCCTCTTGTATGAGGTCAAGCTTATCGACGCCGCCCCGACCCTGGATAGAATGAGCCCTCTTCGTCGCCAAGTCAAATACGAGGCCGGTGTTTGCCTCCACGATACTATTTCTCGCGATAATTCCGTTTTGAGCTGCCTCAAGGAGCTTTTTTCTTTTTGCTTCCGTAAGTTTCCCGGCGCTATCCAGTTCGCTTTGAGCAGCTGACCCGGCCTGGACTTGTCCGGCTAATGCTGCAAGTTCCTCATCCGTAATTCGAGGATTCCTCATAGTATCCTGGCGATAAAGTCCGAAAATATCGTCACCAAGAAAAACGTCCTCGTGACCGTCGGGACGTACGGGATGCGTCTCTGTGGTGGTCTTTCGTACGGCCATAGCTTACTCTCTTTCGTCTACTGTACTATTTTACAGCCATGATGTCAACTGCAATACAATCAAACACAGTATTTGTTTGACCCCTGGCAGTAGGGAGCGTAGTATGGGTATAGTGATGTCTGATACATTTCATCTCGCCGTAATCCCCGACGGCAATCGACGCTGGGCACGCCAACATGGTTTGAAAGGCTACAGAAAGCTCTATGATCGAGGCGTCGAGGGGCTCGTAAATGTCACCGAAACAGCTTTTGATTGCGGCGTGACGCACTTATCTCTCTGGGGCAGTTCTCACGCCAACCTTGCCGACAGGTCATCGGAATTTTTCGTCAACATCGACAGGACATTTCGCGAACACATTCATAAATTTTCTGATCACCCCGCGATAGGGAAATATGACGTTCATATCACTATCATCGGGGAATGGCGTGATAGTCTATCGCCCAAAACAATCGCCGCGTTCGAGGAGGTGATGGAAAAAACCGCTCACCGCAAATCGCGGGAATTAACCTTGCTCATTGATTACAGCGGTAACCGCGAACGCGCTGCTGCCGTCCGATCGATCCTCGCCGACACCAAAAGCGACGTACCGACAGATCAACTTCTTCGTTCTCGATCATGGACCGGACACTTGCCGGATCTTGATTTGATCGTCCGCACCGGCTCATGGGCAGATCCGCACAACAGCGCAGGTTTTATGAGCCTGCTGGCTGACGAAACGCAATATGCCTTTCCAGAACTTTTGTGGCCCGATTTTACCAGTGAAAACCTCCGTTCTATCATCGACCACTTCCGTTCACGTGAACGACGCCACGGCAAATAAATACCAGCCTGATACAATAGAGCTTATGGCTGAACGAAAAAACGTCAAGATTATCGCTTTCGTCGGACTTTCGGGCACGGGAAGATCTGCTGCCTCCACCTATGTCAGCGAGCAGGGTATTCCTCGGGTCAGCTTCGCCGATATCGTCATGCAAGCGCTACGCGAGTCCGGTCTCGAGCCAACTCCCGAAAACGAGATATCTGTACGCGAAAAGCTACGGCTTGATCCTGCTGGTGATCTTGTCCTCAAAGAGATCATTTTGCAACTCGACAACCTCACTGACTCAGGACAGCGCAAAATCGTGCTCGATGGCCTCGGCGGCTGGGAGTCGTATAAACGTCTCAAGCACGAGTTTCCGGGCAGTATTACGGTAGTGGCACTCACTGCTCAGCGTCACCTTCGACTCCGTCGATTGGCAACGCGCGCCGAAAACCCGCTTACTGAACAACAAGCAAATCAACGTGATTATGATGAAATCGAAACACTCAACAAAGGCGGCATCATCGCCGTCGCGGACTACTACCTATCGGACAATGGCAGTTTGGAAAATCTGCATGCGTCGGTTGATGAACTCCTGCGCGACATTGAATTCTGAGTCCGACTAGAGTTCAAACTCCCTCACCAGGTATTCGCGATACGCTTCGACCGACGAGAAATTGTTTTCAATCTTTATATCAGCTCCGTCTCGAACACCAGCCATATTCAGTGTACCGGGAGGCGCATCGGCTGGTGGATACATCTCGCTTTCTTCGCTCGCCTGAAACTCTTCAAACGTCGTTTGATCTTCGACGCGACCACGATTTCCGACCCTGATCCTGTCATAGCGAAGTTTTTGATCCGCATCAACCCAAACCACGACGCCACCATACCTATGAATACACTCAACCTCGCCGGGGTGCCTCAAGCTGACAAGCGCAAGACCTGCGTAGCCTTTTTCGTCTTTTTCTGCCAAATATGCTTCGACGGCTTTCGTAAACATAATCCCGTCATCGCCTGATTCGTTGCGCCACTGTTTGCTCAAAAGTGCCAAATTTTCTCGCGTCACCTCTTTGCCTTGGCGTTGGAGCTCTGCTCTGAGGATATCGGTCACGCTATGAAAATGATATCCGCAGCGCTCAGCAAG
>CAZIOA010000064.1:0-4555 GCA_964540835.1 uncultured Candidatus Saccharibacteria bacterium
GTATGGATATCAGCGGGCTGCGACAAAGTGCCTTGCTGACGAGCACGAGAAGTGGGTTTAGTTCATATCCGATTGCCCGCGCGCCCCGCTTTGCGGCTGCCCTAAGCACGATACCGTCGCCGCTCCCTATATCGACCAGCACATCTTTGTCCGAAAGAGGATAGAGGCTATCAAGTGCTCGCTCCAGCTGCCTCTTCTTGGTGGGCACGTATGGCGCACCCCTCAGTACGATCAAACCAAATAGCGCGACGACCGCTATCGCTGGCCATAGCCACCAGCCCATAATCAGCTTTCATCTGCGAACGATTTTTTTACCTGCTTGATGTCGTTCGCGACGTTGTTTAGATCATGCTCTATGTCGGTCGCCAGCTTTGCGGCATCTTTCAGTTTGTCGCTCGCCTGCTCTAACTCGAAATCCTCGCTCTCAAACCATGCAACAAGCTTGTCGAGCTTATCAATTTTTTCCTGTATCGTTTGGTTATTTTTGCTCATAGCTCTCTACCTTTGCTTTTATTATAGCGCGAGCCGTTTCGATATCTATACGCTCGCCAATCTTCAGTTCTCCACGCACGAGTGCATAGCCTCGCTCTAACACTCGCGCCGGGTCAAACTCGGCCAACAGGCGTCGCACGTGATGCAGATGTTGCTGACGCTGTTCGATGGAACGCTCCAGATTGTGCGCAGCCATTTCGATTTTTCCCTCTAGCTGTCGCTTCGCTTGATCTATCGCGTACAGGATCTGGGGAGCCAATCCTCGTACTTTTTGATTCACGGAACGAATCACATCGTGCCGATCCGGCACGATAATCTGCGCGGCATTACTCGGTGTCGCCGCGCGCGCGTCAGCTGCCATGTCACTCAGCGACACGTCGGTCTCGTGACCAATACCTGTAAGCGTCGGTGCTCTGCTCGCCGCGATCACGCGCACCAACTGCTCATCGTTAAACGCCGCTAAGTCATCAGCACTGCCGCCGCCGCGAACTATAACGATGACTTCGGGTAATGTCTCTTGAGTATTAAAATAGTTCAGCGCGCGAATAATTTGATCTGGCGCCTCGCTGCCCTGCACCGTCACGGACGCCACGTCGACCTTGAGTCCACCCCATCGGTCATTCAAAATCTTGATGAAATCTGCATAGCCAGCCGCCTGTGGACTGCTAATCACGGCGATATGCTTTGGGATAGCTGGCAGTGGTCGTTTACGTTCCGGAGCAAACAGACCCTCCTGCTCCAGTTTGGCCTTGAGTAATTCAAAGCTTTTTTTGATACTTCCCTCGCCGCTCGGTCGGATCGCTTTGACAGTAAGGCTGAACTTGCCCCACTGAGTCAACTTTGGACTTGCGGTCACGACGACTTTCATGCCTTCCTCAATGGGCACGCGAAGCTGATAAAGCATCATGAAGCATCCGACGCTTGCTTGATCATCCTTCAGGTCAAAAAAGACATACTTTCCCTGACTGGTCTTGAAACTAGCGACCTCGCCCTCTACCTCTACTAATGGATACGCGTACTCCAGCGTCTGGTTGGTAACGGCTATAAAATCACTGACGTTAAACCTTGGGTGCATGTTTGGGTTCTCCGTATGTTGCTAGCGCATGCTGATAAAATACGTACCCGAACAGTATGGTGCCGACCAAAATGATGACGCGCGCCAGCAAGATACCAGCGATTGCCACGCCACCCGCTATGCCTGCGAATGCCAGAAACGTCACCATGATCGCCTCATATGCTCCTGCTCCGCCAGGCGTGAGCACGAAAAATCCAACAACCGTCGCGACACCGTATGCTATCAAGATCGGCGCCGGGTTAAATACTTCGCCGAGCGCCCAAAAAGCCACCATGAACAATCCGGCGTCGCCTATGGCGTAAATTATCCCCCATATGAACGGCTTTTTGAGTAGTTTTTTATCAAGTCGGAGTTCCAGAAAATCATGGTGCATGTCGTTGAGAAAATGCTCGATCACGTCCAGCCTGATGAGTTTACGTTTTCGTCCAAATGTCACTCGCCGCGTGACGAGATTCAAGGTGCTGTACACCCACGCTGCAAATGAATCGATACGCCGCTTGCTGCTAAATAGATATATAGCAAGCAGTATAGTCAGCGTGATTGCTCCGAACATGCCTGCGCTAGCAAGGATAATCCAGCGGTTCAATTCCCCGTCCAACGTCACCGCAAACAAGGCAACGAGCAGCAGTGCCGCAAACGCGATAAAGCCCGCTGCGTGACGAACGACCTGCGCCATTGCCGCGCGCCCAGGGCTAACGCCCAGGTGACCCAAGCGCCACGTCAAATATGATACGCCGCTGACACCTCCGCTTGGCAGGACATGATTCACGAAGTTTCCCTCTAGTGCGATTCGAACTAACTCGGACCATCTGGTTTTCTGGATCTGACCCTTGCCGCGCAGGTACGAAAATATCATCTCGCCACCGGCGTAATACACGAGAATCTGCAACGGTATCATAAGCAGCAGGATCCATAAGTTCACTTGACTCATCAGTTCCCATGCCCGAACCAGCTCATGCCGTGACAAAAACAAAATCACCGCGAGCAATACTACCGTAATCAGGCTCAACCAAGCGCGAAAAGACATATCACTAGTATACATTGGGAAATCTGGATTGGGAAACGAGAAATCGAGAAAATCACCATGAGCGGTTATACTGGTTATATGCAGTATATTGCGATGCTCGGTAGGCAACCGGTGATCGGGATGGCAGAGCTGGAGCGTCACTTTGGTGACGTCCGTTGGTTTTCAAACGATACAGCACTCGTCGACAGCGATTCTTTCGATATCGAACGACTGGGCGGTACAACCAAGGCCGGTCGCGTCGTGGCGCGACTGGATCATGCCGACTGGAGAAAAGCCAGCATGGCGCTCGTCCGTGCATATCATGAAAACTGGTCGCAAACGACTCACAAAATAACCGTCGGAATCAGTGCCTACGGCTTCAAGGTGTCACCTCGCGACGTCCAGCGCACAGGACTTATCCTCAAATCAAAACTCAAACACAGCGGCGTCAGCATGCGACTCGTGCCAAATGAGCAATCGATCCTGAGCACAGCTACAGCTCATCACAACAAGCTTGGTCTGTCACCGCACAAAGTCGAGCTGATGGTAGTCCGCGGTCACAATGGCAGTACTATCATCGCGGAGAGTACTGGCTCTCAAAATATCACTGCGCTCGCGAAACGCGACCAGGGTCGTCCAGCTCGCGACGCGTTTGTCGGCATGCTCCCGCCAAAACTAGCTCAGATCATGATTAATATGGCAGTTGGAGGGCGACAGTTGGTGGATGGCAAGAGTCGACCAGTGGTTCTCGATCCTTTTTGCGGTACTGGCGTGATACTGCAAGAAGCTGCGCTACTTGGGTACAAGGTCTATGGAACTGATTTATCAGATAAAATGATCGACTACTCAAGACGAAACCTGGACTGGCTTTCCTCTCAGCTCCAAACCCCCATAGCCAACAACCAGCTGCACCAAGCTGATGCCATGACAGCAACCTGGCAACAACCGATTGACGCGGTCGTGTGTGAAACATATTTGGGTCAACCGTTCAGCGCCCCGCCTTCCGCTGAAAAATTGGATCAAGTCCGTCGCAATTGCGACCATATCATCTCTGAATTCCTAAAAAACATCGGTGCGCAAATAGCGTCTGGCACGCCACTGTGCATTGGCATACCCGCCTGGAATGATGGCAACGAAAACTTCACCCACTTACCATTGATCAAAAAACTTACCGAACTAGGCTACACGCAAATCCGACTAAAAAATGTCGGCGTGAAAGACCTGCTCTACTACCGATCAGACCAGGTCGTCGCCCGCGAATTACTGATTCTAGAAAAAAAATAACTCCTTCCTCAAGGAGTTGTATAGTGGCGAGCAGATTGTATATACAACCTGCTCGCCACTTTGGATCATGGCTAATTGAAGCACTGGTGACTTGCAACTTCTGCTTCGAAGTCGCCGGTCATCTCCGGGAACATTCCGGCGTCCCTGAAGCGATCGAACTCCGCCTCGGCATCAATCATCATCTCGGCAATCTCCAAAGGTCGATGAGAAACCTCTGAGCAAAACGCCCACCGGAAGTTAGCAAGATTTTGCTCTGGCGTGTTTTCCGGTCCGACAAGCCGATCGTACAGCGACGAGCTACCGAGGTCAATGATAAGATCGGTGATACTTTCAACCAAATCATCTTCTGCGTCTTGCCTCGCAGCCTCGGTATATGCCGTATGCACTTTATATGCCCCGATATCTGTCATGTTTACGGTCGGCGAACCCGTCACTACTTCTACTGTCGGTAGTTTCGTCAGCAACGCACCTAGTGTCATGGCCAAGGTAACGGCTATGGCGACGACCGCGACCACTATGGTCGCGTTAACGGCGCGAGACGCCCCGGGGATTTTGTCTATGATCCACACCGGCTCTTCCTCTCTCGTGAACTCAGTGTTGTGTATACCATACAACTATCGGCTCTCCTCGTCAAGACAAAAAGACCTGAGTCTCAAAACCTCAACGAAACGAGGCTCAAGCGACTGCAACCCCAGAAA
>CAZIOA010000065.1:0-1454 GCA_964540835.1 uncultured Candidatus Saccharibacteria bacterium
TTTTCAAGTGAACGGAGGAGCGGAACGGAGTGGAGCGATAATCCAGACTCGTGTTAAAATAAAACTAAACTTAAGCGAAAATAGAAAAACACCATGAATCAACGTATAGCAGTCAGAGCCATCATAAAACAAGAAGACAAAGTATTGCTGGTTCGTCGTGCGACTGGACGAAAGTCTATACTTGGGCTTTTTGAACTTCCTGGCGGCCGTATGGATTACGGCGAGCAGTCAGAAGACGCATTGCGTCGGTATCTCCATGACGACATAGGTCTACACATCGATAAAGCATCCCTGTACGACGTCGTGACATATATTGATAAGGACGACCGCGACATACAGTATGCAGTCATAGCGTACACGGTGACTGTGGCGGATGGACATCATGATGTGAAATTAAGCAACAACTATGATCAACACGTGTGGACTTCATTGCAAGATATGCAACAAAATACACTTACAGATCTAACTCAGCTACTCTTGGGAATAATTAAGCAAGACGAATTAACAGATAAAGCATTACAAGTATCCAAGCAAAGTAGTGTAGATAATACAACAGCAGATGCAATTATTTATGCCGATGGAGGGTCGCGTGGCAATCCCGGTCCCTCGGCTTGCGGATACGTCATCATGGACGACAACCAGACAGTTCTTGCGCAGGGAGGAGAGTATCTGGGCATCACGACCAATAATCAAGCAGAATACCACGGAGTTCGTTTAGCGCTCGAAAGGGCAAAAGAGCTGCAGCTACGGAGCATAGAGTTTCGTTTAGACAGTATGCTGGTTGTTAATCAAATGAACGGCATTTACACGATTAAGAATCGTGATCTTTGGCCGATCAACGAAAGAATACGCAATCTCATCACGCACTTTGAAAAGGTGACATTTCACCACGTCCCTCGTGAGCTCAATCAACTGGCGGACGCAGAGGTGAACAAGACGCTTGATGCGCACGGTGAGACTGAAAATACTGTATAATGGTAAGGAGCAGTCTATTGGGCGATCGCCCCGCACCAATTTGTTCGAATTGTCGCTATATGACATATTCGAAAGATCGAACAAATCGGTGCGGGGAGGAAAGTCCGGGCAGCATAGGACATGACAGTTGCTAACGGCAACCGGGGGTGACCCTAGGGAAAGTGCCACAGAAACGAAACTACCCTTTGCACTTGTGCGGAGGGAAAAGGTGAAACGAGTGCTCGCGTTTACGCGAGGGTGAGAGTAATAAGCGACCGTGCAAACGGCTCGCGTCAACCTCACCGGGTAAGAGCCCACAGCGGCGTCTGGTGACAGACGAAGAAGGTAAACCCTGTCAGCTGCAAGGAGATCTACGTAGAGGGTTGTTCGCCCGTAGGTCGCTAACCGCTCGATCTTGCAGGCAACTGCAAGACTAGATAGATGATCGCCACCGTGAATAGCGGCACAGAACCCGGCTTATAGATAGGCTGCTACTAAAA
>CAZIOA010000065.1:1554-4498 GCA_964540835.1 uncultured Candidatus Saccharibacteria bacterium
TTTAGCTTTGGCATTTATTTACTCCTTATGACTATGCTCAGATTGCGGCCAGCCATCTGAGGCTGTTGCTCTACCACGGCATCGTCCTCTAGAAGGGTGATGATACGGTTGATCATATCGTACCCCAACTCCTTGTGAGCCATCTCGCGTCCACGGTAGAAGATCTGGATCTTCACCTTATGACCTTCGGACAAAAAGCCACGAACTTTACGTAACTTGATGTCGAGGTCTCCCGCACCGATTTTGAGCCCAAAACGCATCTGTTTTAATTCGCTTTGCTTACTGCTCTTACGGTTTTTCTGCTGCTCTTTCATTTTTTGATACTGGTATTTGCCCCAGTCAATAATCTTGGCAACAGGCGGGTTGGCATTTGGAGAGATTTCGACAAGATCTACACCGGCATCCTCGGCATGCTTCAGTGCTTCTTGGCGTGACATGATACCAAGCTGCTCGCCGTTGCCCCCAATCACACGAAGCTCATTTGCTCTGATAGCTTCGTTGATGCGAATGGTCGTATTGATCTTTTCTCTCCTTTGGTTCACTTGTCGTCATGATGAAGACGAATCTATGATGAGCATTTACTCAAGAGTTATTCTATCAGATATAGGGACATTGTTCAAGAGGTTTGATTCCTGTATTGTAGAGCTTCGCTGATGTGTGCGGTCGAGACAGATTCCTCCATATCCAGATCTGCTATAGTACGTGCCACTTTGATAACTTTGAAGTAGCTGCGAGCACTAAGCCCGAGGCGTTCTCCAGCTGTCGCAAGTAATTTTTTCGCATCTTCGTTTATTTTTAAGAGACGGTTAACTTGGCTGCTTGATAGCGATCCGTTGTAGATTGCGCTACTTTTGTATCTCGATTTTTGAATCCTATGAGCCTGCTGAATAAGCTTAAGCGCTGTTAAGTGTTGTTTATTTTGTGACGATCTAGCATGAAGAAGTATTTCATTTGGTACGCGAGATACGCCTACAGTAAGATCAATGCGATCGAGCAGCGGTCCGGATAGACGCTTTTTGTAAGCGAGTATCTGAGTAACGCTACACATACATTCCTTAGTCTGGTCTCCTAGATGACCGCAGGGGCACGGGTTCATGGTGGCGACAAGCATGAAATCTGCGGGGTACATAGAGCGACCACTTGCACGAGTGATTGCAACCTTCCTGTCTTCGAGCGGTTGCCGTAATGCCTCCAGAACAGATCGCGGATATTCGGGTATTTCGTCGAGAAACAATACTCCCATATGAGCAAGGCTGATTTCTCCCGGTTTTGGGCGCACACCTCCACCGATCACCGCAATTTGGCTCGCCGTGTGATGGGGGGCGCGAAATGGGCGAGAAGTAATAATTTCACCATCTATCTCTCCAGCAAGACTATGTAGTTTCGTAACGGCAATCTGTTCGTCTGCTGTAAGCTCAGGAAGGAGATCGGTCAAGGTCTTTGCTAACATGGTCTTTCCTGCGCCAGGCGGACCAGACAAGAGAAGATTGTGCCTGCCCGCAACGGCAATGATGAGCGCGCGCTTGGCTTGCTCTTGACCATGTATATCATCAAGCCGATGTGCATATGATCGTGCCCCGGTGCTGTCAGACGCACCCCTGGCGGCAGTCGGAAGAGGGACCTCTCCCTTTAGATGAAGGAAAAGCTCTTTTAGATTGTTTACGCCTATAACCTCAACTCCATCAACAAGACAGGCCTGCTCGGTATTTTGCGCAGGGATATACAGTTTGTTTATGTTTGCTTGCTTTGCTGCTTGAGCTATATTGATCGTACCCCTAATAGGGCGCAATGTGCCGTCGAGCGCGAGCTCACCCGCGAAAATCGCGCTGTTTACCTCGTTTTGGCGCAATTGACCACTGCGCACCAAGATAGCAAGCGCTATTGGTAAGTCGAAGTGAGCTCCATCTTTCACAAGCTCAGCCGGAGCAAGATTAATCGTGATTTTTTGGGAAGGAAACTCCAGTAAAGAGTTCGCTATCGCGCTGCGAACCCGCTCCTTCGCCTCATCTACTGACTTTGTGCCCATGCCAACAATTTGGATTGACGGCAATCCCCTCTTACTGTCACTTTCTACTTCGACGATTGCTCCTTCATACCCGACAGGGGCGACCGTCAATACATGAGCTACCATAATTAAATCAATTATAAGCATATAATCAGCACATGGACAAGCAATCCGCAGTCATACGTGTTATAATTAATAGAGGTCGGGGCTGACGTAGCTTTCGACGGAAGGACTTTAACATGTTATTTTGCAAGCCGACCATACGCGTTACGTATATTTTAATTGCAAACAAACTTGCATCTGTATGGCAGAGCGTGAAGGAAGCATACGCTTTCCCACAGCTAGCCGTACAAACAGCCTAATTATCTAGGCCATCGCCTGCGAATAGGTGACATAGCTGCAGCGCGGTGTCATATGTATGTCACTCACCCAGTTTGTGCGCAGTGGCGCAAATCGGGGACACCCTACCACGCGACAACAAGGCTGTTTTTGTTCGCCCTTTAGGTTTTGGAGTCGTAAATCGTAAGACGAACTATGCTTGTAGACGAATAGCACGTTACCTTTCGGACCGGGGGGCAGTTCCCCGCAGCTCCACCAATGAAAGATGCCGACCTTGGTCGGCTTTTTTCATTGGTGACGAGCTCGGAGAGCTGCCCGAGAGGGCGGAGACCACCCGGCGGTGGTCTCCGTAAGCATTGCTTGGCCGTAGCGGCAGGGCTTTAGCCCGAGAGCGGAGCAAGGTGATAACGTTCCCCGCAGCTCCACCAATGAAAGATGCCGACCTTGGTCGGCTTTTTTCATTGGTGACGAGCTCGGAAGGCCACGCTACATATATCGTTGGTAAATACAGGACAAATCGCGACAACTGCCAGCTGTATTTTGATACAAAAAAAGACAACCGTCTGCGAGTAACGGTTGTCTTAACGTGGAGTGTTTGTC
>CAZIOA010000066.1:0-4403 GCA_964540835.1 uncultured Candidatus Saccharibacteria bacterium
TGGTATGCGGTCGCGATGAGATAGCCGATCGTACCCACGGTCAGTAGTATTGCCGCTGCCGTCAGAAAGACCGGCTTTCCCAGACGCCGGATTACAGAAACGCTAAGCTCAAGACCTATGATAAATAGCAGCAGCGCGATGCCGATCTGGCTAAACGTCTCGAATGCATGATCGTCAGTTATCAAATGGAGAGCGCCGGGTCCGACGATGATGCCTGTCAATATATACCCAACGATAAGTGGCTGTTTGAGAAGCCTCATCACGAGTGCGACGAGTGCCGCGACGACGATCACGACCGAGAGCTGCGCGAAAACATCACCTGTCATAGGTAGCTACCCCCGTCTGTCCTCTCGCAGAAAATCATTAGTTTTTATTATACTATATCGCTTGTGCCCGACGCTATGTATTTTTCACTACTCAAACAAGTCTTCACTGTATGTAAGTGGATATTCACAGACCTCTATCAAATCGAGTTTGTTTCGGTACTTACTGAGAATCATTTTGGCATCCACTTCATCGTAAACATCTAATGCCACCAGTTCTTTTACTGTTTTTATATTTACATATATAGTCTCGTCCGTATATGCGATATAGTCTGTCATGTCCCGCGTGTCTGGTTGCTCATCGCATAGTTTCCCTCTCACCATACGATGCATAACCAACTCGGGACAAAACCTCTCGGGACACTCCTCGAGATGTTCATAGGACGGTGATTCGGTGATGTGACCGCGTAGCAACGACCGCAGGTATCCACCGATCCATGCATCAAACTCCTTCTTTCCATAGTGAATGATAAAATCCATCGGGAGTTTATCAAAAAGTGCCACCTTGAGACACTCGCTGAAGGATCCTTGGTTGTCGTTTAGCTCAGCTTCATCAGGAATACTCCTGTCTATGTCGAGCATCTCCACCCGCGCATCAGCCTCCGCAGAGCTATATGTAAATAGGTTAATTAGTAAATGTTTCGTCGCTCGTTTGAGCGATTCTTTGGTTACTGGAGGCATAAGTGAGTCAAGTTCATTGTCAAAATGCTCAATCGCAGCAATTTGTTTGCTCTGCTCGCTACCCATGCGCGCATCATACACGCCTCAATAGACGTTGACAATACCGCACTCACTAGTTGCTACTACTTTTTGCGCTTCTCGATGATCTCCTGCGCGACATTTGGCGGTACTTCCTCGTAGTTCGCAAGCTCCATGGTCGAAGCAGCACGACCCTGTGACATAGAACGAACATCGTTGGTATAGCCAAACATCTCCGCGAGAGGCACCATGGCTCGAACCAGCTTGGCTCCGCCCTGTAGATCCTCCATGGCTTCTATGCGGCCACGACGAGAGTTGAGATCGCCGATCACATCGCCCATAAATTCCTCGGGAGTCGTAACTTCGACGCGCATGACAGGCTCCAGCAGCACTGGCTTTGCTTTTGGTATGCCCTCGCGAACAGCCAAGACAGCCGCCAGGTTAAAGGCAAGTTCGCTTGAGTCGACATCGTGGTAGCTGCCATCATAGAGTGTTGCTTTGACGCCGATCATAGGGTAGCCAGCGATGACGCCCCCGGCCAAAGTATCTTTGATACCTTTCTCGACTGCAGGTCGGTACTCCTGCGGTACGACACCGCCTTTGATCATATCGACGAATTCGAAGCCTTCACCCGACTCAGTGGGCTCGAACCGAACCCAAACATCGCCATACTGACCACGACCACCTGATTGTTTGGCGTGCTTGCCTTGAGCTTCCGCCATGCCTCGTATCGTTTCGCGGAAAGCAACTTGCGGTTCGCCGACGTTTGCCTCTACCTTGAACTCGCGTCGCATACGATCGATATAGATATCGAGGTGCAGCTCACCCATGCCAGACATGATAGTTTGTCCGGTCTCCTCGTCCGTATGGATACGAAACGTTGGATCTTCTTCGGCAAGACGCTGCAAGGCGATACCCATTTTTTCTTGATCGGCTTTCGTCTTTGGTTCCACGGCGATCGAAACAGGCGGTTCAGCGAACTCAATTGCTTCGAGAGTGATAGGGTTCGCGGCATCAGAAAGCGTGTGACCGGTGAAGGTTCCCTTGAGTCCCACGACAGCCGCGATATCGCCTGCGCCGATACCATCGATATCTTCGCGCTTATCCGCGTGCATACGAACGACGCGTCCTATACGCTCTTTTTCTCCGGTTGTCGTATTGAGCACATAGCTACCAGCGCTCAGCTTGCCGCTGTAGACACGCACGAAGATCAATCGACCGACAAACGGGTCGGTTGCGATCTTGAATGCAAGCGCGGCGAGGGGCTCCTTTTCGTCTGGATGACGCTCAATGACATCGCCTGACTTCGGATTCGTGCCCTGTATCGCGCTGACATCGAGTGGATTTGGCAGATAGTCGATGACCAGGTCGAGAACTTTCTCGACGATCACGCCGCGACCATCGCCACCGGTAACAAGATAAAAGTCGCCAGCAAGCACTCGTTTTCGAAGTGCGCGCTTGAGCTCTTCTTGTGTGATGGACTCTTCGCCCTTCTCCAGGTAGCGCTCAAACAATTCATCCTCTGCCTCGACAGCCGCTTCGACGAGCAAACTACGTGCATTCTTGGCTTTTTCTAGCATGTCAGCCGGGATGTCGCCAACCTTGAGCTCGTGATCCGTGAAGTCATCGTATGTATACGCTTTCATATCGATGAGGTCGACGACACCGTTGATATCCTTCTCGAAACCAATTGGAAGATGGATGGGTAGCGCGTGCTTGCTCAGACGGTTATGGATACTCTCGAGTGATTTATAGAAATCACCACCAATCTGATTGATCTTGTTGATGAAGCAGATGCGCGGTACCTCATATTTGTTTGCCTGGCGCCATACAGTCTCGGTCTGGGCCTCTACGCCCATCTTGCCATCAAATACCGTGACTGCGCCATCGAGGACACGCAGAGAACGCTCAACCTCGGCAGTGAAGTCGATGTGGCCTGGAGTGTCGATGATGTTTATTTTGTGATCTTTCCAAAATGCAGTGACAGCAGCGGAGGTAATGGTGATACCTCGCTCGCGCTCCTGCTCCATCCAGTCTGTCGTCGTCTCGCCCTCATGGACGGCGCCGATTTTATGCGACAGGCCCGTGCGGTACAAAATACCTTCTGTCGTGGTAGTTTTGCCTGCATCGATATGCGCGATGATGCCGATATTGCGAAAGTCCTTGAGCGGGACGACTTTTTGAGCCATGATGTTATGATTTCCTCTGTAATTACGTTTGCTTAGGTATTTTTTGCCATAAAAAATAGCGCTTTAGAAACTATTGTAGCAGATACCACCTCTTAATACCAGTGTCTGATTTGAATTGTCTGAGATCTATCATGCCGTTTATGCTATACTCACAAACATTATGTACAAAAATATCCAAAACAAGTTTTTCTGCTTTTCGCCGCCAGTCATGCTCGCGACGCTACTCATTGAGTTCGTCTTTGCGTTTTACGTGCTATGGCGCTACAAACGAACCACTCTCACCAAGCTCGTTGTCATCATGCTGGTTTGTCTGGGTGTATTCCAGCTCGCTGAGTACATGATCTGTGGCGGACTGGGGCTGGACGGTGTCGAGTGGACGCGGCTCGGCTATATATCTATCACGCTGCTCCCGGCGCTGGGCCTCCATATCGTCGCGACACTTGCCAAGGCAAGGATCGCGCCGCTACTGCTCTTGGCATACCTCAATGCAGCGGCATTCGTGCTGTATTTCGCATTTGCCGAAGGGGCGGTCTCTCTCCATCAATGCGCGCCAAACTACGCTGTATTTGACATGAGCAGGCTCACAACGTTCCTCTATGGACTCTACTACTATGGCTGGCTGTTGCTAACGATCGCGCTCGCGACATATTGGGCGCGCAAAAAGCCAAAAACGACACCTGCGCTCCGATGGACTGTCGTAGGCTACGCGTCGTTTATCATCCCGACAACTATCGCGAACCTGGTGGATCCGGCGACGCTTGGCGCTATCCCGTCTATCATGTGCGGATTTGCTATCTTGCTCGCGTTTATCCTCGTGTGGCGCGTGATGCCTCTTTCGGGCACGCCTCTTGCGCGTTCCTCCACGAAAAGGAATAATCGTAAGAAGAGATGAGAGACCAGATTCGAGCATTTGACCGGTCGGCGGGAGCGCTCGTAGACCGGTTACCGCGTGGTATACGTCCGATAATGGCTTTTTTCACCCTGATCGGACAACCGCCCTTTACCGCTGGTATCGGGGCCGCCGTACTCGGCTATGGGTTGGCGCTCGAAAAACCGTTTTTTATAGATGCTGGCATCGTAGCCATCGTGACATTGGTCATATGCAGCCTGCTGAAACTATTCCTTCGCAGAAAGCGGCCCGTAAACAGTTATGTTCGTAGCATGTTGTTCAAAACGTTCAGCTTTCCAAGCG
>CAZIOA010000067.1:0-4379 GCA_964540835.1 uncultured Candidatus Saccharibacteria bacterium
ACCAGCGACCTCACGGCCCCCAGCCGTGCGCGCTACCAGACTGCGCCACATCCCGATACGGTAACTCTAGTTTATCAAATGCCTGGTCTTCCGTTGTCGCGTTCCGCGACCCCAGCCGTGCGGTCACCCGTCGATTGCTTTGCAATCGCGGTCGACCCCTCCTCGCTCGGTCCCGACAAGTCGGGATCCGGGCTCCGGCCTTGCGAACTGCCACTGGCAGTTCTCACTACCAGACTGCGCCACATCCCGATACTCTAAAAGGCACTAAAATCCCAGGTATAGCTCATGACGCTCGATATTCCCCGCGTAAGTGCAAGGTGGGTATCCTCAAACCGCTTCCACGGAAACGGATCATCTTGGACTCCCTCTATCGTGATGTTGGAAAATCATACACGTCACAGCCACCCTGGGACACTTTCATTATACCGCATTAGGTAATAAAAATCTTGGCAAACAGCTCTATGATCAGTTCAATCACTTGTATCATGAAACGACCGATTACGCTGCTTGCCAGCAGTACAAAGACGAAAACGAAAATCAAGCCATACTGCTCTATTATTTCCATGCCCCTTCGGACAAAATCAGGTGCCAAAGCGTACAGTACGCGAGATCCATCAAGCGGTGGGACGGGTATCATATTAAACACAAAAAAGCCGAGATTCACGATGACGCCATAAGCCAAAGTCATCGCTAGCACGTCTGAGCTGACGAAACCTTGATATAGGTTATACCCGAGAAGCGTGCCAATTCCAAAAGTAACAAACGCTATAAAAAAGTTGGTCAAGGGACCAGCTACCGCGACCAATGCTGCTCCCCACTCACCGTATTTGACGCGTCCGGGGTTAAACGGAACCGGTTTGGCGCCACCAAAAATCGGTGCTCCCGGGACTAAAGCGAGCATCACGGGAAGCAATATCGTAAGAAATGGGTCTATGTGCTTCACTGGATTCAGTGTTAGCCTCCCCTGAAGTTTTGCCGTGTCGTCACCTAGTAGATACGCGACAAAACCGTGCATCACCTCATGTAGTGTCATCGAAACCAAGATGACACCTATAATAATGACGATGGTGAGTATAGTCCCTTCAACCATATAGCCCATTATAACAGCAAAATGTATGCCGCTACTCATTGACAGATGGGACAAAACAGAGTATATTGGTACAGATTAGAGAGACAACAAAGGAAGTACTATATTATGGCAGCACAATGCGATCTCACCGGCAAAGGAAAACAGTTTGGTCACAACGTGAGCTTTTCTTTGCGTCGTACAAAGCGCGTCTTCAAACCAAACCTACAGAAAAAGACATTTGTCGTTGATGGCCAAAAGGTCACGATGACTCTCAGCACCCAGGCGATACGAACACTCAAAAAGAAAGGCATACTCGCCTCAGCAAAATAATCTCCCGAGGGAGATTATTTTAAACCATCACGTTGCTCGGTCGCAAGGAGCTAACTACGGGCAATTTTAACAACTGTAAGCGCTTGCGGAAGCGATGATACAGCTTTTACTTTGTACTTGGTTCCGGCGTCCTCAATCGAAGCAGCCAGCTCTTTGACAAAGACCTCAACATCGTCTTGAGGTACTTCATATTTAAGTGCCTTGTCCGCATAGTGTACAGGTATTACAATGCGCGGATCAATCTGACGTGTCACCGTCGTGGCATTGACACCATCCAACGTGTAGCCATTACCTCCGACGGGCACGATAAGGATATCTACGACACCGATTTCTTCAAGCTGATCTTCGCTCAGCGTTGGGGCGATGTTGCCAAGCACAGCTATCCGTACATCACCAATCTCTATACGATACATGGTGCTTATCGGCTCGTCATCGCTCGTATCGATGTGGCGCGTCGCGCGAACACCGCGTATAGCAACTTCACCGACCTCGTATTCACCGGGTCCCTCTATGTGAAGCTTCGCGTTAGGGTCATTGGTAGCAAACCGTGCTTCAGTAGCGACCTCTATACCATCCTTTACGGGCAGATCCTTGAGTCCGACCACCGAAAGCTTTGGGTCTATGAAAACTTCAGTTTTTTTGGTTGCAATAACGATGCCATTGCCGCCCTTATATTCAATATCAAACATAATTACCTCCTTATTTCTGACTTTTCAGCACGTTGTCGGTATCCACCACTACCTGATGATTGCTGTTCAATATCTCTGTTATAAATTTATCACGAACACTCAATCGATAATAGAATTCATCGTATGGCAGCACGCTGTAGTTCAACTCGCGTCCCTCTAGTTTCTCTACGACTTTTATAGCCTTTTTTACACGGGCTGGCGCGACTGTCCCTACAAGCAAGAGGTCTACCTTGCTGCCCGAACCTTGCACGAGCATTCCAGCACCAACTGCAAGACGGAGACCAGGCAATTCTTTTATAACAGGCTGCCAATCTGCAGCGGTTGACGAGGATGTCGTTTCTTTTGCTTCTGTCGCGTTGTCGGAAAAAATAGCCCTTAGCGGTAAATAATGTTCATGGCGCTGGTTAACCTCGTAGTAAAGCTTGTTGTCTGAGGTATCGCTCGTGATGATACCAACTGAAAGCATATTAGAAAGTTCACGACGCACTGAATTAATTTGTTCATCGACCAGTCGAGTAATCTCACGGACGTAAAAGGATTTTCCCGGATTATTCAAAAAAAGATGAAGTAGTTTCACTCTTGTCTTCGAACCAAATAATGCGTCAATCATTAAAATCCCCGTATAACTCTCTTGTACCGAATATACCACGATTAGTGTTCAGATGCGAGTACTGAAAAGAGATATTCTCTTGCTCTATCGTATGGAAGCCATCGAATAAATCGATTACGCTTTAACCATGTAAGTTGTCGCTTTGCGAGACGCCAGTCTTGAACTACAAATTTTTGCTTGACGGTCGCAAGAGACATGTTGCCCTCAAGGTAATCACGACAAAGAGGATAGATGTTTCCTGTCATCGACTCATGGTGCCATCCATATTTTTCGCCCAATATTTTTGCCTCATCCACGACTCCACCGTGAAATAGTTGTTCAGCCCTGTTCTCAATTTTTGTTCGCAACATTGTTCTATCTGTTGCAATTCCAACAATAATTGTATTTTTTAGTGGTGTCTCGCTTCTCTTAGTGTTTATGCTTTTCTGCTCAATTGCACGGATGACATATCGCTTGTTCTTTTTGTTTTCTGGAAGCTTTATATTGTTTTTTTGACAATATTCATGAAGCTCTTCTAGCGACAGTTTTTCCAGTTCTTTTCGCAACCTTTCGTCTGCCTCATCACCAAACTGATAATCGAAAATAACAGCATCAACATAAAGGCCGGTACCACCTACCAGTATAGGCGTATTGCCCCTTTCCCTAATTTCATCAATCTTCTTGAGAGCATAGTCCTTGAATTGAGCGGCGCTAAATCGTTGATCTGGACGCACTAAATCTAAGCCCCAGTGTTTAACTTTTGCCTGGTCCTCGGCGGAAGGCTTCGCGGTTCCGATATCCATTTCGCTATAAATCGTACGGCTATCGGCACAGATAATCTCGCCGCCGAACCTAGAAGCAAGCTCGACCGCTAGTGCCGTTTTGCCACTTGCCGTGGGTCCCACTATGACCACTAAAGGTTTGGTCGCCATCGTACCTCCTCGAAATTGTCCACGATATGGTTGGTGCATGGTATACCCTCCTGAGCAAGCAGCTGTGCTTGTACTTCTCTTCCTCCATGGAAACCACTCGCCAAGCCACCAAAACGATTAACAAGACGGTGCCATGGCAAATCTAGGTTACCGTAGTGCGCAATTCCACCTACCACCCTGCTGGCCATAGGATTACCAGCAAGTGCAGCCAGGTCACCGTAGGTAGTTACCTTGCCTCGCGGAACTTGGGCGATAAGTTGCTCTACCTTTATACGAAAGTTACTATCTGTGGTCATGTTATAAGTGGCTTAGAAACTCAGACAGCTTATCGATAGACACTTCTTCCTTATGTCCAGATTTTACGACCTGAATGGCCAGCGTCCTATTCTCTTTGTCTCGAGGTCCCACCACTATCTGGACTGGTATCTTCATAGCCATCGATTCACGAATTTTCTTACCTAGAGACTCATTGCGATCATCACGGCTAAAGCGAATGTCATTGTGCCTTAGAGGTTTCATCACGACCGTGTTTCTCAAGACATCTTCAATCTCGCTGACATAATCGAGAACCGTATCGTTAATCGTAAGGATACGCACCTGCTCCGGAGCCGCCCAGAATGGAAACCATCCCGCCGTATGCTCTATGAATACGCTCAGGAAACGCTCTATTGATCCTAGAAGCGCACAGTGTATCATCACCGGGCGTTGGGAATTTCCCTCTGCGTCCGTGAACTCTAAACCGAAACGCTCTGGCTGTACGAAATCAAGCT
>CAZIOA010000068.1:0-4162 GCA_964540835.1 uncultured Candidatus Saccharibacteria bacterium
TGTTTGCCGTTGAGTTCGAACTCAAGTTCGTAGATATGCTTGTCTGTCACGATGTCCTCAGGTTCGACGAACTCGTCGCTGCTGTCAATTATCATCCCTAGGCTGCCGATTTCTCGCACGTCAGCTATGCGTAAAAACGACGGGTCGTGATCCAAGTGATGGCCAGCGACACGATAAGCAATGACTGACAGGTTGTACGGATTGACAACGGCAACGCTTGTCTGTGCCAGTTCCTTGCCTGTCTGAAGTCCCATGACAGGGGTACCAATAAGCTGCGATCCACTTAGAAGCATAGTATTAGTATACAACGCAACGAGCTAAAAGTATCTCTCGCTACTCAACAAACGGGTTGATGCGCGTCGTAGGGAAGATCAAAGGCTCAGCGGAATCATCACTATTTTGTAGTTCTTTGATCTTGTCTATGGTTTCTTGGTCGAAGTCGGCGACGGTGCTCGTGCTCTCTAGCGGTGCTGAAAGCGTCTGGTCGACGATAAGATACAGAGAAAGTATAGCGCCAGCAAGCAAAAGAAGCGTGACTGCGATAAAGATGACCGGATGGTGCTTGCCGAAGAACTTTTTAATCGCGTTGAGATTGAGTAGGGAGTCTACGTTCATTTCATATATACCTCGATAGTTAGCGCGTTCGCTGCCACTTGTGATGGTGATGATCCTTCGCCATCCGATGCTTTTGTCAGCGATATGCCTGAAAGTTGCATTTTCGTCAGGTTGAGTTCAAGCGAGTGGATAAATCGCATGATTGCTTTGTAGTCGACAGGACTTTGGATAGATACAGTGACGCTTGTTGTCTTTAGTTCGGGCGCAGCAGAAACACCTTCGGTAGGGTCTGCCATCTCTGCGCCTTCTATCGGCGTACTGCTCCCTGGCTCTGTCGATGCAGATGTAGACGCAGATGAGGACGATGACGACGAATCACCCGAGTCACTACCGGAGCTAAACGCAAACCCGGTGACTACGATACCAGCTCGTTTCGCATACGCGTTGATGTCGTTGACGATTTGATCCTGATACTGATACGTCTGACTGTCTGCAACAATGTTTTTTGCACGCTCGACAGCGACCTGATCCTCCTCGAGAGTTTCCTTGATGTGCTGCAGCTGGGCAATGTCAGCATCACTGACGCTGGCTTTCACCTTTGCGACCTGCACGTCATTGGCAAACTCAGCGAGCGAGTTTCGTAGTAGCCAAAATGCGCCTCCGCCGATAGCAAGCAACAAAAATATTGCTGAAAATAAGACTATGCGGAGCTTCGCTGCGGTCAGTCCGTTGATTTGCTGCTCGATCATTGCTTACTCTCCATGACGTTCTCCAACGTCGCGCTTATCGTGACGGCTATAGGGTACGCGCTTGAGCCGCCCTCGGAAGATCCATCGGAGTCAGTCAAGCTCTGGAAGAAAACATTTGAGAATACATCTGATTCTTCGAACCGTTCTTTCAGCTCGATCGCCTTGTCGTAGGTTTTAGCATGCGCGGAAAATGACGTCTGTTGTCCGAAGCTGTCAGCTGTCAGGTTGATACTGTCGAGCACTACTCCTGAGGGGAGGAGCTCGGTGATAGCGAGCACGACGGTCGTGTAATCAACGCTGTTATCAAGTATCTTTTTTGCGATCGAGAGGTTGTTTCTGTAGTCATCGGCGGCTTTTCGCACCTCGGTGAATTCCTTGGCTTTGTCGTTGTTCGTGCTACTCGTCGTGAGAGCTGAAGCATGTGTCGTACTGAGGTATAGGTAAAACGCCAAACACATACCGATTATCAGAGCTACGACGACACCGGTAAACAGGATGTATCGTAGCAACATGACATTCATGCGCGCGGCACGGAGGTCATATTTTACGTCATCGGGCAACAGGTTGATCATTACCACATCTCTCCTTTTTGAACGTTCGCGAGACCAGCAACGCTGATATAGCGAGAGCGGAATTGTTTAGCAGGTTGAGGTAGTTCGCCAAAATTCAAATCTTGCCACGGATTCGCCGTACGAGCAGGCATGACGAGTTCATTTGTGAAGAATTCGCCGATACCTGGAACGTTGCTGCCGCTGCCGACGACAAGCACCTGCTCGAGACGTCGGTTATTGCTGAGACGTTCGTTGTAGTAGCGTATGACCTTGCGCGTTTCAGTGATAATACCGCGAAGAGATGGCCGAAGAGCCGCAGTGAGCTTCGCCTGCTTTGGACCGGACGCAAGACCGTTGAGAACCTTGAGTTGATGCGCGTTTTCGAGCGTGACGCCGAGCTTCTTGGCGATATCGAGCGTAAAGGTGTTGCTTCCCGTAGTGATACCGCCGGTGATTCGCACTGAGCCATCGAGGATAGCGATGTCAGTATTGGCTGCACCGATGTCGACGATGACGGTGGGCAGATAGCCTTCCTCAGTTGTCTTCAGGACACGTGCAACGGCGTTGATTGCCGGTTCAACCATGACGATAGAGAGCCCGACCGCCTCGCATGCCGCAAGGGCATTGTCAACCAGTTTACGAGGAACAGCGCTCATGATAACCGTGATAACATCATTGTTGCGCTCGATGATTTCATAGTCAACATAGAGGAGTGACATCGGCAGGGGGATATACTGTCCGACCTCCAGCGCGACGGCATCGGCGAGCGTTTTCTCGGCGTTGGCAGGCACGGTAAAGGTACGGGAAAACGTACGTGATGTAGGGATACCGAGAACTACCTGGTCACTAATCAGATTACCGACAAGCTTGCGCTCAAGGAGTGTTTGTAGATTCTGAAACAGATAATCATTGTCTTCGTCGAATGCTTTTTTGATTTGTAACGGGTCAAGATCAATAACGCCGTAACCTGTCACGAATTGATTGGCAGTATCAACTGACATGATTTTCATGTCAGTACTGCTTATATCCAGACCGATAGGTGGTTTGTCTTTGTAAAATAATTTTGTCATGATGCCCACTCGTGGTTATTTCGGTGTAATTGTATCACGGTGTATTGCTTATGCATAGTCCTTTATTTTTATCATCCTTGAATGTTTTGCGCCAGACTCGCAATAGGTCCCATGACACTCGCCGCGATCAGACCCACGGCGCCACCCATGATCACGATCATGACTGGTTCGATGATTGAACTAAGGCTTGCGATAGCCGTGTCGACCTCTTCTTCGTAAAACTCAGCCACCTTTACGAGAACTGTATCTGTCTGGCCTGTCTCTTCACCAACGGAAAGCATCTGAGAGACGATGGCAGGGTAGAGCCCGTCTTCATCCATGACTTGCGAGAGCTGTTGGCCGTTTTTTACTTTGTCGATCGCGCCGAGCAGGGACTCCTCGTACACGACATTACCGAGAGCATGTGCCGTGACGGTCATTGCTTCGATGATCGACACGCCCGCACCGGTAAGCGCCGAAAATGTCCGGGCAAACCGAGCAACCACTACCTTGCGAATAACGGTATTGATAGCAGGAGTGCGAAGCAAAAGACGATGGAAGCGTTTACGTCCGGACGGGGTTCTCGTATACCGGACAGCGAGAACGACAAGCGCGATAAATACAGGGATTATTATAAACCACTTGTCTATGATGAATGCGCTCAGACCGAGCATGATTTGCGTCAGTAGCGGCAACTCTGCATCTGGACCGCCGAGGTTCGTGAGTATCTCACCGATTTGCGGTATGACGAACAGCATCAGTCCGAAAAACGCGAGAATGGTAATCACGAGAAGTACCATAGGATATGTCATGGCACTCTTGATCTTTTTGCGCATGGTTGCGTTTTTTTCTTGCTGAAGAGCGAGTCGTTTGAGGATTTCGTCGAGAATGCCCGCTGATTCACCCGCGCGTACCATGTTTACGTAGACATCGTTGAACGTTGACGGGTATTTCGATAACGCATCACCGAGCGATGCGCCGCCTTCGACGTCTTTGATAACACCGACGAGTACGTTTTTCAGTCCTGCGCTTTCCGAGTGTTGTTCCAGCGAATTAAGTGCGCGTAGCAGGGGGACGCCAGCTCCGACCATGGCACTGAGCTGTCGCGTGAAGATGACAAGGTCGTCGGACTTTACCTTGCTTGAAGTGAAGAGTTTCGAAAATGAAGAGGGTTTACTACTTCCAGCGGTGATGCTTAGCGGGCGAAGTTTCTGCCGTTTCAATGACTGGACGGCCTCAGCCTCGCTGGTTGCTTCGA
>CAZIOA010000069.1:0-4097 GCA_964540835.1 uncultured Candidatus Saccharibacteria bacterium
TGACCACTGTGGTACACACGGCCTTACCCTGTCCACTGGATGTCCTGTCAAACACCTCTTCGTCAGTTAAACCACTAAAGTTTGGGTCATCACGCAACTCCTGCAACGTCGCCGCCACGCATGCACGCGAGGCATACGACGCGTTTTGCCGATAGACATTGTTTTTCGCCGTGCTGTACTGAGAGCCGACAAGGGCGATAGCTGCCAGACCTGCCGACATGAAGCCAAACGTCAGTATGATGGCATATATCATCAAGTAGCCACGCTGCGTGCTCCATGCTTTCATCATAAATTCTCCGTTGGATTTATATATGCGGTGATCGTCACGTATTTCTCGACGGATCCGACCTTGTACGTGATCGATACGTCCACTTGCTTGCTTTCAGAGGCGAGATCCGCTGCCTCGATAAAAGCTTTCGCTGTAGCGTCGGGCAAGTTATCTAGACTTGGGTCAGACGAAAAATCGATTTCACTTCCGATAGTGAGCGATGAGAAATCTTGCTTCTGCAAATCAGTTATCTTGGAGCGAGCCGCATCATTGGCCTGGTTCATGTAGTATATATCTCTCTGCGTATGCTGTATTATCTGCACAAGCGATACCAGCGCTACAACCGATATAGCCATGACTGCCATCACGACGACAATTTCGACAATCGTAAAACCGCTATTTCTATTGTGACTATCCCTATATAGCAGCGTTTGTATACTCATCCCCAATATAGTAACATTAAAACGGTAATGCTCGTCAATATGCCAAATATTCTAGGTGCTGGGCGCAAACGTGCTGGTCGCAGTCACGACGTCGGTTTTACGACCGTAGAGTTGATAGTCGCCATCGTCGTGTCGAGTTTTTTGATAGTCGCGATCGTTGCATTTATCGTCACGCTGACGAGGCAGTATAGTGTCAGCGTAGCCAGAAATACACTCACCAACGAACTATCAACCGCCGTTAACCGTATAGATACGGACGTAAAGTCTTCTGACAAAATCATAGCCACAAGCCCCCTCGACCCAGCCGGTCCGCTTAATAACAGCAGTAGGTGGTCACTCAGTACGAGCACGAATCTCGATACCGTTGTACTCACCACGCTCGCCAGAACCTCAAGCGGGAGTTCACTGAGTGGAGGTTACCCTGGTCAGGCAGATATCATCGTTTACTACGTACGTGATGGCTCGCTCTATAGACGCCTTGTCGCCGTGGATCATCCCAATAATCGCTACGACACGCTCACGTGCCCCGGAACTCCAAGCGGCGGCTGCCCGGCAGACGAAGTGCTGCTTGAGGGCGTTACGGCTTTTAATGTCACTATGCTCGGGTCGAGTGGTCCTACTACTAACCCTGCGCAAGCGAAATCTCTTAAATTCACTATACGGGGTGAAGTAACCGAGGCAGGACAAACTATCACCCAAACCTCCACGATATCGTCATCCCTCTTGGGTACGGCGACCACCTCTTCGTAACACTACTGCTCGAGCAACGTCAGTTCGCTTTGTCCTATCCGCACGATGCTGTCACCTTGAGCTCCCTGTCGTATCAATTCATGGCTGATGCCCATTTTTTTCATGATGTCACGGAGGCGATTAACGCCTTCATATTGGTCAAAGTTCGTCCGGCGAGCAAACTTTTCTATCTTGTCACCACGGACCACGTACACGTCTCCGTCTTTCTCGACGGTCCATGCTTGCGACTTCGCCTCGGAACTGAGTGATATGACTGGGAGTCCGGACTCTTCCGCGACTTCCTCGGACACGTTTTTGCGCTCCTCATCAACATACGTCCTCAAACGACGCAATACCTCTTTCAGGCCCTGATGTGCCGTCGATGAAATGGTAAATATAGGTGTATCGACGAGCGCGACTTTTCGTAGCGCGTCAGTCTGCATGGCGATGATATCCGCGTCGAGGCCATCCGTCTTGGTGAGCGCTATGACTTCTGGACGCTGCACCAGTGTTTCGGAGTAGCGAGCAAGTTCGTCGCGGATCGTTTGATAATCGGCGGCAACGTCGTTGCTATACGCGTCGATAAGGTGCAGGAGTACTGCCGTCCGCTCGACGTGTCGCAAGAACTGATCACCGAGGCCTTTGCCCTCGGCCGCTCCTTCTATGAGACCCGGTATATCGGCAATCAATAAACTACCGTCGTCTATATCCGCCACGCCGAGATTTGGCGTGAGCGTCGTAAAGGCATAGTTGGCGATCTCTGGCTGAGCATTTGTCACTACGCTCAGAAACGTTGACTTCCCGGCATTTGGCAGTCCGACCAATCCCACGTCCGCGAGCAGCTTTAGCTCCAGCTCAGCCTCGAATGCTTCGCCAGGCTCGCCCCGCTCCGCCATGCGTGGAGTCTGGCGCACAGATGACTTGAAGTGCGCATTGCCGAAACCACCGTCACCGCCATGGGCAACCGTAACACGCTGTCCATGCTCTGTCAGATCAGCGATGGTATTGCCGTTGCGCTTGACGAGCGTTCCTACCGGTACCTTGACCACTAAATCCTGACCGGACTTGCCATGACGTTTCGCCTTGGCACCGTTGCCACCCGGCTGCGCCTTGAGTTCCGGTTTGTATCGAAAATCGATGAGCGTATTCAGGTTTTCCGTCGCTTCGAAGATAACGTCACCACCACGACCGCCATCACCACCGTCAGGACCGCCCTTGTCGACATATATCTCATGTCGAAAGCTGACCGCTCCATCGCCGCCCTTGCCTGCCTGAATCGTGACTGTTGCCGTATCTACGAACATAACACCTTATTATAACAAAAACTCCCCTGTTTTAACAGGGGAGAATTTGACTTTTTATTTATTTGATTATCAATGTATGTATGCGTAGTACTTTGCTTGAGCGGCAGGTATTACACGGGCATTGACGATATTCCAGCCACCACCAGCGACATATGCGTTCATCTCGCTAATTTCAACGTCACCGTTCGATCGGATTCGCTCAACAATACCTACGTGACCATACCCACCACCGTTTTGTATGATCGCACCAACAGCAGGTGTATTATTAACCACATAACCTTCACTAGCTGCAAAGTAAGCCCAGGTAGACGCGTTGCCCCATTGGCCGCCTACTGGCAATCCTAGTTCAACCCGGCGATCATATGCATAGCGCGTACAGTTTCCGAAAGCATATCCATTGCCTGTATACCCCGGTGTACCAACTTTAATGCGCCATGAAGATCCACCGAAACCTGTTCCAGTATTTATGTATGCTATCTGCCTTACGACCGGCTCAGTATAACCTGGTCGTTGATTCTCAGGTAAGTTACCCCCTGGAATCAAAATCTTTGTGCCTGGCTTCAGTCCACTAATCTCGAGATTATTAAACGAAACGATGCGGGCCTTACTCGTGGAATATGTTTGGGCTAGTGCATCGAGAGTATCTCCCGACTTCACTGTATACATAATGCCGTCAACTGGTGGGATTTTGAGCTTCTTCCCAACTGAGACGCTATTGCCCGTTAAATCATTTGCCCAGCGAATAGTCTCTGCCGTCACTCCATACGCAGCAGCAATTGAGTCAATCGTGTCGCCCTTTTTAACGATGTAGGTGATAATATCACGGCTACTAGCTAATGGCTGAACGATTTGCGGCTTAACAATTGCCGTGTCATCTGTCTGCGCCAACTCATTCTCAACCGCTAATGATACGGATAAGTTTGCAACGTTAGGTGCAACCGGCATATTTGTCTGTTCAGCCAAATTAGCGGCCACATCGGTCGCTATGATTTTATCAATAGATGGCTGGTCATCAATGCTATCAGGTGTTGCCACAGGGGTCTGTGTTGCACTTGCAACAGAAGACGTCCCATTCATTGGCTGAGGAGCCTGGTAGCTAGCTGCAATAACAGCAATAATCGTTATGAAAACGCCGCCGTATGCTGCAAACGACATTAGTTTGGGCATCTTGGTCTTTCGGCGTTTGCTTGTACGGTTGAGGACCTTGTCTCTCAGTTGAGTGACCGTTGAAAGGTCTTCGCCCGTGAATAATTGATTACGAATTATCGTTCTCCTGCCACCCGTATTGCTACAGGGGCATCTACCTTACTCTGTCTTACTTCCGCCATCTCGCATATGGACGGGGAACGGGGT
>CAZIOA010000070.1:0-1879 GCA_964540835.1 uncultured Candidatus Saccharibacteria bacterium
CGTGCTTCTTTTTGAGGATCCGATACACTTCCCTCGCCTTCTCTACCAGCTCCGGCTTGTTTTTGAGCAGCGGTGACACGCAGTATTTAACAGGGGCTAAGTGCTCCGGAAACTTCATGACGATACGTTTCTCGCCGTTTACTTCGTCTTCGGTGTACGCGGCGCTCAGTACGGCCATCACGGCGCGTTCCACGCCGAAACTCGGCTCGATTACGTGCGGAACAAATTTTGTGTTCGTTCCTTTTATCGTGTATTCCATGCTCTTGCCGGAATTGTTCTGTATATTCATCAGGTCGAAGTCCGTGCGGTACGCGATACCGAGCAACTCTTCCCTGCCTATCGGGAAATCATACTCGATATCAATAGTGCGCTTGCTATAGTGCGCCCTGTCCTCTGCCGGTACCTCCAGCTCGTGGATCTTGCCCTTTGGCAGACCTAGCGCGTTCAGAAACTCATGCGTATCTGCAAGCAACGCGTCAAATGACTGCTCCCACTTGTCCGGCTCGACGAAGTACTCTATCTCCATCTGCTCGAACTCACGGCTACGGAATATAAAATCGCGCGGGCTGATTTCGTTGCGAAACGCCTTGCCCTGCTGTGCTATGCCGAATGGCAAATCAGGGTAAAAGCTATCCACGACATTCTTGAAATTCGTGAATATACCCTGTGCCGTCTCTGGCCGCAGATACACGCGCGCTTCCTCTCTGTCATCGTCGACTGGTCCGACCGTCGTCTTGAACATCATATTGAACTGTCGAGCTTCGCCGAACGTTCCTTCCAGTCCACATGACGGGCATTTGTTGGGATCATCGAGCTTGTCGGCACGAAACCTGCCTTTGCAGTTGCTGCACTCCACCAGCGGATCGGTAAACGTCGCGGTGTGCCCGCTCGCCTCCCACACTTTTTTGTTCATTAAGATCGCCGCGTCTACGCCGTACATGTCATCACGATCGTAAACGAACATCTTCCACCAGAGCTGCATGATATTGCGTTTCAGCACGGTACCGAGCGGACCATAGTCCCACGTCCCAGATAAACCACCGTATACATCCGAACCCGGATAAATAAAACCGCGACGCTTAGCCAAGCTCACGATATGTTCAAGCGCTACGTTCTTGTCTGGATGTTCACTCATAATTACAACAATTATACCATGTTTAGAGAGTGCTTAATCCGTAAATCGCGCGTTGTTTCGTCTATTTACTGCAAGGATGCATGTTGTCGCGCTACGTAGAGACACTCGTCGAGATACGCGTCCATGCCACCAACCTGCAAGATAACTTTCAAATCTTTAGCAGCAACCAGGCGCAAAATCTTGATATGCTCAGCGGTTATCTGACCGTTCATATCGCTAACGAAACCTTTTTCAGCATTGTCATAGCGATATCGTTTATCACTTTCCAGTCTATCGCCTCTATAGTCACGAATTGTATTAAGCTCGTCGCCCAGCAATGTCGATACACGCATATAAAACCATGTCTGCACGAGCGCTAGCGGAACAGTAAGTGTATCAAGTGCCGCCAAGACCTCGGCAACGATATCGTACCATTCCGCCTCGTCCAGGCTGGCGCTGGCTTTCGCCACGTGCGCCAAGGTTTCATACGCGAACTGCATCCTATCATAGTCATCAAGGATATGACGATAAAACTGCACGAGACGAGCAGAGGTCAGTACGCCCAAATCTCCCTTGCCCTGCCCGACCACTACATCACACACCGCGAAAAGTTCTATGCCGCCAGCAAGTTTCGACTTTTCTTTGCGTACACCGCGCGCCATGACGCTCATGCGGCCGCTCGGTGTCAGTAAATCCAGTACACGATCGGCTTCGCCATAGTTTGTTCGCCGCAGCACGATAGCACGACTACGAGAGGTTTTCATA
>CAZIOA010000070.1:1979-4070 GCA_964540835.1 uncultured Candidatus Saccharibacteria bacterium
TGCAGCAACCCAAGGCCGCTCGAACCAGCAAGCAATAAGCTCATGACAATGGCGTCAGGCGGCATCTCATCGATCATATCAATCGCGACGTAGGCATTGGATGCTCTTTCTACTATAAATCCATTGCTTTCAAGTTGTCGTTGGTAGTGATCAGCAAGCCATGGTTCGCTTTCGATGATAAGTACTCTCTGTTTCATAGCAAGCTCATTTGTTCTGAAACGCGTAAATCAACATAAAACGTCGCGCCGTCACGATGGCGTATCGTCCCTATGACGCTGTCCATCATCTCTGCTAAACGCTGTGCTGTTATGAGGCTCACGCTACTTACTTGCGGACGATCGTTCAGCGGAGCCTGCGCTCGCCGCGCGACTCTCTGCTCTAGTCGCTGCCACATGTCTATGGGCACGGCCGGACCATAGTCGCGTATGCCAATCCTCACTCTATCTTTGTGTCCTGTAATAGTCATGGTGACCGGGTGCTCAGGTGAGCCGTAGTAAAGAGCGTTGTCGCCAAACCCTATGAGTATACGACGAAGAAGCGCGCGATTGGCTACCGTTAGCGGTACGCGCGAACGGGGACGAAGCGTAATTTTCTGGCCGTGTGCCGTAAACAATGGAGTAAGTTCATGTATGACTTCGTGACATATACTAACGGGATTAACGGGCTCAAGCGGCAGCGATGACTGACTTGCCGATGTCATGCTCAGACTGGTAGTGAGTCGCAGTGCACGCTCGCTTGTCAGTGTCAGCTGTTTGCCTAGCAACCGTCGCTCATCATCGCTTATGTCGTCGGCACTAACCGCGAGACTCAACTGACGAAGCAAAATAAGCGGTGACGCCAGCTCGCTAGCAGCGGCAGCAGTGATGATGGACTCGTCTAGATACCCCTGTTGTACTCGCACCAACTTGTCATCGCTCCCCTCACTCATACGTTACATACAGTGTAGCATGTCAGCCGTCACAAAAAAGCGTATGAATTACTACGGTTTCTCGCACTGTGCCGCAAATATTTCTACGGATGAAGAGCAAGGCGGCATTGAGGAACGGAATAAGTCGTATTACTATATACGACGCACGAGTACCGGAGATGCTAACGCAGCTATTCGCCGTAGAAATGTTTATAGCTAAGCGTTGAAGTCAAGGGTGCGGATAACAGACTCAAAATCACTCTTGAAGACGTCCGCGTCCGTCTGTACGGTAATCGTTTTGTCGCGGCAATCGTAAATAACCGCATCACCTCGAATGTTGTTGCTGAAATTGCCCGTCAGACGCGTGCCGGACTGGCCGCTTGAAGCAGTTGCTGACTGTTTCAGATCACCCTTTTGCACTAGATTCTCGTAGCGTTGCAGCACGTCATCATACTCTCTCACTTCAATCGTCACGCGCAATGCGAACTGCTGCGTATTGCTGATTGGAGGCACAACATCTGGATTCAAATACGCTCTATAATCTCCACCGCTCCTGATCTGCTCTGATTCATGCGCACTCCATGTTTTTGGGTACTGAAACGTCAGGCCACAGTAATCATCCGGGGCTTTGAACGTCTTGGTCGGTTGCTTCTCGCGCTCAGCGAATTTCTCTTCGTCTTTTTCTGCCTGCTCCGCCTTTGCCTCTGCCACGGCAACGGCAATTTTTTGCTCTGTATCGCTACTCGCTTCGTTATAGGCGACAAACGCCCATATACCAAATGACCCCAACCCGAGGACAAGGACACTCAATCCAATAACTGCTACTTGCCAGGCGGTAATCACGCCGCGCTCGTTATTACGTTTATGCTTCTTCATACCCGCCATTATACTTATGCTCACCCGCCTTGTAAACCCGGTACGAGCTTATACAAAAAGAAGCTGCCGTCCTGTTTATGAATCTTTGCGTCAGGAACAGGAAAACCGAAACTCATGAAGTAGATTTCTTTCTTGTGCTGTCTGGCCGTCTGTGCAGCTTTCTGGTACATGCGCGCTATGTCACGTGACTCACCAAACGTATAGACTACCGTCGTTTCACGCGGTAATGTCACGAACCAAAAATCTGCTAGTCGTATGGATATCAGCGGGCTGCGACAAAGTGCCTTGCTGACGAGCACGAGAAGTGG
>CAZIOA010000071.1:0-4045 GCA_964540835.1 uncultured Candidatus Saccharibacteria bacterium
ACAGTCTCGTCGACGGTACCACCAACCATGTCTTCACCGCCGCCGACGATTCGAAGCTCGCGGGCATCGAAGCCGGCGCAGACGTCACTGACGCCGCCAACGTCAACGCCGCTGGCGCCGTGATGAACAGCGATACGTCTACGTCCGCCATGAACTTCGTGGTTGACGAAGACAACATGGCATCCAACTCTGCCACCAAAGTTCCGACGCAGCAATCTACCAAAGCCTACGTTGACAGCGGTCTTTCTGGCAAGGCGAATACCACCCATACGCACACTGCCTCACAAATCTCCGACTCTACCTCGGTCGGTCGTTCCGTCCTAACCGCCGCTAGCGCCGCGGCCGCCAGGTCTGCTATCGGTGCAGGTACGGGCAGTGGCGACGTGACGCTAAACGGCGCCCAAACCCTCACTAACAAAACGATCAATGGCGGCGACAACATCCTGACTAACATCTCCGCCGACAGTCTCGTCGACGGCTCTACCTACCATGTTTTCACCGCCGCTGACGATTCGAAGCTCGCGGGCATCGAAGCCGGCGCAGACGTCACTGACGCCGCCAACGTCAACGCCGCTGGCGCCGTGATGAACAGCGATACGTCTACGTCCGCCATGAACTTCGTGGTTGACGAAGACAACATGGCATCCAACTCTGCCACCAAAGTTCCGACGCAGCAATCTACCAAAGCCTACGTTGACAGCGGTCTTTCTGGCAAGGCGAATACCACCCATACGCACACTGCCTCACAAATCTCCGACTCTACCTCGGTCGGTCGTTCCGTCCTAACCGCCGCTAGCGCCGCGGCCGCACGAAGTGCTATAGGTGCGGGCACCGGCAACGGCAATGTGACAACCACGGGCGCACAGACCCTCACCAACAAGACGATCTCCGGCTCTTCCAACACATTGAGCAACATCTCGCAATCATCCGTGACAAACTTGACATCAGACCTTGCTAGCAAGGCAAATGCATCACATAACCACAGTGCAAGTAATATCACTTCAGGGACGTTGAGCGAAGATCGTATGCCGTCTGGATACAAAGCGGTTCATATCGGAACCAGCCCACCAGGTGATACTTCAGCTATATGGATTGATACGAACTAATGGCTTTGGCGAAAATTTATCAAAACGGGCAATGGGTAACCTATCCCTACAAAGACTACGACGGTTCCGCATGGGTGGAACGAGCAAGGGTTTGGGATGGTGTACGGTGGCAAACGGTCAGGGCGCCGACGGAGTATAGTGATGACTTCAATCGCGCAAATGCCGCCAACCTGGGGCCAGACTGGACAACTCGCAGCGGAACTATGCAAATTGTAAGTAATGTTGCGCAAGCTAGCGGTGACGGTAATTATGCGACCTATAACCATCCGCTTGCGACAAACGATATTGAAGTTACCGCTTCCATCACAACAGCTTCACAAGCAACTGTGCGCCTTGTCATCGGTGCTCATCAGTCAAACGCCACCGCCGTTGTCGCTGAGTTGCGCCCATCGATTTTCGGTGCGTCGTCGATCAATACGCAGACAGGAACTTGGGGATCTTTGACAGCGAGAGCTACTACAAACATTTCTTTTTCAAACAACGACACATTTACATTTAGACGAGTAGGAAATACGTATACGGTTTTGCAAAATGGTAGTCCAACAGCGCTCACCTGGCAGGATTCCGGAGATATCCACCCGCGCAACTACGACTACAGGCTCGCAGGACTTGGCTTAGGAACCACGATATTCGTACCTGTAGCAACGATTGCAGACAATTGGCAAGCCAAGGACGTCATATAGACTTCAAAGCATAAATTTTCTCAATAGGTAAATTAGCACTCTTGACACGCGAGTGCTAATTTTATATACTGCAATTATTGGCAATCTACATGGTAGAGTGCTAGAATAGGAATAGAACTTTATAATAAAAACATTGCACGAGGGCAGGCTTTTATCTCTTCGCTGCACATTCAGGAGGAACAACAAAGTGGGAAAGATTATAGGAATCGATCTAGGTACGACCAACAGCGCCATGGCGTATATGGTGGCAGGCAAGCCGGAAGTTATCGCGAATGCCGAGGGCAATCGCACGACGCCATCCGTCGTGGCTATCAACAAAAAGGGAGAGCGTCTGGTTGGCCAAGTGGCGCAGCGACAGCGCGTGACCAATGCCAAGGACACCATCTATGGCGTCAAGCGCCTCATTGGACGTAAGTTTAGCGACAAAGAGGTCCAGAAAGACCACGATATCATGCCGTACGAAATCATTAAAAAGGGCACTGGCGTCGCGGTCAAAATGGGCGACAAGGAGTATACGCCGGAAGAAGTTTCCGCGATGATCCTCAGCAAACTCAAAGCCGACGCCGAAGCATTCCTCGGTGAAAAAGTGACCGAAGCTATCATTACCGTGCCTGCATACTTTGATGATTCTCAGCGCCAGGCAACCAAAGACGCGGGCAAGATCGCCGGTCTGGAGGTCAAGCGCATCATCAATGAGCCGACAGCGGCTGCGCTTGCGTACGGTCTGGAGAGTAAAAAAGACGAGAAAATCGCTGTCTTTGACCTCGGCGGCGGTACGTTTGACGTGTCCATCCTGGAGCTTGGTGACGGTGTGTTTGAAGTACGCAGTACCAACGGCGATACGCACTTAGGCGGTGAGGATTTCGACAACCGCATCGTCAATCATTTCATCGATGTGTTCAAAAACGAAGAGGGCGTCGATCTGAAAAACGACAAAGCAGCCATGCAGCGCCTGAAGGATGAAGCGGAAAAGGCAAAGAAGGAGCTGTCCAGCACGACTGAGTACGAAGTTAACCTTCCGTTTATCACTGCTGACGCCGACGGTCCGAAACACTTCGAGTACAAGCTGACCCGCGCCAAGCTTGAGGAAATGGTCAAGGAACTCATCGACCGCCTGTCTATACCTGTCGAAAAGGCACTCAAAGACGCTGGTCTCAAAGCGAGCGATATCAACGAAATAGTCCTCGTCGGCGGTATGACTCGCATGCCAGCCGTCGTCGAAAAGGTCAAAACAATTTTTGGCAAAGATCCGCTGAAGGGTGTCAACCCGGATGAAGTCGTCGCTATCGGCGCGGCAATCCAGGGAGGTGTGCTACAGGGTGATGTCAAGGACGTGCTGCTGCTTGACGTGACGCCGCTGAGCCTTGGTATCGAAACCATGGGTGGCGTCAGTACGAAATTGATCGAACGCAACACGACTATTCCGACGAGTAAGTCCGAGACATTTAGCACCGCTGCTGACAATCAGCCACAGGTGGAGATTCACGTGCTGCAAGGCGAGCGCGAAATGGCCAGTGACAACAAGTCGCTTGGACGGTTTATCCTTGATGGCATCGCGCCTGCACCGCGCGGCGTGCCGCAGATCGAAGTGACGTTCAGTCTTGACGCCAACGGTATCCTGAACGTGACTGCCAAAGATAAGGGGACTGGCAAAGAAAATTCCGTCACCATCCAAGACAGTGGCAACATGAGCAAAGAGGATATCGAAAAAGCGCAAAAAGAAGCCGAGGCGCACGCAGAGGAAGACAAGAAAAAGCGCGAAGCCGTCGATGCTCGCAACCAGCTGGAAAACGGTATCTACCAAGCAGAGAAAATGCCCGACGAATACAAAGACAAGATCTCTGAAGATGACAAAAAGGTCATCGAAGAAGCTGTCAGTGAGGCAAAGAAAGTCAAAGAAAACGCCGATGCATCCAAAGACGAGCTCGAAGCAGCCGTCAAGGCACTGAATGACAAGATCATGCCGATCGGTGCCAAGATGTACGAAGCCGCTTCCAAAGAAGCGTCTCAGAGTGAAGAAGATGGAGCGAATAACGACGATAAAGAAAACAAAGATGAACCAGTCGAAGGCGAAGTCGTAGACGACGACAAAAAAGACAAGAAGTAAATCGTGAAATAGTAAAAATACAAGGTGCTCGTCGTCACCTTGTATTTTTTGGTGATTATTTAATAACAATTTACGAATCAAAATTATGATGGAGGTGCTATAATAGTAAAAGATTTTAAACTGGTGGGCGGTACAAAAAGGATACATAC
>CAZIOA010000072.1:0-3802 GCA_964540835.1 uncultured Candidatus Saccharibacteria bacterium
TCTCTATGTGTCAATTTGAAAAGCAGAGCAGGCTAAACTATAATGTGTAAATTGATGATTCAAAAAACTCTCTCCGCGGTCTATCGATTTTTCTGCTCACAAAAAGCTTTTTATCTCGTCATTGGCCTGCTATTCATCCAGGCCACCTGGTTTGCCCTGACCGTTCAGTACCCGATAGCATTCGATGAAAGCTATCATCTGGGCGTAATCGAGTTCTATGCGGAGCAATGGCTGCCATTCATGTCCTCACAACCAGCCGGTTCCGAGTCGTTTGGCGACCTGACCCGATACACCTCATACATGTATCACTATCTGTTGAGCTTTCCGTTTCGTATAATCGATCCGCTCATCGAGGAGTGGGTGGTAAAGATTATCATATTTCGCTTCATCAATATCGGTATATTCATCGGTGCGTTATACATGCTTCGCAAACTCTTTCGCAAAATCAATATCTCAGAAGCATTGATTAATTTCTCTCTACTCATATTTGTCCTCGTACCGTTGACTCCGCACCTCGCAGCAACCATCAACTACGACAATCTCGCGCTTCTCGTTGCCGCACTTTTCCTTTACTTCGCCGTCATGTGCAGTATCTCTATCAGAAAGCAAAATACCCTTCCCGCCGATACCTTCACCTATTTTGTTTTCACGGGCATTATGGGCTGCCTTGTAAAATATCCGTTTTTGCCTATTTTTGCAGCGGGCATCATATATGTTTTCGCCATATGGTTACGTTCAAAGAAGAAAAAGAACGTTTTGTCAAGCGTATGGCATACATTCAAACAAAACCAACTCGCGACAAAAATCCTCCTTGTCGGCATGCTAGTCTTAAGCCTCGGTCTGTTCATCGAACGATATGGCGTCAATTATGTCACATACCACAGGCAGGAACCAACATGCCAGCAAATGCGCCCAGTGTCCGAGTGCCTGCACTATGGGCCATGGGGACGCAACTACGACAGGCTCCAGGAAGTAGCCGCGACCAATCCGCCATACGATCCACCTGGACAATTTTTCCTGCCGGTTTGGGCGAGTACGTTGATGAACCGCGCTTACTTCGCTATCAATCACAACTTCCAGACATATGATCCGCTACCGCTGCCATTTTACACGGCTGCAGTCGTGGGAGGCTTCGCACTCATCATGTGTATCGTGTTCTGGCGCAAAATCATCGCAGTGGATCGACACCTGATCCTCTTGGTGCTTGCCACTGTGTTTTATTTGGCTTCGCTTCTCTATATCAACATCGGAGGGTACCTCAAATACCACGCCGTTGATTATGGCGTCAATGGTCGCTACTTGATCCTTATCATGCCGTTCCTCTTCATCTGGCTGGGACTTGCCATGCAGTTCTTTGTCCGTAGACTCAGCAAAAAGTATGCTCACAACATGCTCGTCGTGCTCGCGATCATCGTCACAGGACTCAGCTTGAATGGCGGAGGCGCTCAGACATATCTGCTGCGTAGCGAACCGTTTTGGTTCTGGGAGACGGATGAGATACCGGTTCGAGAAATCAATGGTACGCTGAAAGACATCATCGCGCCCGTCGTCGTAGGCAGTGGCGACGATAAATAGGCAGTTACTTACGCCGATACGTATCAACGACGTTCAGTCCGAACGTCTGACTGTCAACTTTGACATATGGCGAGGCGGGATGGAATGTCTTTGGCAAGTCACTCTGATATACATGCACGAGCGTTTCGTGCTGTAGATCATCAGACGAACCAACCCGCTTATCGCTGCCGTGCAGCGGAGCGAAACCACCGGTGTATACAGGATCTTCGAAATTGTTGAACCTGAGATCACAGTCATCGAAGTAGTATCGTAGGTCGATATAGGCGTACAAATCGTCCGCAACAATAACAGTCTCGTCATCGCTGCAATCGATCGCCTGCCGTACCTGCGCGCCCATCGGTCGTTGGGTGCGTTCCAAATTGTAATTTCCCATTTGATTGAGTTGTATCAACCCGCTGGCGACCAGTGCGCCGACCAGCACGACGTAGATTTGCGTCGCACGAGGCACCAGCTTCCATCCTAGTGCAGCGATCAGACCGATCAGTACATAGCTATATATTGCCACGTGCGCCATATAGCGGTACATGAATAGCGGCGCCAACGCGTAAGTGATGATAGTGTAGAAAATCACCGGTACGAAAACAAGCAGCAGTATGAGTAGCAACAAATCTTTCTGCGCCTGTCGTGCATGGCGCCAAACCTTCACGAAAATGTAACCAGCGAGCGCGACCACGATCGCATACACGCACCATTGCCATGTTTGCACCAGCCAGTCGGGCGTATAGCCAAGCAGTTGCGCAGCGATACCGACGAATTTCTCGCGCGTGACGACAGATCCAACACCAGGCGGAAGCGCCGACAAATTGGTCTGCGCAAGAAACGTCGGAATGTATGGCAGAAACAACGCCACGGCACCCGCATATGCAGCGACAGCCGGTTGCTTCATAACTGCCACGACTGATTTGGTCTCTCGATACTTCATGACTATCAGCCACACGACATGCGTGATCCAAATCGCTATCGTCATGTAGAGCGTATACATGCCGAGCGCCACGAGTACTGCATACAGTGCCCACCAGCGCCTGTCCGAAGAAGTACGTGCCCGCAGCAATACCCAGGTAGCAGCAAGTCCGATCAGTGATGCTATGGCGTACATCCGGATTTCAAAATCATAGCGCAGCAGGAATGGCGCGAACACCGTAAATGGCAACACGACCAATGCCACTCTCGAGGAGAACATCTGTCGGACGAGAATGGCCGCCATGCCGATACCAGCAGCGCCGATGAGGGCGGTGCTCGACCTAAGGGCGAACTCGCTCCATCCGAACACGCTGCCCCAAACCTTCAGGTATAGATAATACAGCGGGGGATGCGCGTCCACCGCCGTGAGGGACAGCAGCTCATGAAGCGGTCGTTTGGCAAGTATGATCGAGTAGGATTCGTCGAACCACACGCTCTGTCCAAGACCCAGTAGCATCGATACCGTGTACGTAAACAGCATCGCAAACAGCACGACGTATAGCCAGTGCTTCTCCAGATACTTTATGACTGCTTTGACATGCTTACTCATGCGTCTTCTCCTTGAACACGACACGACTATACCATAGATAGTTCCATACGAGGCTGAAGCCCGACGCGATAATCTTGGCTATCAGTAACGACGCTGCTGCTGCAATACCTGCCGACCGTAGCACTTCAGTCGCGAGGGCAATGACGACACCCTGTACAAGCCACAGGCCCGTCAATGTAACGATGAGAAACATCATGACCTGGCGCAGGCGACGCGTATCAGTGTTTTTGAAGACTGCTCTTTTGTTGAGCAGATAGCTGACCGTGAGCGCTACCGATGTCGAGCCGATGTTCGCTATGACCGACGGCAAGCCGAATAGCATAGCAAGTACGAACAATACCGTGAAATCAACCGCCGTATTCACGACGCCGACCGCGCCGAAGCGAATTTTTTCCGAAGAAAATATCTGTTTTCGAACTTTTTTCACTTTTCCAGTATAGCCCACTGGTGATAGCAGCCAAAATGCGCTATAATAACCCGGTAAATCGGGGTGTGTGCAGTTGATAGTGAGGACTGTCAGTGACAGTCCGCAAGGAAACCTTCCGATGAAAACTTGTTTTCAGTCGTGAAGTTTCGGGGCCGCGGGACGTGGCCGCTCGGTTTGGTCGAGCGCATGGTACCTTTCAGCTGATACATTAATAGTTTATACTTAACGTATATTTCGGGGTGTGGCGCAGTTGATAGCGCGCTCGGTTTGGGACCGAGAGGTCGAAGGTT
>CAZIOA010000073.1:0-3798 GCA_964540835.1 uncultured Candidatus Saccharibacteria bacterium
ATCCGTTACGTGCGTATCGTTGTTATCAGGCATTACTTTCCTCCTCTGATAATTACGTTCAATTGTCGCAAGTATTCATCCGCAGCGGCGTCATCACCTCGCTCACGCGCGGCGGCTTCTTGCTGCAATAAATTCTCTTTGGTGTTCGTTTTTTGGTAGTTTGCTTGTAACGCCCGAAGTACTTCAGTGGCCGTATGGATGCGATTTTCGCTGTTCCAATCCACGATTTCTACATCGGGGTGTAATAATAACATTGTCACATATTTCTCTTGTGACTGCAAGCTCTTTGGCAGTTCGGTTATGGGTTTCCCTATGTGCTTGATCATGTATCTTACGACAGCCTGTCGTTCTTCGCCGTCAAATATTCCCGGCTCTATGTCACGAAAAAGCTCCTGTACCCGTGTATCGCCGAAAGCTACGGCGAGCAAAGCGTCCTGTATGCGATCCGGTTCATGCGCTGACTGTTCATCGACGCCTCGCGGTGGTTTGATGGCTTTAACTGTTTTTGATGCCTCTGGGGTGGCAGTCAGCTTGCGGACAAGCGCTTCTCTGGTGGTGTCTGTCAGCTTGGCGATCCGTGTCAGATAATGGTCTTGCTCCACCGGGTCATGAAGCGCGCGCACGACACTGAGAGCCGCCGTCGTAAATGCACGCTTGCCATTCGCCGTCGACAGATCCTCTCGCTCGGCGAACCTAGCAATCACCCAGTCAATGACCGGTTCGGACGTATCGATGGCCGATTGCCATAGGTTTGGATCGCGCTGAATCAACTCGTCCGGATCTTTGGCGCTTGGCGGCAAACTAACGATAGATAAATCGACACCGACCATTTGCGCGATCGGTATAGCTCGTTCCGTTGCAGCCAACCCCGCTTTGTCACCATCAAATGCCAGCTTGACGCGCGAAGTCAGGCGCGAAAGAGCCCGAAGGTGATGCTCCGTCATGGCGGTGCCAGCAGTCGCGACGACTTGGCTCACACCCACCTGATGGCTACTGACGACATCCAGATTTCCCTCCACGATAACCGCGCAATCCGTCTTGCGGATAGACTCTTTCGCTTGTGAGAGACCAAAAACGTGACGACTCTTGTCATACAGCAGTGTTTGTGGCGTGTTCAGATATTTCGGAGCGGCGGGGTCATCCTTGATGATTCGTCCGGTGAATCCAATAACCTGGCCCGTGCCGTCCATCAGCGGCACCGTCATCCGACCACGAAATAAATCGCCGCCGAATCTATTGGTCAGTCCGGCATCTTTGAGCTCTTGCGTCGTGTAGCCCTTTTTTGTCAGAAAGTCTACAAGCGCACTGTTGCTATCAGGCGCGTATCCGATACGAAAGTCTTGAACAACTTTTTTACTCAACTTACGTTTTTTAAAGATGTATTCCTGCGCGTGGCGATTATTGATCAAACTTTGCTGGTAGTATGTCGCGGCGAGATCATTCGCGGCGAGCAACCGCTTTTTACGCTTTGCCAGCTCTTGCGATCCGCTACTCTGGTATAGCGACAAGTCGACGCCCGCTCGTCGAGCAAGCAGTTCTAGCGCTTGACGAAAATCCATGCCCTCAGCCTCCATGACGAAACTGAAGACATCACCGCCCTTCCCTGAACTAAAGTCGTGCCAAATATGCTTCTCGGGACTCACGAAGAAACTTGGTGTTTTCTCTCCGCTAAACGGACTAAGACCTTTGAAGTTGCGACCGGCACGCTTTAGCTGGACGTATTCACCTATGACGTCCTCGATGTTTAATCGTGCCCGAACCTCTTCCTTAGCCGCGCTACTGTCCTGCATATGATTAGTATATGGTAGATAGTAGATAGTAGATAGTATTTATGCTTAAATATAAGCAAATGAACCCGAATCAGCAAAATCAAACACCTCAAGCGGCGCCACCGAACCCGCCATCGACCAATACCGGCGACGGAGGGGTGCCTCAGCCCCAGAATTATCAGATGCCTGCCCAGCCCGCATATCAGCAGCCAGAACACCAACCGGCATACGATCCTAATTACCTCGACTCCATCGCGCCCGCGCCACCACAGCCAAAATTTTTCAGTGGAACCTTTGGTAAACTGTTTTTCATACTTATAGGCGTGTTCGTCTTTGCGGTCAGTCTCATCATAGCGTTTAGCGGCAAGGACAATACCGCCGACTTACAGCAAGTCGCTGTACGACTGGATAACTACAATCGAGTTATCGAAAAGTATCATCCATACATAAAAAGCAACAACCTTAAATCAATCAACAGCGAGTTTAAAATCTGGATGTCCTCCAGCTATCGCAACGCCGAAGAGCTCCTCAAAACGGGTGGCGTCCAAAAAACTGATTACGACAGAGGTATGGTCGCTTCAGAGAAACAACGTGCTGACGAACTGGATACTGAGCTCAACGATGCACGCCTCAGCGCACGCCTAAACCGTGTCTATGCTTCTACTATGGCTTCAGAGGCCGAAATACTGATCAATATGTACAATGCGATGGAGACGAAAAGCAAATCCAAAATGATCCGAGACTATGCCAAAGAAGTATCGGCAAACCTCGAGGCTATCCAGAAAAGGTTTGCTGATTTCGTCGATGACGGTAACTAATAAGGGAAGGGTTTTGTCCGGCTGACTTTTTGTATATAGTCCTCCCTAGAGCGTTCCGCCGACGAGCTGGTAGCTGTGACGAGCAAGGTCAAGAATCTCATCATCTGTCAACTGTCCGCTACATATGATGGTATTCCAATGCTTTTTGTTCAAGTGGTATCCCGGCTGGACGCTTTCGTACTTCTCACGCAGATGCTCAGCGAGCTTCGGATCACACTTGAGGCTTATTCTCAAAGGGGTGCTTCCTTCCGCGACGATCGCGACGATTTTGCCGTCCGGCTTGGCACCGAACTTATATACGGCCGCTTCTTCGCCAAAGGGATAGTCTAACCATACGTTGTTCAGTTGCAATACAAACTCTTGAAACTCTTTATGCGTCATGCCGTATGCTATATCTTCACTTTTCCCAAATAATACTTTAGTTCTTGTATGCTGCCCCGGATGTCTTCGAGCGCGCGATGTGCTTCTGGCTTGGCAAACCTCTTGCCGTATTTACCGTCAAATACGACCTTCCACGCGCTCACGTCAAGCATACGATAGTGCAGCCTCTTATCCAGCCGTGTCCATTCGTTCGCGATGAATTTGCGATCCTGATGAATCGAATTGCCAGCCAGAAGAACCGGTACGCCATCCTCGAAATGCTCATCCAGAAAAGCAAGCAGTTCATTTTCGACGGTGCGCCCGTTTTTTGCCTCTTTTGATGTATTTTGCTTCACAAGCGCATCGCGAACATCAGGAAACGTATCCCAAAATGTCTGAGCCGCCTTCATGCGCTCTTCGATCAGCCGTGGTCCGACCTGTTTGATCGCTTCGTATTTGGCTATTTCTTTAAAATCCCAGTCCGTTGCGATTGCTGCCACTTCCAGTATTCTATCCTCGACCGGGTCTAGACCTGTCATCTCCAAATCAATCCACAGTAGCTTTGCTTGTTTCGTCATATAGCCAGCGTAATACAAAAACTGCTTTTTATCCAGGTAAACTGCATCGTCAACGCGCTGAACACCCTACCTGCCACCTACCAAAGGCACGAACACGAATCCCTCATGCTCAATGATTTGTACATCACCGCTCTCTCGTTTGGCGACCTCAAAGATTGCGCTTCCGACTGGTATGACCAGCTTCCCGCCTATCGCCAGCTGAGCAAGCAGCTCGTCTGGCAATTCGTCTGCGCCAGCACTTACCAGTATGCGATCAAACGGTGCTTTTTCGGG
>CAZIOA010000074.1:0-3754 GCA_964540835.1 uncultured Candidatus Saccharibacteria bacterium
AGATCGATATGAGCGAGTTCGGCGAGAAGCACAACACGAGTCGCCTCGTCGGTGCGCCTGCTGGCTATGTCGGGTATGATGATGGTGGCAAGCTGACCGATAAAATCCGCCGACAACCGTACAGCGTCGTGCTTTTTGACGAGATTGAAAAGGCTCATTCAGATGTGTATCATATGCTGCTCCAGCTGCTCGAAGATGGCAAATTGACTGACGCGAAGGGTCGTGAAGTCGACTTCACGAACACGATAATTATCCTGACAAGCAACCTCGGCGCAGACAAAATGATGAAAGAGTCGGCACTAGGGTTTCATGCGACGACTCGAAGTGACAACAAAAAGTTGGATGAGCTGCATGAAGAAAACGCCCAAGCTGCCCGAGATGCGCTGAGTAAGCGCATGCGACCTGAGCTGATTAACCGCTTTGACGCGATCGTGACGTTTCGCGCGCTGACGCCAAAGGAAGTCAGCAAGATTTTTGATAATCTCATCAACGAGCTGCAGGAACGGTTGGCCAAGAAGGGTCTTCATCTGGTCGTCAAGCCAACCGCGAAGCGGCACCTCATCAAGCAGGGGTATGACGAAAAGTTCGGTGCTCGTCCGCTCAGACGCGCTATCCAAAATGAGTTGGAGCATCAGCTAGCAGAAGGTATACTAGATGAGAGCTATGAACGCGGCAGCGTATTGACCGCTACGGCCAGAGGGGGCAAACTTGCAATCACCGTCACCGCGGAGCAGCCAGCCTAAAAAATTTCGAGGAATCGGCAGCTTCATCGTCATCCTTAGTTTGTTTTGCGTCAGTGTATTTTTGCTGCTCAATCTTCAGCGTGTTTTTGATTATGTCAGCTTTTGGAGTTACCAGCCCACGTCCGCCGTTGCGGCGATCGCGGATCGTGCCGGTTTGACCGACGAAGGAACATTCATGTTCTATGCTTCGCAGCCAGTCATCGAGGGCACGAGCGCCTTTAACACCAAATGTGATCGCAAAGAAAAGAACATCGCGATCCTCGGCTGTTATGTCGCTGGAAAGATATACATATTTGACGTGAATGACGAACGGCTCAACGGCATCGAAGAGGTGAGCGCCACGCACGAGATGCTTCATGCCGTTTATGAGCGTATGTCAGATGATGAAAAACGAAAAATAAACAAGCTGGTAGAGGCTGAATTCGCGAAACTGGAAGCGAATCCTGAATTTTCCGAAAGGATGGCGTTTTATGCGCGCACGGAACCAGGTGAGCGTGACAATGAGCTCCACTCGATTATTGGGACCGAGGTTGCACCTGTCAGCGACGAACTAGAGGCGCATTACGAAAAATATTTTGATCGATCGACCATCCTCGCTCTCTATGCTGACTATAAGAGTGAGTTTACACGACTGACAAATCGAGCCGATAGCCTCAAGGCGGAGCTGGACAAACTGAAAAAGCAAATCGACAGCTCAAAAGCACGATACCATACTGACATCACTGCGCTTGATCGTGATATTTCTCAGTTTAACGAGCGTGCAAAAAACGGTTCGTTTACGTCTCAGGCGCAGTTTGCTACCGAGAGGGAAGCGCTGGTGCGCCGAGCAAATCAAGTAAAAGCACAGAGAGAAGCAGTCAACGCGCTCGTGGACCGGTACAATAAACTTCGAAAAGAACACAACAGCATCATCACGCAGTCGAATGAACTATATCAAAGCATCGATAGTAGTTTGGCGCCTGCGCCTAAGGTGTAGTCGAGTAGATTCTCCTGCTTTTTACCAGTTCCCGTTATACTCCGAGAACTTCACTGATTTAGTCAGGAAGTCTCAGGTTGCACTTCGCTGGAGTAACCAGAAAAAAACAGGAGACCTACTCGACTGGGGTATAATGGGGTAACATGGCAAAACCAAAAACACAGTTCATCTGTCAGCAGTGCGGCGCGAGCTATCCGAAATGGACAGGTAAGTGCGAAAATTGCGGCGAATGGAACTCTCTGGTCGAGCAAGCTCCTGTCATATCTGGTAAATCTGCCGTCGCGCGCAGCAGCGGCACGCCGCTTGTCGCTCAGACTATGCGGTCGATCTCTAGCGACGACAAGGCACAGCGCTTGACTACTGGTATAAACGACTTGGACGAAGTACTTGGTGGCGGTGTATTGCCCGGCGGCGTGATACTACTGGCTGGACAACCGGGTATCGGCAAAAGTACGTTGCTACTCCAGGTATCAGCCGCGATAGCACAGAAAGAACCAGTACTATACGTCAGTGGAGAGGAGTCGGCATCTCAAGTGAAGCTTCGCGCAGAGCGCCTGGGCGCCGAGAAGCACGAGCAGCTGAATTTCGCCGCCACGACTTCTGCAGACGATATCGCCGCGACGATACGTGCAGGTGAGTACAAACTCGTGATCGTAGACTCTGTCCAGACGCTTACACTCGGTGAGATTACCTCGGCCCCTGGTAGCGTCAGTCAGATTACGAACAGCAGCAATGTCATCATCCAGGCGGCGAAGACGTCGGGCGCTGCCGTAGTGCTCGTCGGACATGTGACCAAGGAGGGTTCTATAGCCGGTCCGAAAGTGCTGGAGCACCTGGTCGACGTCGTGCTGCAGTTCGAGGGTGACAGGTATGGCGGGTTCAAGGTCGTCCGTGCCATCAAGAATCGCTACGGTTCTACCAGCGAGGCAGCGATATTCGAGATGAACGAGCAGGGTCTCGGCGTCGTCGAAAACCCATCCGCAGCGCTGCTGGCCGAGCGGCAGAACGCCGATGGTTCTATCGTTTTGGCAACGCTCGAGGGCACGAAGCCGTTGCTCGTCGAGATACAGGCGCTTGTGAATCCCACCAGTTTCGGGTATCCTAAGCGTACGGCCAGCGGGTTCGATCTCAATCGACTCAATCTGCTCATCGCGGTGTGTGAGAGACGCACCAAACTGAACTTATCTGACAAAGATATCTACATCAATGTCGTAGGCGGATTGAAACTAGCCGATCCAGCAGCTGACCTGGCGGTATGTATGGCAATTGCCAGCGCGGCAGCAGGACGCCGACTCGACGACGGCGTCGTGGTATTTGGCGAGGTTGGTCTCGGTGGCGAAATACGTTCGGCCAGTGGTGCACAGCGCCGTATTGACGAGGCGAAAAAACTCGGCTTTACCAAAGCAATCGCTCCGCCAGCTGGCGGAAGCTCGGGCAAGGACAAAGGATTTGTCACAGGCGTGAAAGATTTGCGCCAAGCCCTCATAGACTATTTACAAAAATAACGAAGGAATTTCATGAATACAGAAAATCTAGTAATCATCGCAGTACTTTTGGTACTGCTTGCTGAAGTGACCTATCTGGTAGCTAAATTACCTCGCCAGACCAACGGCAGAAAACGAATGATTTTCGTCGACACCTCTGTCTTGATAGACGGTCGTATCGTCGCCGTCGCGGCGTCAGGCTTTGTCGGTGATACGCTAGCCATTCCACGGAGCGTCGTGGGCGAGCTGCAGTTTCTGGCGGACAATGCCGACGCGGACAAGCGTGCCCGTGCTCGCCACGGGCTGGACGTGGTACAACAACTCCAGCAAATGGAGACGGTGGACGTACAGATATTTCAGGATGGTAGCAAAGCGGAAGAGGGAGTCGACGAAAGGCTCCTGAAGCTTGCCAAGAAGCATGGTGGTGCTATTTGTACTATCGATTACAATCTCAACAAAGTAGCGGTCGTCGAAGGCATCGCGGTATGCAATGTCAACGAACTCGCGAAAAACCTCCGCATGGCATATCTACCGGGTGAAAGAGTGAAGCT
>CAZIOA010000075.1:0-3745 GCA_964540835.1 uncultured Candidatus Saccharibacteria bacterium
ACAGAGTTTCCTCAATTAGTTCTTTCATAACATCAGGCAATAGGGAGGGATCGTCAACCCGGCGGCTATGCGGAGCAAACAGCTGGACGGCCGCTTCGGAGCCGATAGCGATACAATACACTCTCCAGCCACTGCGACGCAACTGCTCGATCCGCTGTCGGGCTAACGCGGGATTATCTGCCTCACCGTCTGCGACAAAGATGAGTGTCCTAGTCCGATCTGGCTCCGGCGGTAAATCGCAAATAATTTTTAGCACATGTGAATCGGCGTTGTCGCCTCCGGGGGATAACACCTCTGCGTATGTATCGAGGCGTTGTTTGGTATCGAGTCCATGGGAGAGTGATTTGGGATTGCTAATCTCATCGTTAAAAGTATATATAGCGGTACGGATATCGACGTCGGCATCAATGCCAAGGGTTGTCTGTGCCTCCTCTATATCGCGTTGCATACCGGCTAATGCCTCCATACTGATAACAGCGGTACTCCCTGCAGCCTTTGATTTCTTGCCACCCATTGACCCTGAGCGGTCAAAGACAAAGACATAATCGGATTTGCCGCTTAGTTCACGATTAGTTATGCGTTTTTCATACCTGCTGAACGCCTTTGGCTCGGATACATTGGTACGAATGTCGATAACCGTTTGTGCCAAACGTTCGGGTGTGAGCATCGCTCCTTCTGTATAGCCACCATGTAACCGACGTCTGACGTTGATATGTTCACTCAGCAAACTACGGTAAAGGTCGCGCATTTCGTCAATAGCGTCGCGCCAACGGTCAACTTCGACGTTGTATCGCTGCAGCTCTGCAAGCCCATGTCCAGTCTCTTGACGCAGCTGGGCATCGCGATGGTAGGCAGGATTAGACCTTTGTCTTTCTTCTCTTGCTTCTTGCTGTTTCTTGCGGCGCTCCTTGGCGGCGGCCTCTCTGGCGGCTTTTTCGATCGCATCATGCTCCTCTTCACTCATGGGTTTGGGGTGGTGTTCTTCATGATACTGCTCATAGTATTTAGAAAAGTCAGGTGCCGAAGATTGCGGCTGGCCGTCTTGCTGTTCGCCTGATTCGCCGGGTTGCGGTTTGCCACCCTGTTGTTGCTCGCCAGACTCACCTTGCTTATCGGACTGTTGTTGCTGGAATCTAGGGTCTTGCTTGTCCATTTCAAGAAGCTCACGCCATCTTGGATAAATATTCTTCGTCCAAATATCGAACTTTTCCTGCCCAGGCATTAATTTGGTCGGGGATTTTGCTACTTGTGTACTGTATTTCAGTAGGTCATTGCCCGTACCTACGTAATTACGAAATTCTGAAAGCAGTTGATCGACCTCCGGCTGTACTGCTGTTTCGGAATCGGGGATCATCTCCTCGCGGATCATCTTGTATAGGAACTGCAGATGGCGGGGCACATTGGTGTAATCCTGTTCGGCAAACAGTTTTTCGCGATATAGCCCTTCGGCAACTTGCTTCATACGCGGCAGTATCGCGTGCGTGCGATTGTTACCACTGATGTCGCTGAAGATGTTATGAAAAATAGATTCGGCTTCGCCCTTTTGGGCGAATCCTTTTACTTGGCGTGTCAGTTCCGGCTCGGTAAGCATCTCTCGAAGATGTGCGGAAACTTCGTGTAAACAAGCATAAGCGGCGCTGTCGGCGCCGTAGCCCTTTTCAAGAAAGAAGCTTGGATCGATCGTTACCTCGCCAGTCTCAAGATTGGTTGCCCAGCCTTCATTTCTCGTCTCGCCGGTTCGTGGGTCGGTAATATTTCGGCCCACTCGGATATTGATATTCGGAATTCCCAGCAATTTGCTCAGTGTTTGGGCTTCGCCTTGCAAAAATGTGTCGATCTTCTCTACGGTATCAGAAAGCTCGGCAATTTCTGCCGATTCCGGGGATTGGGCCATTTGATGCAACGTTTCAGTCACGTTTGTTGTTTTATCTGGACTTATGGTATAATTTTACCATAGTACACCTAGCAAATAGCAAAAAAACACATATGAGCCAAGCCAACCTGAAAGAATTTCCTAATGCTGCTGGGGCACTTCATGAAACACGGAAGTTTTTTACTGATGCTCAGAAACTGAGGGAGTCGGAAGCTGGAAACAAAGAGTTACAGCTGGACGAACACGAGCGCACGCCGGACGGCATGATTGAACTCGGCTGGGAGCATTTGCAGCTGCAGCGCGATCTGCATCTCGACTACTTGCATTCAATCAAGGATCTTAGCCGTGAACAAGTGCACGAGCTAGTGGAGCATAGGATCAAAGAGATGAATGCGACACGCGACGTTCCAGTCGACGCCAAAGATATAGACGAGCACTTTTTACGACGATTAAGCGAGCCGGACTGGCTCAATACACCGCTAGAGAATCTTGCTGATCAGCCAGAGTATTTACAGGAAATGGCAGCAGCTTTGCAGGAAATCGATTCAAAGTTAGCATTACTTTCACAGGATGAGGACTTGCGCCAAAAGGCCCATGAGCAATACAAGGACAAGACGGACATTATCAAAGCCGCAATCTCTATCAGAAAGAGCGAAGCTACAAAAGATGGCCTTGCCTTGGAAATCAGCGCTATTTACGAGCGGGTTGCCAGGAGCGGTCGCCCGTTGAATAAGACCGACCACGCCCGTATTGCGAGGCTTGAAGCCAAGCAACACTCGCTCGATCCCGGCGAAGTGCTTACTTCAATCCCTCATGATCGGTTACCTGAACTAACAGAAGAAATAAATCGTCTTTTACGCAAAGATAACCGTCACCAGCTAGAGGAAGGGTTGCTCTTGACTGAGGACATGCAGGAACATGTTGATAAGACACTGCCTTCGTTGATTCAAGGCCGTCCAGCGCTGCTTGTTGGTGAAACCGGTGGAGCGAAGACGGCGCTTGCCCAGACTATATCTCGCAAATTCATGGGCAAAGAGCCGGAACTTGTGTCATTTCATGGTGAAATGGACACCTACCAGCTCATCGGAAAATATGGCATCGTGGATGGTAATACCGTCTGGTTGCCCGGCCCTGCAGAAAGAGCAATGGAGTTTGGCAAGCCGCTAATACTCGATGAAATCAATGCCGCATCACCAGAATTCCTGAAACGACTTAACGTTATCATGCAGCTGCGGCCCGGTGATGTCTTTACGATTCAAGAAAATTCCGGTAAACAGGTCAAGGTTCAGCCCGGTTTTTGTATCATCGCCACCGCGAATGAAAAATCGATGCGCTATAAGGGCGTCGACGTGATGAGTGCCGAGTTCAAAAACCGCTTCGGCGTCAATGTGCGCCGGGTTGAATATCCTGATAGCAGTGTAGTGTTTGGTCAGGTGCCCGCTGATAATCTGGCGCTAGCCGAGGCGGCACTGGCGGATCATAGTATCGGCGAGTTTGCTGTTGATCTGCCAAAAGGTCAGCTGGAAGCGTTTGTCAAAGCTGCGCATGCGAGTCAGAAATTATTTAGCGGTAATTACGGCGACGGACGACCTGCTGCGAATTTGAGGACTTACGTAGAGCAAGATCGCATAGCAGACAACAAGCCTGGGCTTGAAGATACAGTAATCTCACCACGTATGATGGTAGCGATCCTTGAGCAGGTTTGTGATGGCATGGGTCGGATTGATCTAACCGAAATTTTGCGTGACTGGGTAAAGGGTATCGAGAAACCAAACGACCGTGCGGTTATGACCAGGCTGTTCGACGACCACACATTTGATGGCGGCAAGACAACTCTGCTTGGTAATCCTGCGCTAGCGGAGAGATAGAGCA
>CAZIOA010000076.1:0-3551 GCA_964540835.1 uncultured Candidatus Saccharibacteria bacterium
CGAAGTTTCTGCCGTTTCAATGACTGGACGGCCTCAGCCTCGCTGGTTGCTTCGATGGAGCCTTTGGTAGTTTTGTTTGTCCCCTCGGACGTTGCGACGTATTGATATTGTGCCATATCACTCCTTTGTTACCCTGAGAACTTCCTCTATGGTCGTTTCGCCGCGAAGTGCCTTGATAAGTCCGTCCAGTTGCATAGTGACCATACCCTCGGCGATGGCTTGGCTCTGAAGCTGGCTGCTCGTTGCGTTCGACGTGATTAACTTTTGAACCGCGGGCGTATTATCGAGAACTTCGTAAATGCCGATTCGACCCTTGTATCCATCGTGTTTGCCGGTTTCATCCTCGTATTCGTTCGGCTTGTAGAGCGTATTGATACCGTCCGGCGTGGTGCTGAGCGGCGTATCACCCCCGACACCGTGAGAGGCGGCTTGCTTTTCGAGCTCATGAATAAACCTGAAGTCTTGATTGCCCTGCAAGTTGAAAAGATGAAAAATCGCTTCTCGCTCCTCGTCGGTCGGTACGTATGCCTGACGATTCGTCGGCTCCAAGCGACGCACCAGGCGCTGTCCTACGATAGCATGAACAGTACTTGCTATGAGGAATGGCTCGATATCCATATCGAGGAGGCGCGGCAGCGCAGTGGCGGCGTTGTTGGTGTGAAGCGTGCTAAATACCAAGTGGCCCGTCAGTGCGGCCTGTACGCCGAGACCCGCTGTTTCGGCATCGCGAATCTCACCGACCATGATGATGTTAGGGTCTTGACGCAGGAGCGCGCGCAGACCTCCGGCAAAAGTCATGCCAGCCGCGTCGTTCGTTTGTGTTTGGTTGACTCCCGGTATTTTATACTCGACCGGGTCTTCGATCGTGCTGATGTTGACGTCAGGTCGGTTGAGTTCCGTCAAAATACTGAACAATGTGGTAGATTTACCGCTACCAGTTGGTCCAGTGACCAGAATCATGCCGTGTGGTTCTGTTATAGCTTCGCTGATGATTTCCATTGAGTGACCCCAGAAACCAAGCTGCTCGAGACTAATAGCCTGGTTGGACTCGTCCAAGATACGGATGACGATCTTTTCGCCGTCGCTGATTGGCAGCGTGCTGACGCGGAGCGCATACTGCTTACCCGCGACCTTTACTTTGAAGCGACCATCCTGGGGGACGCGGCGTTCGTCAATCTTAAGATTCGAGAGGATTTTGACGCGACTGATGAGCGCGGCATGAACATTGCGTGGCAGCCGGTTAACTTCTCGCAACACGCCATCGATACGGTAGCGAATCTGGACGAATTCCTCACGCGGCTCTATGTGGATATCGCTTGCGTTGGAACGGATGGCGTACTCAAGCAAAAGATTGATCGTCTGGGCAATCGGAGAGTTTTCACTGACGTCTTCATCGCTGACAGCTTCTTCTTGCTCGTCGCCCTCTTCACGCTGGATGTCGATGACCTCCGAGAGTTCTTTGTCGACGTCACCGCGATAGTTCTCGAGCGCGGTCTGGATGTTTCCATGCGGTGCTATGTATATTTTGACGTTTTCGCCGATCTGTTTCTGGATGAAATCGACCGCCTGGACATCGTCAGGATCCTCCATGGCCAAATGTTGCAGACCATCTTTGTCGACGCGAAAGAGCACGGCGTTATATTGACGGGCGATTCTTTCTGGGATTTTCTCTAGAACATCCGATGGAATTTCTTTTGGATCAAGCTCTATGTACGGAATCTCGGCATATTCAGCAAAGAGTTTTGTCAACGTAACATCGTCAATCAGCTCCTTCTCAGTTGCCACCTGTTGTAGTGGTTTTCGAGTGCGAGCACTCTCTTCCTTGAGAGCTGCAATATCTTCATTGGCGAAGCGCTTACTCTGCGTAAGTAGCTTTTCCAGTGTCCCATCCGAAATATGCATAATACTAGACCTATTGTAAAAGACAAGCTGAGAAAATGCTAGAGCTTATTTTCAGATACTTTTTGTCGCGAAATGCGTCGTATTGATAATACCATATGAAATAATCCTAAAGCTTTTTGCCAGAGATGAGGCGCGCTATAATGAACATGATGAAAAAAATCGAAAACGTTGAAGAAATGCAGCGATTTGGAGAGAGGCTGGGACAATCATTGTCTGGCAGCGAAGTGATTGAGCTGGTTGGCGACGTCGGAGCTGGCAAGACGACGATGGCACGAGGTCTTGCGCGTGGCATGGGTGTCGCTGAGCCGGTTCAAAGTCCGAGTTTCACGGTCAGTCGTGTCTATGACGCGCCGAGAGGCTTGCGACTGGTGCACTATGATTTTTACCGACTTACTGATGCTGGGATCATGGCGAGCGAGCTGGCAGATACACTGAGTGATGAAAAGTCATGCGTCGTTATCGAGTGGGCCGATACCGTAAAGGATGTCCTGCCTCAAGACCGGTTGACAGTTTCTATTAGCTCACCAACGGAAGCGTCTCGTATATTGCGTCTTGAAGCGGGAGGAGAGACAAGTCGACGACTCAAGGAGCGAGTAGCATGATACTTCTGCTTGATACATCGACCGCCGTTTGTCGTCTCACGTTTATTGATGATGATCAGCGATTTGAAACCGAATGGCATGCAGACAGACAACTGGCTAAAGGACTCTTGCGATACATACATGAACAATTGACAGAGCACGGGTGGTCGTGGACTGATATCACGGGCATAGGCGTGTTGCGTGGGCCGGGTAGCTTCACGGGATTGCGTATAGGGTTGACGGTCATGAACACGCTCGCTGATAGTCGAGGCGTGCCTATCGTTGGTGCAAGCGGTGAAGATTGGCAAGTCGAAGCCACGGGCCGCTTAAACAGGGGTGAGAACGACCAAATCGTATTGCCTGAGTATGGTGCCGAAGCGCACGTCACGAAACCGCGCAAATAACGCGTAAATGGCTTGCTCATCGTCATGGTCGGCGGTACAATAAAGGCAGTTTGTAGTAACAAGCTTTGGAAATTTACTGAACATAATTGCCGTCCACCCGTTAACGAAACTTTATGTGAAATCGGTAGGACTTTCGCGCTTGGATGAAGCGCAAGACGAAAGTGAAGCACGAGGCGACCCATACGAGTCGTGAGTACCGGAACTTTCAACGCAGCGATTCGTCAATAGGACAGCGGGTAACCACGACTTGTCGGGTTGGCAGGCTATCCGGTGCGCAAGCACTACGGAGCGGACGCAGGAAGGAAAAACAGATGATAGAAGCCATTATAGCCGCATTAGTTGGTGTCGGTGCTGGCGTTGCCGGTACGGTCACGTACAGCAAGAGTCAAGTGGCGAGCAGCAAAAGCAAAGCCGAGCAGGCGCTCGCTAAGGCGCAAGAAAAGGCGAGCCAGATCGTCCTCAAGGCGAAAGACGAGGCGATCGAGCTGGAAAACGAACGACGCAAAGAGTTGAAGAAAACTGAAAACCGATTAGCAGAACGCGAGACGGCACTCGATAAAAAGCTTGATGAACTCGATAAGCGCGCCGAGAAACTGCGCAGCCAGGAAGACGAAGTAGATAAGCTCAAGGATGAGATTCGCGATATTCGCAAAAAACAGCAGGA
>CAZIOA010000077.1:0-3524 GCA_964540835.1 uncultured Candidatus Saccharibacteria bacterium
GGTACTATCCGAACTGGGCCATAAACGCTACCGGTCCGGTTGGCAGCCACATCGTGATCAAGCTCGTCAACAACGTAGCGACGGTTACTGGATACGGGGAAATCACGTGCAACTTCAGCAAGACGCTTGCTTCTGTCCTGATTACGGCTCCACAATCATCCGAAGATCCTTCGCCGCCGTCGTCATCGCCATCATCATCTCCCTCATCATCACCAAGCAAATCAGGATCATCGGGGTCATCAGGATCTTCAGGATCTTCGTCCACGTCGAAGTCAGGCTCCAAATCATCCGGGGGCAGTTCGTCGAAAAAAGACGGTGGCTCGGGCACCACGTCTGGCACCAACTCTGAGGGCACGTCCGATCCCGTCATCAACGACTCCATGACCGTCGTCCCGCTCAACATCGACGTCCAGGACAGCTCAGGCAAACGTATCGAAGGCGCGACTGTCACCCTCGATGGCTCACAAACGCAAACAACTGACAAATCCGGCCGAGTGACATTCTCAAATGTCCTCACCGGCAGCCATGCCATACTTGTCTCGTACAAAGGCCAAAAGATAAATCACGATATCACGCTCTCTCTCGACAATATAGGTGAGGTGGTCGCCATCAAACTTCCAGCGGCCTCACAGATACCGATTCCGCTGATTGCCGGGGGGGTAGTTGTCGCCATCATCATCGTCAGCGTAGCGACCGTGCTTATCATACGGCGCAAGCGCGCGGCGGCGGGGCAAGCAACGGACACTGACATTTCCATATCAAACATTGTCAAGGGCTCAGCAGTACCAACAGTGGCCGACTCTCCTATCACGCATATCCCGGCGGTTCACGCATACGAACCGCGGCAGGTAGCACCAGCACCGGCACCGTGGGATCTCCCAGCATCTGCCATACCTGATCCGCAGCCACAGCCGTCAGTTCAAGCTGCCGAAGCGCCACAGCCAACGGCACAGCAACTGCCAGCGGCACAACTACCACAAGCCGAGACGCTGCCAGCGCCTGCTCAGGCAGAGCCACTGCAGCAGCCAGTGGCGCAGCCGGTATCGACACCGCAGCCCTCGCAGCCAGAGCCACTATCTCAGACACCACAACCACAACCACCGACGCCAGCACAAATACCAGCTGCACCCCAGACCTCGCCAGCAGTGGAACCACCTGTGCCACCGACACTTCCGACACAACCGACATCCATACCCGTCACATCAATCGACGCGTCTCCAGAACAGCCACTCGACGCGCAGTCTACTCCAAGTATCACGAAGTTTTAGCAAGCAAGTGTCTCTCTGCTTCGAGCGACCGTGGTTTTTCGTCGTCTTTCGCAGTACGTACATGTCATACTTGACATACTTTTCATACTTTTGCTACGATTAATTCCATAGCAAAGGAGCGACATGACAGGCATGCAACACGGCCACAAAAAGTTATACGGCACCGCGACCGTCGGTAGTAAGGGGCAGGTTGTTATACCTGCCGATGCACGCGAAGAGCTTGATCTCAAGCCGGGTGACAGGATGTATGTCGTCGGATCCATGAAGTCCGGCGCAGTCGTCTTCCTCAAAGAAGAAATGCTCGAAGATATGCTCGCTCACATGACAGCACAAATCGAAGACATTCGTTCACACAAAGAAAAACTGAGCAATTAAACCAACATCACGAGGAGGGGAGTAAACACTACGTGCACCATCATCTATCATTACGCTCAAAAATAATCATCATGCTCTCTGTCATGGCGAGCTTGTTTCTCGTAGCGCTCGATCAGACAATCATCGCGACCGCTCTCGGTACCATCGTCGAGGAGTTCAACGCCTTTGATTCCCTCAGCTGGATCGTCACGGCATATCTGCTCACGACGACGATCACCGTCCCCATCGCAGGCAAACTGTCCGACTTGTTTGGCCGACGTATCATGCTGCTCATTGGCGTGTCGATATTTGGAATCGGCTCTCTCATGTCCGGCATGGCTGGCAGTGTCGAGCAGTTGGTTATATGGCGAGCCATCCAGGGTATCGGTGGCGGTATCATCACTGCGAACGCATTTACGATCATCGGCGATTTGTTCGCGGCGCGCGAGCGGGGTAGGTGGCAGGGCTTTTTCGGCGCGGTTTTTGGTCTGTCATCGATCATCGGACCGCTCCTCGGCGGCTGGCTCACCGATGGCAACGTGGTGTTTGGCTTGACGACTGACTGGCGCTGGACATTCTGGCTCAACGTCCCGGTGGCGATCGTCGCGTTTGCCGTCATCGCTATCATATGTCCGCAATTGAAACACGACAAAAAACCAGTTGTCGACTATCTCGGCGCGGCGCTTCTGACAGTCGCGCTCGGCACGTTGGTACTGGCGGTAGACAACACGGAGAACATCTTCATGGACTTTCTCGACTCATCCGGCTGGAGCCTGACGCTTCTGCGGACTGTCATGTTCACGATCGTGGCGCTCGCGACAGCTGCTTTTGTGTGGGTTGAGCGACGGGCAATCGAGCCCATCCTGCCACTCCGGTTTTTCAGCAACCGCAACTTCGTGCTGATCATGGGTATCGCGACGCTCTTTGGCGCGGCGTTCATAGGCGCGATCCTCTACCTGACTCAGTTCAATCAGCAAGTATTTGGCGCGACGCCTACCGAGTCGGGGTTGATGCTGCTGCCTATGGTCGGCGGTCTGATGGCTACGGCAATTGCATCTGGTCAGATCATTGCCAAAACCGGACGCTACAAAATATTCATGCAGGGTGGTATCGTGCTGGCGACAGCCATGGTCGGTCTGCTGGCCGCGACGCTTACGCCCGAATCATCCTACGCTCACGAGGCGATCATCATGACGCTGCTCGGTGCCGGACTGGGCGTCGTGATGCCGGTCATGACGCTGGCGGTTCAAAACGAGTTCGCGCAGCACGACCTCGGAATCGCTACGAGCTCCAGCCAGCTGTTTCGCAGTCTCGGCTCGACGATCGGCATCGCGATATTTGGCGCGTTTCTCACGGCTGGTCTGACAAGCAGCTTACCAGACGTACACGACAGCGCGTACCTACAAACACTTCGTCAAAGTCCAGAAGCAAGCAAAATCAGCGATCTCACCGACCCCAACACGCTGCTCAACCTGAATATGCCCGATACCAAAAGCAGGATCACCGAGGGATTCCATGAGAGCATCTCTGGTCTGCCCGTGCAAGCAAGAGAGGAAGCGACTCGTACATTTGAGCAACAACAAGCAAACTACGCGAGCAAGATTACTCATGCCTTCAGCGACAGCCTGCACCAGATTTTTCTGACATCGACGGTCCTGATGTTCGCCGCAGCGATTTTGGTGTTTAGTATACAAGAGCGCCCACTCAAATCAGCCTCGCCCGACCAAACGCCAGGCATAGTGTAAATCTCACCGTTTATTTGCTATAATCACCATATGTCAAAGAAATCTCCTAAGCGACTCTATAGGTCACGTAAAGATCGCAAAATCGCTGGTGTATGTGGCGGCATAGCCGAGTACTTCGGCGTCGACCCAACTATCATCCGTGTCATCGCGGTATTGC
>CAZIOA010000078.1:0-3488 GCA_964540835.1 uncultured Candidatus Saccharibacteria bacterium
GCATGGAAGGCGAAGTAATGGACGCTGCTGCCGTGAAAGCTCTGGCTGGTCTACCGACCAAAAACGAGCTCATCGGTCAGGTCGTATCTACATTGCTATCACCAGTCAACGACGTGACAAACGCGCTGTCTGGCAACCTGCATGCACTACTGGACGGTGTCGAAGCGAAAGCAACCGCATAATAATTTAGCAGATAACAGGTGGCATTTATCAGAAATTTAACAGGTCTCAGGTAGCAGGGGTGCCTCTCATCTGATACCTAATAAATGATAAATTTTTGCAACCTGAAACCTGCAACCTGATAAATTTTCACGAAAGGAAATTACATGGCTGACGTTAAGAAGTTGGCAGAGGAGCTGACTAAGCTCACTGTCCTCGAAGTAAACGAACTAAAAACTGTACTAAAAGATGAATACGGCATTGAGCCAGCTGCTGCTGCAGCTGTCGCTGTTGCTGGTCCCGCTGCTGGCGGTGACGCTGGCGCAGCTGGTGCTGACGAAAAGAGCGAGTTCACCGTGAAGCTGGCTGACGCTGGCGCGCAAAAAGTCGCTGTGATCAAGGCTGTCAAAGAAATCACAGGTCTTGGCCTCGGCGAAGCAAAAGCTATCGTTGACGGCGCTCCTGCAAACGTTAAGGAAAACGTGAGCAAGGACGAGGCTGAAAACGCAAAGAAACTTCTGGAAGAAGCTGGCGCTTCTGTCGAACTCGTTTAGTTCGACCGTCAAACCAGAATCATTCGATCCGATTGTCTCCGCCATCCGCCAACCGGCGGAGACGGACGAAAACACCGCCATTCCGGCGGTGTTTTTGGTTGCAAAAGTGAAACCCGCCACTGCGTGACGGGCTAGTTGGATGTTACAGGGCGCACCCTACACCAATGGTGTGATACTTCGTGTTGGTACAGACGGTGATAGCGCAGACGTAGATGGGCTCCTCCAGCTCGTCCACTTCCTCCTCATCCCTGCGCGGGCGGATGTTTCGCGTATTCACCATACACCTTCCTAAAGTTCAATTCGGCTCCGCCGTTTCCCGGTGTTTCAAACAGGATCATTATAAAACGTAATGCGCAAAATAACAACATTTGCCCTTGTAGTGAGTGGGTTTAAAAAATACTATTTCATTTTGCCGCAAGCAAGCGTACTATTGGCTTGTGTTTAATATGAGGTTTATAAATGCCCGAATATATCAAGAATGAACACGGCCTGCCTATACGGCAATACCCCGAGCGGACTCAGAAACGCCTCTCGGCGGAGGATCGTATGCGTCAAGCTATCCGCGCGCACAGAGTATGGCAAGAAGACGCAGTTACGAACCAACCCTTACTAGAAAACCCGACCTCCACACACCAAGCCCGTATCGAGTACTTAACTCAAGCCATTCGTCGCTTGAGTAAACTCCAGCGCGAATCACCAAACGTCAATGCCGAAGACGGCTGGTATTAACAATATATTTGCAGTTTCCAAAACTCTATCCCGTTGTTTCTACAACGGTTTTGGCGCTAGCGCTGTTATATTTGTGGATAAATTTAGCTGAGAAAATTGACAGCCTCGCCGTCGCCTGTTATATATAGAGTGATATCACCACAAACACAGACAAGGATTGCGAGCATGTCTGACCTACCAGAGAAACAAGTAAAACGATTGACTTCACTCATACAAGAGGCCGAAACAAACTTGGCCGCTGCCAAAGAACTTCTGATCAGTATCATCGGCGAAGATGGCACGGTAGTGACGCCAAAATCAAGCCAAGAAGAAGTCACCGGAAAGGTGATCGAGGGTGTATTTGATGGTCAAGTCATGGTGGGCCCTGATGGCAAGAACTACCCCGTACCGGCAAATTATGCCAGCAAATCAAAACTCCTCGAGGGTGACGTACTCAAGCTTACTATTGCTGACGACGGCAGTTTCATCTACAAGCAGATCGGCCCAATCGAACGTCGTCAGGTGATCGGTACGCTGACACAGCATGACGGCGCATACTATGTCGAGGTAAGCGGCAAGGAGTATCGCATACTCCTGGCAAGCGTCACGTTCTTCCACCTCAAAGAGGGCGATCAAGTCACTGTCATCGTACCTGAGGACAATCCAGATGCCCAATGGGCAGCCGTAGAAGCGCCGTTATAGGATAGCGAACTAAAAAAGCTCCCTAGAGAGCTTTTTTAGTTTGAGTGAATATTGTATAGTATACATATCACAACAAGCCCTTTGTTAAAGGAGAATCATGGCAAGACTACTAGGTGGATTCCTGGAATCCTGCGGTGCGTTTGACGACTGCGGAGACCGGTGCCTCGTGCTCGGATGCCATCTCGATGAGATGGAGCAAGCACAGAGCGAACCTTCGCTAGAAAGCACCGAGCTACGGGTCGGTTTCGAAGCCGAAGAGGCGAGTATCCCGATCTTCGATACCTAATCAGTAACGCAAGTGAACTCCGCTATGAGCCGGGACATCATCGCCCTGGCTCATTTCATTTGCCCAAATCACAACATAAATTGAGCTGAAACAGCGTACAATGGATATAGCTATGCAGAAAAAAGGGGAGAAGGGTACTCGCACGGCGCTGTATCGTAAGTACCGCAGCCGTTCACTAGACGAGATCGTCGGTCAGTCGCAGGTGACTGAGATTTTGAAACGGAGCTTGAAACATGGCAAGGTTGCCCATGCATACTTGCTCACTGGTCCAAAAGGCACAGGCAAAACGTCAATCGCGCGTATCCTCGCGCATGAGATCAACCGTTTACCGTACAACGGCGAGGAAACTCATCTGGATATCATAGAAATCGACGCTGCGAGCAACAATGGCGTCGAGGACGTGAGAGATCTGCGCGACAAGGTGCAGCTCGCTCCCATCTCAGCTGCGAAAAAAATCTATATCATCGACGAAGTCCATATGCTGTCCAAGCCCGCGTTCAACGCGCTCCTCAAAACCCTCGAGGAACCGCCTGAGCATATCGTGTTTATCCTGGCGACGACAGACCTTCACAAAGTCCCTGCGACTATCATCAGCCGCACGCAACATTTTGCGTTTCACTCGATCAACGAAGCGAGCATAGCCGAGCATCTGCAAAAAATAGCGAAGTCCGAAGGTATAAAAATCACCGACGACGCAGTCGCTGCAATTGCCGCGCGTGGCGATGGCAGCTTGCGAAACAGCATCAGTCTGCTCGACCAGATGTCGAGCTTTGCCGACGACAAAGATGGCATCACGCTGGATATCGTGCAGTCGACGCTTGGGCTGGCGCCAAGCGAAGCCGTCGATGCGCTGCTCGCAGCAGTAGCGGAGCACGATGTCGCTGGTGTCATCACTCGGCTCAGCACGCTGGAAAAGCAAGGTATTCAGCCCGTCATACTTGCCGACCAGCTGATACTAGCACTGCGCGATCAACTGGCTCATGCGCCATCTGCGGACTGGCGCATCACGCTGCTCGACGCGCTTCTTGGCGTCGCAAACTCACCGCAGCCACAACTGAAACTCCTTACCGTACTAGTAG
>CAZIOA010000079.1:0-3469 GCA_964540835.1 uncultured Candidatus Saccharibacteria bacterium
AATCAATGTTGGGACCCGTGGCATGTATGCAACGGGGTTTGTACCACAGAAAGGATTCATGTAGTCTATATGGCTAAAAAAGCTGATTTGCTCGAAGAAGCAAAAAAACTCGGTCTGGAAGTGACCGAGAAAAACACCATCGCGGAAATCGAAGCCGCTATCAAAAATGCAGGTGACCAGAGCGGTTCCAGCGCCGATGAGGCGCAAGAAAGCGTCGAGGAGAAGAGCGAAGCTGTACAGGAAGACGTACCGCGAGCGAGCACCGCAGACGATGACGCAGCGGATCGCGGCGTTGTAACCGCGAAAGCTGGCAAGCGTAGCGAAAAAGCTCAGCGAGAAGTCGCTGAAAAACTTGAAAAGGAAGCTCGCAAAGAGGCTGGCGACACCACCCCTCAAGGTGATGCAGAAGCAAGCAAAAAGGGCAAAGCGCCTATCGTCCGTCCGCGCATCGAGCGCCGTGGCAAAAACTACCGTCGTGTTGCTGAGCTCATCGAGAAGGGCAAGCTCTACGGCCTCAAGGAAGCTCTCGAACTGGCAGTCAAAACTAACCCTGCCAAGTTCGACGCGAGCGTAGAAATCCACGTCCGGCTCGGCGTCGACCCACGTCAAGCGGATCAAAACATCCGCTCAACCGTCAGTCTGCCTCATGGTAGCGGCAAGACGGTTCGTGTCGCGGTATTCGCGCCAGAGGGTGACCACGCCGCAGCCAAAAAGGCTGGTGCCGATATCGTTGGCGACGAAGACTTTCTCAAGCAGCTCGACAAAGAGGAGCTCAACTTCGATACGCTCGTCTCAACCCCGACATACATGCCTCGACTTGGTAAGTATGCTCGTCTGCTTGGCCCACGCGGTCTCATGCCAAACCCCAAGAGCGGTACCGTGGCAGCAGATGTTGCAAAGGCCGTCAGCGAAGCCAAGGCCGGTAAGGTCGAGTACCGCGTCGACAAGCAAGCTATCGTCCATGTAGCCGTCGGCAAGGTAAGCTTCGGCGTCGACAAACTCGAAGCCAACGCGACTGCATTTCTCGAAAGCCTGAAGGCTCAGAAGCCATCGACGATCAAGGGTGCGTACGTCAAATCGACCAGCGTCACCACGACCATGGGTCCTGGCATCAAGGTAAACGCTGAGATCAGCTAATAGTCCGCATAAAGTCGAACAGCCCTGCAATTCACAGGGCTGTTTATTATGGTGTGTTGTGACGCTTCGCGGCAACTTCGTTGTAACTACTACCATCGTGCAAATGCTTTTTCTATGCAATAATGAGCGCAGAATACGGGGGAAGGTACGACAGACATGAAACAATATCTTAATCTGCTAAGGGACATAAAAGAAAACGGAGAAGTAAAAGGCGACCGCACCGGTACCGGTACCAAATCAGTCTTCGGCCGTCAGGTACGCTATGATCTTCGCGACGGCTTCCCGGCGGTCACGACCAAGAAGCTCTATTTCAACAGCGTCGTTCATGAGCTGCTGTGGTTTTTAAAGGGCTCTGGCAATATCGAATACCTGGCACAAAACAACGTCCATATATGGGACGAGTGGCCATTCAAAGCATATCTGGAGAAAAATGATCTTCCTATCCCGGAAGTAAACTCCGACGAATGGAAGAGTCAAATGAAGGAATTCATCGGCAAGGTCGCGACCGACCATGAGTTCGCGCAAAAGTGGGGCGATCTTGGCCCGGTCTATGGCGTCCAGTGGCGCAAATGGCCGGACAGTCATGGCGGATATATAGACCAAATCGCAAATGCAATAGACATGATCAAAAACACTCCGTCATCCAGACGTATCATTGTCAGCGCCTGGAACCCGGCCGAAATCGACACTATCGTTGAAATCGGCGGCCTGCCACCATGCCACTCGCTATTCCAGTTCAACGTCTCAGGTGACGGTGAATGGCTTGACCTGCATCTCTATCAGCGCAGCGCCGACACGTTTCTGGGCGTGCCGTTCAATATCGCGTCGTACTCGCTCCTGCTCGCCATGGTGGCGCAAGTCACCGGCAAGAAACCGCGCGAGTTCATCCACACGCTCGCGGACACACACCTGTACCTCAACCACATGGAGCAGGTCGACGAGCAACTATCACGCAAGCCCAAGGCACTACCGACACTCTGGCTCAACCCTCACATAAAGAGTATCGATGATTTCACCTTCGACGACATCCGCCTCGAGGGCTACGATCCACATCCACCCATCAAAGCCCCCATCGCCGTCTAGTCAACCTAAAAAGGTCCGACCTTTTTAACTGGTTGCTTCAGACGCTGGGGGGTTCTGTGGGTGTTGGTGTAGGCGCGGGGGTATCGCTAGGAGTTGGGGTTGGTGTTGGCGACTCACTAGGGGTAGGAGTAGGTGTATCTGTCGGTGTCGGCGTCGGCTTTCCGCTCGGAGTTGCCGTGGCGACTGGAGTGACACTGCTCGTGGCGTAGACTTGTGCTTGCGTGTCACGGACGACGTCTGATTTGTCGCGATCGACTTCCGGTGATCCATCGTCCTTTTTGTCTCCGCTGTCATCTTTGCCAGTGCTTTGCTCATCTTTTACCACGGCATCGTTCTTTGCTGGAGCGGCTACGAGATTATTGCCGTGCGATAGATTAGCCTGCACGACCGCTTCCATGATGACGACGAGTACAATAGCCGTGACGATGCCGATATAGATCAGTTGTTGACGAGTGATCAAGCGTTTCTTGATGGTTAGCATAAGTCCTCCTTTACGATGCGAAATGGCATCGTGTTGGAGCTACAGTACAACATACTTTACATGTATTAAAGATTGTTACATACAGCTTATGCTATATAACAGATGACCTCAGTTAAACTACCCGAAAGACTTTGGATTTTCTCAGCTGTTATACGGACTTTTTGTACAACACGAAGTCAAATGGATAGGCATTGTATTCGTCGGCGTCAAAGTGCTCGCGCGAGACCTCACGCCATTCAGACCCAAGAGGCGGGAAAAACGCGTCACCGCCACCTATCTCCGTGTCGATTTCCGTCGCCAGGATCTCGTCGACCACGTCGGCATCGAGCGCGGACTTGAACAGCACGCCGCCACCAAACACGTACGCGTCGCGCCCTTCCTCGACTGCAGCAAACGCATCATCAAGGTTCGTCACCGATACAACGCCGGGTGCGTCGACGCCCTTACTCGACACGACGATATTCTGCCGGTTCGGCAACGCACGCCCTATAGACTCAAAGGTTCTGCGCCCCATGATGATAGCGTTGCCCGTCGTCAGTTCGCGCACGCGCTTCATGTCCGTCTTCATGCGGCCTTCCCATGGCAGGGTATTGTCCGCTCCTATGGCACGATTGCGATCGTACGCCACGATGATGTATTTTCTCATATCTTTATCTTAGCAGGAGCGCTAACTGTGATACAATTGTCATTAGTTTTTAAGTGAGGGAGAGACGGCGCTATTTATCATGAGCGTATACAGCAACATCGAAATCAAAGCTGCAGTAAAAA
>CAZIOA010000080.1:0-3448 GCA_964540835.1 uncultured Candidatus Saccharibacteria bacterium
CGGGCAGGGGAGACGCAGTCAAAGGTATCCGCGCCGTTCTCTATGCAAGCGAATATGTCATCAGGCTCACTGATACCCAGCATGTGTCGCGGCTTGCCCTCGGGTAGCTCCTCACACATCCAGCGGACGATCTCGCCGATATTTTCCTTGCGCAAAGCACCGCCTAATCCGTAACCATCGAAGTCCATTTCGCCCAGATACTTCGCGCTGCGGCGACGTAAATCTTCGTGGTCAGCGCCCTGGATGACACCGAACAATGCCTGCGGCGGTCTGTGCGATCTCTCTTCGTTCAGTCGTTTGTGTTCGTTTAAACTCCGCACTGCCCAGGGATGCGTGCGCTTGTCGAGCGACTCGACCTGATAATAATAATCATGGTGCAATGTCGTCAGCTCGTCGAACGCAAACGTAATGTCCGCACCGATGCCGTGTTGGATTTGCATGGAAAGCTCGGGCGTGAACGTATGCATACTACCATCCAGATGCGACTTGAAGCGCACGCCGTCGTTTGAAACCCACGCCAACTTGTCTTTTTTGGCCAGTTGCTTTTCATCTGTTGCGCCATCCATGTCGATGACTTTTTTGAACCCGACACCCAGGCTCATGACCTGAAATCCGCCGCTGTCGCTAAACGTCGGCTTGTCCCAGTTCATGAACTCATGGATACCGCCAGCTTCGTCGATAAGCTCGTGCCCGGGACGGAGGTACAGGTGATAAGCATTTACTAGTAGCGCCTGCGCGCCGGTGTCCTTCAGCTGCTCAGGCGTCAGTGCCTTGAGCGCCGCCTTGGTACCAACGGGTATAAACGCCGGTGTCTGTATGCTGCCATGCGGAGTGGTAATCGTACCGGTTCGCGCCAAGCTCCGCCCATCGGGGGAGTCCAGACGATGATGGATGTCGAATTCCAAAGCTTTTGTCATCTGTTAAATCATAGCACATTAACATGCTGTATCATTGCAAAATTATCATTTTTATTGTATATTTTAGACAATGAGCGAGCAGAGGAACCCACAGGCAATTGAGTTTGTCATGGAACAGATCGAGAAGTCCGGCCAGTCAAAGGTTGAGATTCAACATGTGCTCGGCGCTCTGTCTCTGTGGAGGGCAGCACATGGTGATTTTGATTTACCAAAAACTGAACCGACGCTCAAAGGAGTGGATAGTCAGTCGATCGAAACAGATAGTCTTGAGTTCTTGCCCGTCACTACGAGGTCGACGGAGATGGCGCACATAGTATTTGACGATGCAGCGCAACGTGAAGCACCGACGATGTCGGTAGAGGCACTCAGTAATGCTGTTGCTCTTAAAGAAGCATTCATCGCTATTTTGGCACCTTATGTACTGGCAACAAATGCCAAGGTCCAACATGCCGAAATAGTAAACGGACGAAAAAGAACCGGCGAATATACATGGCATACTACACAATTATTGAATAACAAACTAACAAATGTATTTTTCACGGTTCCTTATGAATCATTCCAGACACACAATGAAGCGACGGGACTTGAAGTAGCGTACACTCGGCGCGATAAACCACACAAACGAGACCTCCGCATAAAGCTTGATTTTAAAAATGGAGGAGTTGATACGTTAACAATCAAAGATTTTGAACATTCACCATCTAATTTTGGCTACCATGCACAAAATATCCTCCCTGAACTATTAGCATCATTGCCGTCAAACGACATCCATCTTGCCAAGCAAGGAAAACACTGGAATACTGGCGTTCTTACTGAAGCAACGAACAGTTGTAATTTTACCCATACGTTTCATCTTCAAGACACCATCCCCTCTGTTGTCTCGACGGGCTGGTCCAGGACTATCATTCATCGTTTTAATGCTGAGAAAAATGTATTTTATAGCACTTACAAGAGACACGACGAGGAATTGCCGACAGTATCCGAGTATCCTATCGAACCAAAATTGATGGTGTCGTTCGTCGAAGGACTATTGGCAACACTACCTAAACAAAAAATCGCATAAACGCTGTAAAATCCACAAACCATATTGCTGCATGAAAAGCATAAGCGCATAATACATCCCAGTCATGCGAGTACTGGTGGGCAGTACGTCCATCTTTCCACTCACAGGCTTTAAAACTTGGCGATATACACACTGACCTGCGAGATTTCGGTTAAGCGTCCCTGTCGTTCAACTTTCGCTATAGCGGCGTCAACGCAGATCATGCGGTAGATCTGTCAGCCGATATAGTTCCCCACTAAAATCCGCGGCTCTTAGACAAATTATCCGAAGGGGGAATAAGGAAATGACCAAACTATTTAGAAGTAATCTCGGAACCTTTTTCGAGTGCGAAAGCCATGCCCTGGCGATGCAAGAGGACAGTTCTCGTGACAAATCGTATGGAATTCCATACGGTGCGAAGCGAAACTGTCCACTTGCGCGGCAGGCATGGGTTGCAGCAGAAAGGGGGTTTTGAGATGACTTCTCCTATACCAGTAACCATCCTCAGCATGGGATTCGGCCGCGATATGCGCGCTATCCCACGACGCATGGAGCTGAACGGCAGACCGATCGATTTCATCGACAACGGCCTGTGCACCACCGTTCGCAAGGGTGACAGGGTTGCCCAAATCCTCGCACTGAGCGATGGTAGTCAGACGTTTCACCTGCGCAGCGAAAATCGCGGCGGCACATGGACGCTGATCGGTATAAACTAGTGAGCTTGAAGCCACTCTGAAGCGGACGCGCAGGCGTCTGCCAAAGAGTGGCTTTGAGTTTTCCTATGCCGTTGACGCTTGTGCTACAATTGCTGCATGACTGAGATCGAGGGAAACAATCCCAGCCATGACCTGCCGGACGATCCGTTTCTGCTCCACCGTCCGACTGCTATTGACGAGGCCTATGCGCATGCACGTAATCTCGAAGAAACGCTAAATACATTCGAAGGATCAGAGGAGGAAAGACATGCTCTCGCGGAAAGTATCCTCCCTCATCTGAACTCTATGTATGGATACGTTGGCAGATCGATCATCGTAGAGGGAGACGTAGTAGTAAATAGCTTTGACCCGACAACACTCAGCGTAGAGTTTCCGCCCGATACGAATCAAGAGACGAGATCATTAAACGGCAAAGTAGTCCGGTCTCTGGGCTATATCGCGATCGACGCGACAGACCATCCCAAGAAACATATGTATGTCCGCCATGTAGCAGAAACTATGCCGCAACAAATTACTCCTGGTGGTAGATTTGGCGCTGCTTTTCAATCATTTGGCTTGGAAATACCCATTGACGGGAGCGTCGAGGTAAGACTACAGGGTGAGATCATGCCACCGCACAAGCAACTCCTGCAACGAGAAATTCCCGCTATCATCAAGCAGGTTGACGAAGCGCTGGAGACCGATGGTTCACTTACGCAAAAATTATGTGGTCTCAGCAAGATCAATATCAAAGCTCACGAGACGCTTCATGGAAAAGGCGGCGAGGACACCAA
>CAZIOA010000081.1:0-1238 GCA_964540835.1 uncultured Candidatus Saccharibacteria bacterium
GCGATCAGCATCGATCAGAAATCCACGAGCCGTAATCCGCGCTCGACGGTCGCGACAGTCACGGAGATTTACGATTATATGCGCCTGCTATTCGCGCGTATCGGCGTGCCGCACTGTCCGGCAATCATGGAAGATGGCAGTCTGCATGGCAAGCCAGTTCAACGCCGCACTCCGCAAGACATCATAGACGCCGTTTTGCAATATGACGATGGCAAGAGGCTGATAATCCTCGCTCCAATCGTTAAGGACAAGAAAGGTGAGTTCGCGCACGTGCCTGAGCAGTACCGTCGTCTTGGTTTTGCCCGCGCTCGAGTGGACGGGATTATCTATGCGCTCGATGAGTTTCCTGAGCTACAAAAAAACGATCGTCACGATATAGAAATCGTCGTGGATCGTATCGTCGTAAGCGATGATATGAAAGGACGTGTCGCGCAGTCGGTTGAGCAAGCGCTTGATGTCGGCGGCGGTATAGTAGAGATATTGCGTGTCGATGACGACGAGACCGATGTTTTTTCACAGCGATATGCCTGCGTCGATCATCCGAACGAAGAGATTCCTGAGCTTGAACCGCGACTATTTAGCTTCAATGCCCCACAAGGGGCGTGTCCGGTCTGTACTGGACTTGGTAGCCGACTGGAAGTTGACCCTGAGCTTGTGTTTAATCCGAATTTGACTATCAGCGAAGGCGCTATACGTCCATACAATCGCGTGAGTAGCGACGCTTGGTACATGAAACGGCTCGCTGCCGTGGCAGAAGCGCATGGGTTTAGCATCAAGGCTCCTGTCAAAGACCTGTCTGACGACGCGCTGCAAAAAGTGCTATACGGTACAGGAAACCAAACGTATCGAGTGCAGTTGGGGACGGGACGTTACTACGACTCGACGTATGAGGGCGTCATACCCAATCTCGAACGTCGCCATAAAGAGACAGATAGTGAGTTTATGCGCAAAGACATAGAGCGTTTCATGCGTGAGCGTGAGTGTCATGCGTGTCGCGGTGCGCGCCTCAAGCCCGTCGTACTAGCAGTCACCGTTCATGGCAAAAACATCATGGATATTTGCCGTCTTGGCGTCGATGAAGCGCTGGATTTTTTTGCCAATGAGTTCAAGCTGACCGAAAGCGAACAATTTATCGCATCACAAATCCTCAAGGAGATTGTTGCCCGACTCAGTTTCATGAGCAACGTTGGACTGACATATCTGGAACTTTCCCGCGCGGCCAACACACTCAGCGGAGG
>CAZIOA010000081.1:1338-3432 GCA_964540835.1 uncultured Candidatus Saccharibacteria bacterium
GTGGTTGCGTCTGGCACGCCAGACGAAGTTGCCAGCAATCCTGACAGTATCACTGGGCGCTATTTGTCTGGTACTGAGAAAATTGACATGCCGAAAAAGCGCCGAACCATCGAAAAAGATCGGCAACTTGTTATCAAAGGTGCGCGTGAAAACAACCTCAAAAGCATAGACGTGACATTTCCGCTCGGTGTCATGACTGTCGTGAGCGGCGTGAGCGGCAGCGGTAAATCAACGCTTGTCAATGACATTTTGGCCAAAGAACTTTCTGCTCGTTTGCATCGCAGCCAGGAGGTTCCAGGTGCGCATGACGATATCGAGGGTATCAAACAGCTCGACAAAGCAATTGTCATTGACCAGTCGGCCATAGGTCGTACGCCACGCTCCAATCCAGCCACGTATACCGGCGTGTTCACGCCAATTCGCGAACTGTTTGCCAGTACGCCAGAAGCAAATATCCGTGGCTACAAAGCCGGAAGGTTCAGTTTCAACGTCAAAGGCGGTCGGTGTGAAAACTGCCAGGGGGACGGCGTCATCAAAATCGAGATGCACTTCCTGCCGGACGTGTACGTGACATGTGACGTGTGCAAGGGCAAGCGCTACAACCGCGAAGCGCTCGAGATCAAGTACAAAAACAAAACGATCAGTGATGTGCTGGAGATGACGGTTGAACAAGCAGCAGAGTTTTTTGCCAATGTACCGGCTATCGCGCGCAAACTCGATACGCTTGTGGACGTTGGTCTCGGATACATCCGACTTGGTCAACCAGCTACCACGTTTAGCGGCGGCGAAGCGCAGCGTATCAAATTGGCGAGTGAACTATCCCGTCGCAGCACGGGCAAGACCATGTACATACTGGACGAACCAACCACTGGTCTGCATAGCGCGGACGTCAAGCGTTTGCTGGGGATATTGCAAAAGCTTGTCGAGGGCGGCAACAGTATGGTGATTATCGAGCATAACCTGGATGTTATCAAGACAGCCGATCACGTGATCGACATGGGCCCTGAGGGCGGAGCGGGCGGCGGCATGGTGATTGCTAAAGGCACGCCGGAAGAAGTCGCCAAGGTCAAAGAGTCGTTTACTGGCAATTATTTACGCTTACTTTTACCGTGATCTTCGTCGTAGTCCCAGCCGAAGAGATTGTATACTTGACGATTTCCTACGGTCCAGATAGCTTTCATCTGGTCGGGGTTGCGCAACAGGTGTACAAGTGCTGGTAATATCGACAAAAAGAGGATGAGAGCAATCATTGGCAAAAGCACATGGTCGATTTCGAGCCCTATTTCCTCGAACCAGCTGCCCAAGAAATAGCCAAGATAGGTTATACATACAGCCCACAAAAACGCGCCGATGACATTGAACAGCAAAAAGGTGCGGTAACGCATCTTGCTGGCTCCCGCAACGATCGGCGCAAACGTACGGATAGCAGGTATGAAACGAGCGATGATAACTGTTTTGCCACCGTGTTTGGCGTAGAATTTTTCGGCCGCGTCGAGGTGAGCTTTTTTAAATAATCGTGATTCCGGTCTCTTGTAGAGTTTGCGACCGACCTTGTGACCAAACGCATAGCCGACTGAATCACCTAGTACGGCAGCGCCGAAAAGTATCGTCACCAGGACATTGATATCAATATGCACGTAACCGGCATGCACCAAAAGCCCTGTCGTGAAGAGCAAGGTATCACCGGGCAGGAAAAAGCCAAAAAGCAAGCCGCTTTCGGCAAAAATGATAAGTGCCACGCCAATCCAGCTGTACTGGATGATGAAGTCGACGAGTTCGAAGCCAGGTATCATGTCTTCATTATTCTAGCATGCGTTACCTGAACAGCGCACTATATCCACTCATGAAACGCTTACCCTTGCGTGAGATGTGGTATAATGAGAGGAGTTAATAGTTACGTATTTGCACGATATCTACAGGAGGAATCATGACTAACGATATTTCATTGAAGCTTACAGAGAGGACTCTACAGGGAAAGCAGCTCAAAAAGTTACGAGCGGAGGGTCAAGTGCCGAGCGTCGTATACGGAGGCAAGTCAGATCCTATACACACGCAGTCTGGTATCGTCGAGACCACGAAAGTGACGCGCGCAGC
>CAZIOA010000082.1:0-3392 GCA_964540835.1 uncultured Candidatus Saccharibacteria bacterium
AGAAGCAAATCCAGATCAAAAACGGCAAGCGCAAGGTCGTCGAAAACAAGATTTTTCAGGGCTATGTGCTCGTTGAGATGAAACTGACAGACGAGACATGGTACATCGTGCGCAACACGCCTGGCGTCACTGGATTCGTCGGGAGCGGCACCGAGCCCACCCCCGTGTCCGAAGCAGAGATCACGAAGATCAAGAAACGCATGGGCGTCGAAGAGCCAAAGCACCACATCGACTACACCGAAGGAGAGGTGGTCAGTATCACTGACGGTCCATTCAAGGGCTTCGATGGCGCTATCAGCGAAATCGACACGCAAAAAGGCAAGATCAAGGTCATGGTCAGCATGTTTGGTCGTGACACGCCCGTTGAGCTGGATGCGCTCCAGGTGAAAAAGGTGTAGTTAGTAGTTAGTGCAGTATGAAAGGTCCTGAGAAATCAGGACTTTTTCATTGGTTTATGGTATAATTAGTTTGCTCTCGGTCGGAGAGGAAGTCATGAGATCAACGCAATCGATGGCGAAAGTCATCGGAATAGCCATAGCAGCAGTAGCGCTTGACGCAAGCGTGAAATACATTGTCGTTCGGGCTGCCAATAGCATCCTGAGCTCGTACGAAGAAGCCTCGTCATGATGCGGTCGATAGTCACCGTAGCAACGACAGCGTTCGTGAGCATGGGGCTACTCGGTTTTGCCAAAGCAGCTGTGAATCAAATCTGCGAAGACTACCAGGAAACACCAGGCTATCTCCGGGACGTCCCACCACTATAAACCACTCAGGTTGCACTCACCCAGACCGAGAGCGCAACCTCTAAGCGCCAGTATGGCGTATTTTATTAGCAACCGCATAGCCCATACCGCCACTGCCAGTAACTCAAAGGCTAGGAGCCTGGCAATCTCTGTTGAAATTATTGCTTATCTCTGTTATAGTGATTGAGTTACGCACAAAAGTAGCTATTGGACGATAGCTATCGGAATTTGGCGAAGCTTCAAATGCGCCATATTCAATCTTCTATATTCTATTTTCTATTAGCAATTTTTGGAGAAAGTTCACTATGGCAAAACAAGTAATTGGAAATCTAAAACTACGCATCCCTGCCGGACGCGCTACTGCAGGTCCTCCAGTCGGTTCTACCCTCGGTCAGTGGGGCTTGAACATGATGGATTTCATCAACCCGTTCAACGACGCGACAAAGGACATGATGGGCAAAGACGTGATCGTTCACATCAAGGTTTACGAAGATCGTACGTTTGACTGGAAGAGTCTCGGCCAGCCAGTAGACGACGCTATCCGCGCGGCTATCGGCATCCAAAAGGGCAGCGGCAAACCACACAGCGAAAAGGTCGGCAAGATCACTCGCGCACAGCTCGAGGAAATCGCGAAGAGCAAGATGGATCAGCTCAACGCTATCGATCTGGACGGCGCCGTGAAGACTATCGCAGGCACTGCACGCAGCATGGGCGTCGAAGTCGTCGACTAGTCCTCGGCACGTATACCTTTGCAAAAAGACACCCGTGGGGTGTCTTTTTACGTCTCTATGCACTATCGGCTACATTGCGAGATGTTGCCAAGTGTCATAAAATACTCCTCACTAGGGAGTATTTTTGTGCACGATCTATTTACAAAATGGGAAAAAACATTTCGAGACAGTGACCTTCAGGAATTTCCACCGGATAATTTTGACCAGCTCTCGCACTCTGCGTATGATCCGCTGCGACTTGCCAAGGACGCGCAGCACTTCGTCGAGAACCTCCCGCCAGACGAAAAATCAATCTACCTCGAGAAGACACTCGAAGACATCAAGCAAAGCTACCAACCACAGTTTGTCAATTCGCATGTACACGCCACGTTAAAAAAGTGCTATGGCAACCTCTCTATATACGACGACAGAGGGCTCACCAGTCTACAAGAAGCGCTATATGAGACTAGTGAGGTGCGCGTAAAGGGCTATTTGGCGTCATTTGCCATACGTTCATACGCACATCCGGCAACGGATATCAGGCACCCATACCTATCATTTGAAATGCACGATCCTGCCTACAGCGAAGACGGCGGGGTCGACATCGATCTTCCTCATGGTACGGCTATACCTGTCTCGGCTATAGCCTGGTATATGATCGACCAGCGACGAAAGTATGCATACTCATCTGCCGCTACGGATATCTAGAAACTGTCGCGTATATGAGAGAAGCTGAAGTCCCAGTTCGCATTGGCTTTTTTGTGCGGGTTAAATATATGCTGCGGATCAAATATGTTTTTCGTCTCGCGAAACAAACGTACCATTTCTTTGCCATACATCTGCTCCAGCCATGGTCCGCGCACCAGACCGTCGTTGTGCTCTCCGCTTAGAGAGCCGCCATACTTCAGCACCAGATTATTGACTTCCTTCATAGCTGGCATGATCTTTTTGCGATCGCGCTTATCCTCGAGCTTCATGAGCGGAATGATATGGAAATTGCCGTCACCCATATGACCGGCGATGGTCGCCATGAGCTTGTATTTCTTGATGATCTTGCGAATCTTAGGCAGGAATTCCGGCAAATGCTCCGGGTTGACGATTAGGTCGTCGATAAACGGCGCGGTGTGCTTGTCGTGAACCTTGCTGCGAAGCAGCTGAAAACTCTGTCGACGCATGACCCAGTATTTCTCGCTCTTGCCCTCGGTAGGAGTTTCCTCTATACCATTGATCTCATACCTGGCGCGCACGCCGCGCAGTTCCTTGTGAAGCGCGCGAATTTTATCTCGCACTTCTTGCTCGCTATCGCCGTTGAACTCCACGAGCATCACGAGCTTGGGTATGCCGCGAAGCAATTGCAATCCATCAGGTATAAGATTGACAATCAGCCGTATAAACCGACGAAGCCCCAAAAGACGCAAAAAACTCGGCATGAATCGGATACTGAGCCACAGCGTCTTGTCGTCGAAGCCCTCAAACGTCGCAGGTTTATGCTCCAGAACTTTTGGGATGAGTTCACCAAGCTTGTTGATATCGCGCATAAACAGCACCAACAAGCCGCTGTGCTCTCGTCGTGGGACAAGCTGAAATGTCGACTCGGTCACGAAGCCAAGCGTACCCTGAGCTCCGATGATGACTTGTGTCAGATCAAATACGCCAGTTTCGCGATCCCATACGTTCCATAGATGATATCCGGTCGAATCCTTGCTGACGTTGGGCTTCGCCGCCTTGATCTTGTCGTAGTTTTTCTCGATCAACTGGAACATTTCACGATAGACTTTGCCTTCGAAATCTTTTTGTGCCATCTTTTTGTCGAGCTCTTTTTTACTGAGCGGTTTGACGACACGCTCTATACCATCAGCAAAAACGAACTTGAGCTCAGGCACATACTTTTCCGTTTTGCCAAATTCAAGTGACTTCTCGCCGCCAGAGTTGTTGTTGA
>CAZIOA010000083.1:0-3389 GCA_964540835.1 uncultured Candidatus Saccharibacteria bacterium
CCGGCGCGATTGCCATGAATGTCGCACCGAACAGCGTATCCGGACGCGTCGTAAAGACACGAATCGAATTTAGATTTTCGAATTTCGAATTTGGAATAAATCTAAAATCATAAATAGTGAATTCCGTATCAAGAGATACATCGTCTCCATAATATCCACGGTAGGTAGCAAGTTTATGATCGTTATCATTCAACCTTTCGTGTCCTTCAAGATCATTTGGTATGTCTCGCAGTTTTAGCTGACGAACTTTAGTGATCTCAGCTGCGCCAAATTGCGCCACCCGATCGCCATCTCTCGTCAGAAACTCTGCTGTATCGCCAACTTGCAAGTTCTTCGCCTCGAGCCGAATCGTCGATGTCATTTCGCCATCGAGTATCATCTTCGTCAGTTCAGGAGTAAACTTCAGGCTGTCTCGAAATTCGAAATTCGAAATTCGAAATTCAATCTCCGCGCCCTGCGAGCGACCGATCCAGTTGATCTGCTGGTCGGCGATACGGCTTGGATAGTCGACGTTTTGCAGGCCGTCAATCAGACGATCGGCGTACTCAGTGATTTTGAGCAACCATTGGTTAAGCAGCTTTTTCTCGACAAGCGTGTCGCAGCGTTCATGCCGTCCGTTGACGACTTCTTCGTTTGCCAGCCCAGTCTTGCATTTCGGGCACCAGTTGATCGCGACCTCTTCCTGATACGCCAGCCCGGCCTTGAAAAACTGCAAAAACAACCACTGCGTCCATTTATAGTAGTCAGGGTCTGTCGTACTAAAACTCCGACCCCAGTCAATGCTAAAGCCCAGTTTGTCAAACTGCTTTTTGAAGTTGGCAATGTTTTTGGCCGTCGCGTCCTGCGGCTTGATTTTGTGCTTGATGGCGTAGTTTTCGGTCGGCAAGCCAAACGAATCGTACCCCATAGGGTAAAGCACATTATAGCCCTGCATGCGCTTGTATCGTGCCATGATATCACCAAGCGTGTACTCGCGCGTGTGACCCAGATGCAAGCCATCCCCCGAGGGATAGGGAAACTCCGTCAGCATGACGTACTTTGGCTTGTCAGCAAAATCAATGGCCCTATACAGCTCACTCTCAGCCCATTGCTGTTGCCATTTCGGCTCTATCTCCGTAGGATTGTATCGTTTCATTACCATCATTATACCAGCTAACTACCGGAGAAAAACGATGGTGCGAGATATTGCAGCACTTTGCCGACGATTTTCTGGATACCGATATACTCACTCGGCGTAGTTATAGTCGGTGCCGACGTATAGTCAGCTGTTACTTCGGCAACTTGTGCTTCTCCGGCATGCACGACCATACTGACGAGTCGTTGATTTGATTTCTCCATCTCGACATCCAATGTGTAAGTATCGCCCGTAAGGCCTTGCACTGTCGTCTGCTGACAGTCGTCAAGCGGACGGAAAAAATCAGTTCGCGTCAACTCACGAGAAAAAGATTCGAGTTTCGCCGTATCGACGTCGAGCCTGTACGTCACGGTGTCAGACGTGCTGCCCATGGTTTGAGTAGTGAGGAATTGATTGTTCAGATAGGTCATGAATATCTGGCTATCTGGTCTCTCCTTGTCACCGGCATACCGCTTGCTCGTCAGCGTGCATTCGATCTTTCGGCCAGCGTCGGACAACGACGCAAGATTGTCGATATCGATCATCACCCACTTGTTTCGCGTGTCTGCAAGAGCTTTTTTGATCGCTTCCTGTAGACCATCTGATGCACCGCTCGGCGTGGCAAGTTCGTAGAGCATTGTCGGATCGTCAAAATTCACGTAGAGCATATCACGGTCAACCACGGCTCTGAATTTCGTATCCGACATCTTGCCCTCAACGCCGTATTTGTGCTCGTTTACCCTTACTACGAAGTTTGAGTCTTGCATCGTGACATGGTATGTCCCTGGCGCGTGCAGCGCGTACGTCGCCGCGTCAAGCACTGCCTTTTCGGGGCTTGTCTGCCATCTGACATACAGTATCAAGATACCGAGTAGTACAAGAGTGACGACCGCGACCAGTGAAATCACTATGATTTTAAACCGACGTGTTTGAGGCCATTTCACACCAGGCTCCTTGCGAAATACTCTTCCTTCGTCGCCATCCATGCCGGAGACTGACGAACCAGCTTGGAGATATCACTCTGGTCGCGAAGGAGGACTTTGACCGCTTCCTCCGCATATACATCGCCTTGCGAACCCTTGGCAAGAACAAGTGCGTCTTTTTCCATCACGCTGCGAGCAAACGCCCCAGCTTGCACGGCATTTTGAAATGACTTGACCTGACAACCTTGTGATCGAGCAGCCGGAGCCAGGTAGTTGCCCGCGTCAGTACCAATGGTAATCACCCACTCCACAAGATCCGGATGAAACATTTTACCGATTTTTTCATGCTCCGCTTGCGATGACTCGCCTAGCTCATTCATGCTTCCCATGATCGCGATACGCTGCGGAGCCTGGATGCCATAGAATGTTTGAACCGCGCTCACCGCGGCGGCCGGACTGGAGTTGTATGTATCGTCTATAACCATGCTTCCATTGAGACCGCGAAGCAGATTCATGCGGCCAGGAATCGGACGTATTTTTTCAAGCCCCGTTTTGATATCATCTCCTGTCAGACCAAATTTCAAACCAACTGCCACTGCGGCCATGACTGGACGTAGATTATGCTCGCCAACGACCTGGATCGTCGCATCGATACGCGAGGGTAGCTCCGGAGCAGCAACTGTACCCGTAAAGCCCTTATCGAGCGCAAAGTCCTGCACTTCAAAGTGATACTCCGCGGCAGCACTTGTGCCATAGGTACCGATATTTGCATTTGTCAGCAGGTCGGCGAACCGTCCTTCTATATCCTCGCGGTTGATAAGCGCCAGCTGACTGTAGTTCGCCACGGACAACTCCTCCTGGGCGACTGCTTCGATCGTCTTGAAATACTCCATATGCTCAGGAGTCACGGCCGTGACCACGCCTATATATGGCTGAAGATACCGTCCAAATGCCACGATATCTCCCGGGTGATCAGCACCAAGCTCTTGTATGATGATATCGACATCCGTTGGCGCGAGTATGCGCGCTCGCGCGAGCTTGAGCGCCTGACGCCATGCGCTGAAACTGCGGACATTGTCTGGGTATGGTATGCCAAGTATGGCAAGCGGCACGCTCATCGGCGTATTGTGGTTGCCCTCATGTAGTCGCACGCGGTACTTCTGCGCGAGCATGGTAGCGATGGCCGTTTTGGTGCTCGTCTTGCCGACGCTGCCCGCGACGACCACTAGTTTCACTTCGGGGTGCGCCTGAAAGTACGCGACGACCGCTTCTTCGAGCTTCTTCTGCACGCGCGCTTTATACTTTTGGCGAATTCCGTTAAACATTAGATCATATTATAGCACTTATGCCTG
>CAZIOA010000084.1:0-3355 GCA_964540835.1 uncultured Candidatus Saccharibacteria bacterium
TCATTATCTACGTCTCGCCTGAGAAACACCTGACGATCGCGATAAAGCCGCAATAATTCCTTTGTTTCGTCGTCGAGCGCTGCTAATTTTTGCCGCAATTTGTTGCGCAAATATTTCGTGTCATCATTAGTTGCGTCTTCACGCCACTCTAATTTATGCTCTTTGGCATACGTCATAATTTCTTTCTTGGTCATGTCGAGTAGTGGACGGACTATGTCTGGACTGTCTAGCACCGCCAGCCCGCGCCAGCCAGTGCCGCGTGTCAGGTTGATAGCAATCGTCTCAACTGTATCGTCGGCATGGTGTGCCGTCATGATTTTGGCATTGTGTTTTCGAGCTACTTCGCGCAGAAACGCATAACGTCGATCTCGCGCCAACTCTTCGCTCGCGTTCGCCCCGAGCTCTTCGCGCCTCATCTCAAACGGCAAACTGTACTTTTCAGCCAAATCTCGCACAAACTCCGCGTCTATAGCCGAATCCTCGCGAATCCCATGATCAAAATGCGCGATTACAAAAGGAGGGGCCTGCCCCTGAAGCTCGCGCTCAGCACTCGTGCCTTCGGCATCGCTGTGCCACTTACGAATAAGCATATCGAGCAATGCGACAGAGTCCACTCCGCCGCTCACTGCCACGACATACTTTGTCTGCTCCGACATATTACCAGTATACCGTTTGTCAGCTCGTTACGCTCTCGAGAGGTCTCACGACAAGATAATCAAACTCCGCGCCCGCAGTCCATGAGCCCACACCAAACCCTGTCTCGGTTTTTGACGGCTTCCATTTGCCGACTGGAATCCACGCGGAAGGACTGTCGTTGAACGAATAGTATACCGTGGCGTCTGTCCCGTCTTTTTTGACCGCCATGCGTACCCACATATTTGTCAGATCGCGACCGTTGCCGACGTTCATCGAAAAGACCGTGTCAAAATCATCCCGGACGACAATGCCCCATGACTGCACGCCGTACCTTCTTAGCTGTATATGAACAGCAGAGCCGAACCACGGACTGGGCGTGGCACCAAGCAATATCAAGTGAACTTCTTGGTTGTCATGAGAAGCATCGGTAACGCGAAGTCGCGTTTCCAACCAATAATCAGTCGGTAGCGCGACATTCAAACGACCCAGTCTGACGTCTTCGTCCGGATTGGCGCTGCCATATGGTACCGTGAAAGTATTTCCAGTCGCGACTGCTTGAGTCCTGCTTGCATCTTGATGCCATGAGCCCGAATCGATGGAACCGGCCGCTTGATCCATCTGGTCGTCAAGAATTGGCGGCGTCGTCGTGTCAACCGCTTTATAGTTCGGCGTGACCGGAGTATCGAGCCATATACCTGCATACCCTGCGAAATTAACCGTTTCCGAGACCACGGACGCCTGGTTTGGTTGGCCCGCCCACATAACAACCTTGATATGACTGCTGAAAAATATCGGATCGTCTACGAAAAACCTATAGAGAGTGTGCGCTTCACCGGTCTGATCGGAGTTTCCCGATCGTCCAGCAGGATAGCCGCCGACAGGCACGGTGTACCATCCTCCATTAAACGCGTCCTCCATGCCTGATGACGACCATGATGGAAATTGCTCGCCGTCTATATACACCTCTATGTTGCCCTCCAGCACGCCTGAGTCACCATCCACGCCAGCAAAACTCACCATGAGCGATTCAACCTGTCCTGAACCCTCCATGTCGCATATGGTCATAGGTGTTTGAGCCGAGTGCGCCTCCTCTCTGGCGCCTTTGATCGTATACGCCAGCTGCTGCGAACCCAGATCGGCGAAATTCGTTATCGTCGAGTAATCAGCTTGCCCGTAAAATACCGTGTTGCTCTCGGTCGTGTTTTCGACCTCGACGCGCAAATATTTCTGAAACGGCATGTGAAGATAACGATACGCAGATGACTGATCATCATCACCACGATTCGTCCTACCCACGCGCGGCGTCGAAAAGACATCGGAATGGTTCGCCAGAAAGAAAAAGTCGCCGAGGTTCATCGACACGGCCGGTACGTCGGCGTCATCGGTATATATGCGTATGATACCGCCTTGCTCCAAAAACCCGTCTTTGTCCCACGTATTACCGCTCGCGATCCAGATGTGTTTCAATATGCCGGGTTTGCCCCAGGATTCCGCCAGGACGATATTTTTCGCTCCGGCAGGTGAGCTGGCCGATGCCCGCGCATCTGCCAGTTCCTGCGGAACCGCGACGATCGTTTCACCGGTTTTCCTGAGCGGGAAACCGGATATCGTACCTGTACCGGGTACCGCTGATTGCAGCGCGGTATCCGCTTTGTCCAGCGACGCCTGCACTTCCGTCGAAAGTTGCGTTTTGACTATACCAGCGCTTGGCGATATATCACCTGAAACGATCGTGCCGTCAGCGATTTTCTCACTCGTCACCACGCCCTCGGCTATCACGGGAGCATCTGCTGTCCCTGTCAGATCACCGGCAAGTTGCACTTTTCCTTTTACGCTATCGGTGGCATCGGGCGTGGACGTATCGGCGTTTAGTTTTGCTTGCACGTCGGTGTCGAGCAGTGCTTCCGTGATCGATCCATCGACAATTGACGTCGCATTTACCGCATCGGTAGCAATCGCGCTGTTCGTCACGGAATTCGGTGCTATGGTGTTCGAGGTGACTGAGTTGTCCTTCAGCAAGCCGTCCGATTTATGCGCCTGAGACAAAAAATCATTGAGGATACCGCCCCACGTGCCGGAATCTTTGCCAGGTATAGGTAGTCTCGCCATCCGTGTGTCTTCTCTCTGTGTCTGTATTATAGCGGTTATGTCTGATGCCTACAAATACATCGTACTCCTAGTGTAGTGACGCTTGATATGCGATCTGTCTCGACAACCTACGACCAGCCGCCGCAATACGTCTAATTATTGTAATTCAAACGGATAAAACAGTATTGCCGATGTGCATCGCTGCCACCAGTTACCATCCCAGACGGACACGTAGTACCAGCGGTATACACGCTAAATAAACGAACATCGTCTGTATCAACATAGTTCATGTAAGGTCCTGTGACATTTCCATAGACATACTTCTCCGTATTGCTCGGTGGCGTGCCTACGGTCGAAAGTTGAGACAGTAAATACGTTCCGGTTGATTCAGCAGCTCGATACGAAGGGTTAGTCACACCGTAGCAATACGGGGTACCACCGCTGGTCGGAAACCCCGTTCCCAGGCAATAAATCCCTGCAGGGTTACCGCCGCTGGTTCCACCGCTGGTCGTAGGATCGGCAGGAGGAGCGACGGGCAGGGGATAGTTACCGTTCGTCGCCTTGTATACTTCGAAGAGTTTCGCCCATTGTTTCAGTTCGCTCGTGATCGCGGTCTCTTGAGCAGTCCGCG
>CAZIOA010000085.1:0-3323 GCA_964540835.1 uncultured Candidatus Saccharibacteria bacterium
TACTTTTCCGTTTTGCCAAATTCAAGTGACTTCTCGCCGCCAGAGTTGTTGTTGACCATACCGCCAACGCTTGCCAAATCGCGACTCGCAGGGTAGGAGGGAAGCAAGTATTTGCCTGTCTTTTTGTCGAACTCGCGAAAGAGCATGCCGGGCTGTGCAATCGCTTTGTCTTTTTTCAGATTGATGAATTTGTTTAGGTGACGGTTGAAATCAACGATGATCGAATCGTTGATTGCTGCTCCAGACATGTCAGTGCCCGCGCTGCGTGCAGTAAGAGATAGGTGAGGATCCTGAGCTTTTCGCTCCGTGACAACCTTTACTGCAGTCTCGACGTCAGCTGCCGTTTTTGGCGTTATAACAAGCTTGGGTCGTAGCTCAAACATACTGGCATCATGGGAGTAAAAATCCAGCGTGTCGGGCTTGTCGTCTATATCACCGCTAAATTTGCGCTGCGCCAGCGCTTGTTTAATCTCCTCCATATACATAAGCATATAGGTTTTGCATACAAAGAGCAAGGTAGCAAAAACCACCCTCTCGGGTGGTTGAGTGCAAGCAGAAGCCGCAGGGGGCGGAGCCGACACGATCATCGGCTCCGTCCATAGGTCAGTTCAGAGCTTTTCGTACCACGGGTCATCCCACACATAGCCCGGACTGCGCATTGGCGTCGATGACGCGAATGCGCTGAGCGCGGACTTCACGGTACGGGACGCCCGCTGAGCATATCGCCTGATCTCACCCCGGAGGGTGTAGGGCGAATCTACTCGGCGCAGGAAAAAACGTATCACAACATCTCCTTTTCACGAGGGGGTTTTCTGTGCTGATCTGATTCTTGTGTCGTAGTTTCCACTTGTCTTTAGGTACGACTTCGTACCGACGAGACAAGCAGATTCGGTTGTTTCATCGGACAAAATATCTTGATATATTCTACCATATAAAGTAACTTCTATCAATTTATATCAGAAACCCTCGCGTGTGTATAAAGGCGGGTGGAGGCATTGGAACAGACCTGACAAAATCAAGAATTGAAAAGAGGACGTCACTGTACTTACCCAGTACAGTGACGCCCTCAACCCGCTACTCTGCGGGTTTGACAGACTCGAGCGACTCGAGCGAGATACGCGGATCTTCATCCCTCTCAAGGTATAGAGATGCGTAAAGCAAGATCTCTTCTCTGGACGCATTTTGCAGATCGACAGGGATATTGAACCAGTTCTGGCGCTGCTTCTCGACCAGCTTACTACGAGCCACGCGATAGCGATGATCGAGCTCGCGTTCTTTTCGGCGCGCCTCTGCTCGCTCACGCTCCTGCAGCTTTCGTTGGCGACGCTGTTTGACAAGCACTCGTACCGCTCGATCAACCCAACCGCCGGGTACGGTCATGTGCTTCAGGACTCCTTCTTTCGGTTGTTCTCTGCCTGTACCTTCGCGATGTAGACCTCGGCTTCGGCGACAGCGTCGTTGTGCGCCGTCGCGTACAGCTCGTCCATGGCTTCCACGAACTCATCTGTACCCTGAAGTCCGACATCACCCGCATCGATGATTTGATCGACGCGCAGCTCTCTTGGACGACTGGCATCTATCCCGATCAGCGCCGCCTCGTAGGGCGTTGCAGCAGGATTGTTCGGATCAAACACTTCGTTCCTCGCGATCTGCGATCAGCGGCTGTTTCGAGCTCTTTTGAGCGCTCGTCGCGCTTTGGTCACGCACTGTGCGAACTGTTCGACGACGTCATCGGGCTCATGCTGAAGCGCATGGACGATCTGCCCGACAGGCGCGTCGACCAAACTGCCAAGGATATCCTTGACTTGATCGTTCCGGCGCATCTCAGACGCGCTGGGTAGCTGCGTGGTGATGGTGGTCATATCGATCCCTTCATTGCTTCCACCTGTCAAATTTCGGTCTCGACCGGTCGTTGGCTATACGTAGACACCCAACTTACCGGTGGCGAAACATGGGCTTATTTTAGCATAATCTCTTTTATATGTCAATTTTTGACGCCTGAATTAACGCTCAAAACCTCAACGAAACGAGGCTCAAGCGACTGCAACCCCAGAAATTACGTCGCTAATTCGTGAATTTCTGGGCGTGAAAGGGCCTCGTGAGTGAGGTTATGAGACTCAGGGTTGGCAGCAAAAACCACCCATGTGGGTGGTAGGTAGAATCGCTGGCACGCATACGCTGCATGCCAGCGATTCTATTTTGAGATCGACGGCGCTTACCTCTTGTGGGTCTGCCTCAACGCGTCGCGTCGAGCGACGGCAGAGAAGTGGTTATCGAGGAATTGCCGCTCCTGAGAGATCTGATCGCTTGTCGGCACTTCCGCGCCAACGTCACGAAAAGCAGCTTGAATCTGCTCGTCCGTGAATTCTCTTCGTTGTGACACTGTGCTGTCCTTTGCTCGGTTTCCCATCGAAGACTCTTGCGATCACGAGGCTGGTGCTCGGGAAACTGCCAGCTGTCGTGGGGCACCCGTGTCCGAGTTTCCCCGTAGATGTCTGTCAATTTCATGCCGTCCTCGCTAAACACCATCACCTGATCATCAGGTATGCTGTCTGGCGTACGACGCGGATGTACCAACACCCGATCCATCAACACGCTATGATTCGCCACTTTGGCTCCTTGACTTCACTCGTCGATTTTTCGGTACTGCCTCGACGACCATAACCCTGCATAAACACTCCGGTTCATAGGTTGCTGATCAGCGAAACTGAATGAAATTATAGTATCAAGTGCTATATTAGTCAACAAACAAAAAATACTCCCTTCAGGAGTATTACGAGAAATGTTACGTGGCACCGAGCGTCGTGTTGACGCTCGGTGCCACTTCGGGAGATCAGACCAGCACGTAAGTGCTCGAGGCGCGGGAGATATTCAGTTCCGCCCTGCTACCGATCAAGCGATTGGCCTCAGCCACTGTCATGGGGCTTCTATGCCTCAGTACGTCGCCCAGCACCTCGCCCGCATAGCCATCCACGTAGGAGAGCATGTTGTCGGGACGGATTTGAAATACCGCCCTCCCGACGACACGTACGCCTTCGAGCTCCTCCTCCGAAAAATCGCTCAGAAGCTCTGAATCAACCATCAAGCAGGGATCGTCGCTTTTGTTCCACTGCAAAATGAAGTCCAGTAGCGCCCTTATCAGACCCATGGTAGCTCCTCGTCTATCTATCGTTCGGATTTCGAACTTGTTTGATAGTACAATTTTTCGTATGTTTCGTCAATTTTATGTAGACATTTTACCTCTGTTTTGGTATAGTTGATCCATAACAATCAATGTTGGGACCCGTGGCATGTATGCAACGGGGTTTGTACCACAGAAAGGA
>CAZIOA010000086.1:0-3297 GCA_964540835.1 uncultured Candidatus Saccharibacteria bacterium
AATCAACCATGCAGTATCCAGGTACTATCAAGGTGAATGTGATACGCGAGACTCGCGCAGTAGAGTTCGCCAAGTAGTAGACCATCAATTGCATTGTGTTCTACGTTTATGTTTTGGAGAGTAAGGCGAGCGATATTTTGACTATTGATGGCTCACTACCTGGTTCGCCAAGCAGACACAGCTTTTGCTCAAGTAACACGGATAGGTAATAATTAAGATAATGAACGACAAAGAATTAACAAAAACCGCTATCAGCGCGACGCTGCACTGTCTGACGGGCTGCGCGATAGGCGAAGTGTTGGGTATGGTTATCGGAACCGCTCTGAGCTGGTCGGACGTCGCGACTATCGCGCTGGCGATAGGGCTCGCTTTCTTTTTCGGCTACTTGCTATCGTTGTGGCCGGTGCTACGTAGTGGCATCACGCTGCGTCCGGCGCTCAAGATCGTGCTGGCGGCCGATACTTTGTCTATTGCAACCATGGAGATCGTCGACAATCTTGTCATCGTAATTATGCCAGGCGCGTTGAATGCCATGGTGACGGATGCGTATTTCTGGGTGACATTAGCAATCGCCTTCGCCGTGGCATTTGTCGTCACGGTGCCGGTTAACCGTTGGCTGATCGCGCGGGGCAAGGGACACGCCCATCTCCATGGCCATCACCATCATTAACCAATCTGAATCCCAAAATCTTCCGCCATTCCTTCAAAATACCGTTCCACGCCTTGAAAAACATGGTTCCGTCATGTTTTTCAAGGGTTGCTCTTCGCTTTTAGTATCTTGAGTGAAGACGGGGGAGATTTTGGGATTCAGATTGATGAAATTTGTTACGATAGATAAGATGAGCAAACCCTTTTTATTACTACAGCTACGGCCGGAGCAGATTGCTGCTGATGACGAATACGAGGCTTTTCTCCGTGCTAGTGGCTTGTCACATGAGCAGTTGGTGCGCATTCGCATGGATCAGGAATTGCCAGATATCGATCTGGACAAGTACAGCGGCGTCATCGTGGGCGGCGGGCCGAGTAATGTCAGCAGCCCTGACAAGAAGAAATACGATTACCAAAAAGCATTCGAGCCGAAACTCAAAAAACTGGTTCAGGAAATCATTCGCCGTGATTTTGCATATTTCGGTGAGTGTTATGGTCTGGGAATTCTCGCTGACACGCTTGGTGGTCGCGTGGATAGCGAGTACCGCGAAGATGTCGGTGCCGTCACGGTTGAGCTAACCAACGAAGGCCGCGATGACCCGTTACTTCAGGGATTGCCCGAGTCGTTCCGTGCATTTGGCGGGCACAAAGAAGCAGTGAATGGCGTACCGCCAAAGAGTACGTTGCTCGCAAGTACGAAAACCTGTCCGATTCATATGATACGCGTCGGTCAGAATATATATGCCAGCCAGTTTCATCCAGAACTTGATAGTTACGGACTTGAGGTACGAATTAATGTCTACAAAGACGCAGGGTACTTTCCTGCGGAAGATGCAGCAAAATTGGTCGAGATGGGGCATCAGGAAATAGTGACTGTCCCGGCCGAAATACTTCGAAGGTTCGTGAGTAAGTACCAACAGTAGAGCTATATAAGTTTTCGTTGTTTAGTGGTACGATTGATGGCACATATGGTAAAAGGTGGTTTGGAGCTTGCGTATGGTCAGCGAAGCCTTACTATCGGCTATGACTGTGATGATGTGCTGATACCTTTTGCTGAAAGGACAGTTGATTACTATAACGAAACATATTCGGCCAATGTAGACGTGGCACACTACTACGATGATGCGAAGTATTGGGGAGTAGATGACATAAGCATTGCTAGCGAGCGCGTAAAAAAATACATGAAGGAATACGCGCATAAATACCTCCTCGTCCCAGACGCTGAAGCTGTGGTCGCTGTCAGAGGACTCTCACGTATCCATAAGGGACTTCTTGTAACAGGAAGAGATGACTATATGGAGCCTATTACGCGCAAAATGGCAGACACGTATTTTACGGATTGCTTTCAGAAGATAATTCATACGAATCACTATTGTGAGAATGCATGTAGCAAGGGAAGCGTCTGCATTGAAGAGGACGTCGACATACTGATAGATGACGGACTAATGCACTGCGAATCGGCAGTGGAAGAAGGGGGCGTCGAGGCAGCGCTGTTGTTTGACCGACCTTGGAATCAGAACAGAGTACTCCACCCGCGGATAATACGATGCGAGAATTGGGATAGGATAAGGTACGAGGTGGGACGGATCGCGAGTATTAGATTGTGAGAGGTCGAGTGTGAGAGGTCGGACCTCTCACAGGGGTAGCAATTGCAATTGTCCGTAAAGAAAAAAGCCCGATTAACGCATCGGGCAGGCGGTTCGTTTGCTGACGAACATACAAATTTTTTGCAGACATTGAGGCTCATCCTGCTGCAAGCAGCGACAACGGTCCATCATCCGCGCTTACGGCGAATATGTTTTGGATTACCGCATACTTCAGGCGTCGCTGAAATAACAACCTTGCCTGAGATTCTGACTCAGCCCATACATGGTAGGCCGAATAGTACTGGCTGTCGCCTCGCTCGGACTGCCTGGTGTAGATGACATAGAGGTTCATGTTTATTCCTCGTTGCTTTCGGTCGCCGCACGGCAGAATACCTGATGTTCTTCCAGTGTCTCGCCGCCGATAATGCCTTCGCGTGGTTTCCAGCCGCATGGGCAATAAGTGGTCTTAGCTCTGGCTTCTGCGATACGTCGTTTGTTGTCGGCGATCATGTTGTTGAACATATCAACAAATTGCTGATGCTGGTCACGTTCGCGGATCCATTGTCGAATCTCCCTTTTAGAGAGCTCTATCTCTTGCTCTGGTGTGTATCCGCTCATGATTATCCTTTTCCTCTGTACTCTCTGTCTGCTTGTAAATTTTCGGAGGAAGTCCCTCTACGAAAACGCTGGCGGATTGCTCCACCAGATGTATATACTTTTGCATAGGAGTAGATAGATTGCAATAGGGGTGAAAGGACAGCGCTCCGTTTCACTTCGCTCCTCCGCTCTAAAAGGGACGAAAAGAACTTTTCGTTTCCTTTTCTCGCTACGCCAAACCTTGACCTACAAATTTTGCCAGGGCAAAATTTGGGTCGAAGGTTTGAGATCCTGCCAGCCTGGCCAAAATAAAATAGCCGTCATGGACGGCAATTTTATTTTGGTCGGGGTGAAAGGACTCAGTCACGTTCCGCGACTCCGCGAGTCAGTCGGATAAACAAGTTTATCCGTGACGTCGCCTTGCGAACTGCCACTGGCAGTTCTCACCTTCTCCCTCTCTCCGAGA
>CAZIOA010000087.1:0-3278 GCA_964540835.1 uncultured Candidatus Saccharibacteria bacterium
AGATAGACGATATTGCATGCTATCCACTAAGTAAAAAGTTTGACAGATATCTATCCGAGGTGTTGTCAACCGATATTGAGTATGACCAGGATGCTATCAAAGAGAATCTCGAGCGGTCGGTAGACGATTGGCATCAAACACCCGACGACTATGCGGCTGATGAGAATGTACCTAGAGAACTGAAAGAATTCAAATCATTTATGCGGACGGGAAAGCGCCTGTCTGCTCGTCAGGCGTCTTTGATTTTGCGCCACACTAGCGAAGACTTTGCCGAGGAGCGAGCAATAGCGAAATATGTGCTGCCGGGTGATTTTGCTAGAGATGTCGCGGTCGCATCAATACTTCACACAGCTATCCATACCGAAAAAGCAGACCTGATACCCGTCCTCAGTCTGTCTATATATAAGGAGGTTCAAACTCTACCAGACAGAGAAGCGGCGCGACGGGCATGGATGATGTACGCGTTTCCCCACCGCACGTCATACGCAGACGCATATTGGAACGAGCTGAAACGAAAAGAGGCTACACAAACAGCTGGTGAATCACTTACCAGCGCAAAGACGTTGGCGGATGAGTTTGGATTTTCATTATCGAGCGCGGTAAAAGCGCACTTGGCCAGACGAGCGCCCCGCTCACTTCACTCTTAAGCGTAAGTAGTATATACTACGTATATATGAGTGGCAATAACACAAAAATAATAGCAGTTGGCGCAGCGGTTCAGGACGTGTTTTTGAGCCACAGTGACGAGTTTGAGCCTGTGAGCGATAAATCCACACGTGAGCAGTTCATGCAGCTTGAACTTGGCGCGAAAGCGGACGTCAATCACATTACCTTTAGTACCGGTGGCGGTGCCACGAACGCGGCGGTGACTTTCGCGCGGCAAGGGCTTCAGTCTATATTCATGGGTACCATAGGTCATGATCCTGCAGGCCAGGCAGTACTCGACGATCTCGACAAAGAGCATGTGGACACGAGTCGTGTCAGCTACAACGAAAAGTACAGCACGGGCTACTCGGTGTTGCTGCTCGCGCCTACGGGTGAACGGACAATTCTGACATACCGTGGCGCATCCACGCACTACAATGCCAAGGACTTTGATCTATCCGGCATAGATGCTGATTGGTTGTACGTATCGTCGATGGCAGGCAGTTTTGACGTGCTCGACAAATTATTTACCCAAGCAAAACACAAAGGCATGAAAATCATGTTCAACCCCGGCAAAGGCGAGCTTGCCCGACCGGGCAAGCTGCGAGCATTGCTGGAAGACGTCGAAGTCCTGTCTGTCAACAAGGAAGAAATGGCAAAGATCGTTGATGGCACATCGCCGGAAGAGCTGGTTCTCCACGGGTTACGATACGTGCCGACGGTGATAGTGAGCGACGGTCCCAATGGTGTCCATGCGAGTGACGGCAAAACAATTATCAAAGCGGGTATGTATCGCGACGTGAAGGTCACGGATCGCACGGGCGCAGGTGACGCGTTCGGGTCTGGTTTCTTGAGCCAATGGGCACAGGGTGAGTCATTGGCAGACAGTATCGTGTTTGCTAGTGCAAACTCAACATCGGTTGTCCAGCATATCGGAGCGAAAAAGGGTATCTTGCATCATGGCGTCAGGCTGCACAGCATGCCGCTACATGAACGAGCATTAAGCACTCCATTGACAAAGGAGGCTGTGAAATGAGCTCTAAACTGAAACGGCTTTTGGGCAACGATCATCCGCTGTTTTCGCGTAATCTGGACAGTCTTGAAAAAGCAACAGGAAACGCTGGCGTTGATGTCAGGCTGCTTGCGGATATCCTGGAAAAGGGGCATGCGGTGTTGCGTCGAGTTGGCTTGGACCCGAGTGGCACGACCGCGAAAGAGGCGTACTATGCTCTGAAATCACTTGCTAAAAATGATGCCGCGACGCGACAACTGCGAAACACGGACTACGTCATCTTGGCATTTGACGATGAGCTGGTGTCATTTAATGCGCTGGATATCATCGAGTGCTATCATCATGAGTTGGATTTTGAAAATCGCGTCCTGACTCACGCGCAGCGACACCTTCGCATTGAAGTGGTCAAGCGATACGCCGAACATGAACGCACGCATGATGAGTTCGTTCACAAAGTAGCAGAAGATATCGGGTTGAAGCTATCCCGAGACGAAATTCACCAAGAGGCTCGTCCTGAACCTCACGAAGATACACCGTCTCTCCTGGCGATCGGCGATATTTTCACGGATGCGTTTATCAAGCTGAACGAAGACGAAGCGAAGGTCACCAAGGACGATGACGGCAAGGAGTGGTTGAGCGTCGAGTTTGGCGCCAAGATGCCTTATGACTATGTCGACAATGTCCGCTCGGTCGGACCATCGCCAAATGCGGCGGTGTCGTTTAGCCGGCTCGGGCTACAGTCGTCGCTCATGTCGTTTTTAGGTGATGACGAAGTGGGCAAGGAATCATTACGGTATCTGGAAGAACAGGGAGTCGACACTGCTCCGATGGTGACGGAAGCCGGTGCCAAATCGAGCTTCTGGTACGTGCTGCGCTACGGTGCCGATCGGACAATGCTCGTCAAAAACGAAGACTACAAATATGAGTGGCGCGAGCCTGCCAAGGTACCTGATTGGATCTATCTGTCGCAGATCAGTCCCAACGCATGGGACTTGCACGAGAAATTACTTGTATACCTCGATAAGCATCCACAGATCAAACTCGCTTTTCAGCCGGGCACGTCGCATTTTCGTTGGGGCGCCGAAAAGCTAAAGGACGTATATGCCCGAAGCCACATAGTCATCATGAACCGAGAAGAGGCTATGGACGTGACGGGAAGGCCGTATGACTCGGTGCGCGATCTCGCTAACGGTTTGCATGACCTAGGTCCGCACGTCGTTGTCATAACAGATGGCTCCAAAGGATCGTACGCCTCGTATGATTTCAAACTGGTTACGATTCCGAACTACCCTGATCCGGCACCGCCATACGATCGCACAGGTGCGGGCGATGCGTTCGCGTCGACGATTGTCGCCGCGCTGGCACTCGGAGAGCCTATGGACACCGCCCTCACGTGGGCTCCGATAAACAGCATGAACGTCGTACAGCATATCGGCGCGCAAAAGGGGTTGTTGCACATGGACGAGGTGCAGAAGTATCTGGCTGAAGCTCCTGATGACTACAAGTTAACGAATATCGAGTAATCTATGCGCGAAGAACCACTATCCGTACCGTCACTCAAATCCGTAAACGAAAGAAACAACTTGCTCATAAGGCAGAGATTTATCGATGCCGCTGAAGG
>CAZIOA010000088.1:0-3229 GCA_964540835.1 uncultured Candidatus Saccharibacteria bacterium
ATCCTATACACACGCAGTCTGGTATCGTCGAGACCACGAAAGTGACGCGCGCAGCAGGTAGGCACACGCCTGTGAATATCGTGATAGATGGCAAAAAAAAGCTGACAATCATCAAAAACATCGACGTTGATCCGGTAAAGCACACGGTACGCCACGTCGCGTTTCATACGATCAAGCAAAACGAAATTATCACCACGGAAGTATCTATCCGATTGACCGGCATGGGCGAGAGCCCGGCTGAGCGTGCAGGTCTGGTGGTTTTGCAGGCTCTCGAGAATATCGAAATCAAAGCCAAGCCAGCTGACCTGCCAGAAGCATTGGAGCTGCCTGTTGATTCATTGGCTACAGTAGAAGACAAGCTGACGCTTGGCGACATTAAACTCCCAGAGGGTGTCGAGTTTGCGGACTTGGAGCTAGACCTGGAGCTTGTCGTAGCAAACGTATATGAGCCAAGTGCCCTGCAGGCGCAAAACGAAGCTGCCGCCGGTGACGCCGAAGAAGCGACAGCCGATGATGTCGAGGCTGAAAAGGGTGGTGATAGTGATCAGGAAAGTCAGGAAGAGGAGACTCGGCCTGGAGGGAAGAGTCAGGATGAGCCGAAGCAGCAAAACGTTGACGCCAACAAGTAAAACTTGCGATCTTGGCGCATCGCTGCGTTGAAAGCTCCTGTACTCGCGACCAGTACCCAGTACAGGTCGCTTCGTGCTTCACTTTCGCCTTGTGCTGCATCCAAGCTCGCAAGTTTTACGGCTTGTTTCACTCCTCGACGAAAAATCCAATCTGCACTCGAACATACAATACATACATCCATATAGGTGCGCAAAGAGAAACCGCCGATGTTGATCGGCGGTTTTGAATATTCGGCTTAACCCGATGTGACCGGCTTTGTGGGCTGGTCACATCGGAGGTTAAGTCAGGCGGCGTAGACTCTAGAGAGCTTGCTCGGCTCTGGTGCGAGGAATATCCTTCCCCGTGCCTTGAGCTGCTGAATATACGGTGCGCTCATGCGGGCCGAGAGGGTCCAGAAGCCGCTATGCCACGCGAGGAATCCGGATGTTTTCAGGCGCTTGATCGCCTCGAAGATCAGCGGATCCAAGAGCTCATCAGCGAGCCTGTTGATGTCGCGTCGTCGCAAGTTGTGGTAGTGCTCCTGTACGTCCCACCAGCAGACCGAACGCATCTCAACTCGGCAGGTGATATCCCGCATCATTCGCAAGCATGAATCATCCAGATGGTCGACAAGCTCGTGTATGGTTGATCCGGCTTCGATCTCGTGGTTGCGACCCTTTCCGTGGTCACTGTTTTCGTAAAGAAACGCGAAGATAACCCAGTCGATAGCAGCCTCCACGAACAGCTCGTAGTCGTGTGCTGTCTCTGGACGGTTATCCCAGTAATTTGTGAGTATCTCATGGTACTCATCACTGGTCAGTCGACGCTTGCGCTTTTTTGACGGCTTCGGGGGAGCGAGATCGATTGGTGCTACTTCGTCGATCAATCTTTTCCAGACAGCGGCGGGGTTCCCCACAGCTTCACCTCTTCCTGACTTATTAAGGGGTACGGTCGCACAGAGCCGGATGATTTGTCCGGAGGCGTCATTTGACACCTAGCGATGAGGCTATTATATCCTTTTACAACAAAAAAGCAAGCCGATACTGACACCCTTCACTGGTGTCAGTATCGGCTGGGGTGGAAGGTTGACTAGGCGGTTGCGGCCAAGTGAGGAATCAGTGATGACCCTTCGTCTTCCGCTTCCGCTTCTTTCTTCTCGAGCAGTTCGTTGTCGCAGCCGTACTCGACGGCGTACTTGATCAGCTCGATTGATGCAGGAGAGGCATCGCGCAGGAGGGTTTCGGCGAGTTTTTCGTAGATCACCTCAAGTGATGTCCCCTGGATTTCACCGTCATGCTCCGTGATGATGTGCCGCGTGATGCGGTGCGCCAACTTTTTGTGGGCGCGACTCAGTTGTCGCAGCTGTGTGCGCACTCGCATACCACGAACGGTACGTACGGCTTCGTTTTTCTGCTCCTGCGCGCGTATGAAAGCAGGTTTTTCACGCTGGATCGCTTTGCGCATGGGACGATCGTGCTTATTTTGCTTTCGCGTGCTGTCGCGACGGGCAGCCCTGTATACGAACGTATCGGGATCGCAAACGGGTTTCATCACATAACCTTCCTCGAAAGGTACCACTCGGTCTGACTGAACCATTCAGACAGGTGCGTCATTTGGCGCAGCTGCATAGTATGTCCAGAAAATAGCACATTTTGGCTCCAAAAGCAAAAGGTTTTTCGGTTGATGCAGGGGCTTAAGCAGGTTCTGCCACGGCTATGCGACAGCTATAGCGTAGATACCGAGACCCGCAAGTGCAAGGACGCCGAGGTGGCGCAGTGTTTTTTCGTCCGGCTTGAGGTGTTCTAAAAATCCGGTACTTTCTGGAGATTTTGCCATATCCCCATTTTACAACAGGGGTGAAGGGTTGTACAATAAAACGAATGCAGAAAATTTTGTTGTATTACAAATTCACGCCACTCAAAGACCCGGAGGCGGTAAAGCTATGGCAGAAGACGCTCTGCGATAGTTTGAATTTGCGTGGGCGCATACTAGTGAGCCGTCATGGTCTGAACGGTACGGTCGGTGGTGAGATGGAAGATTTAAAAAAATACATCAAGGCCACGAAGCAATACCCAGGATTTAAAAATACTGTCTTCAAATGGAGCGATGGCGGGCGCGAAGATTTTCCGCGCATGAGCGTCAAGCACCGTCGCGAGCTTGTCGGTTTCAAGGCGAGTGACGAGGAATATGACGTAGACGAAAACGGCGTGGTCGGTGGCGGCAAGCATCTGAAGCCCAAGCAAGTCCACGAGCTTATCGAGAAGTATGGCGATGACGTGGTGTTTTTTGACGGTCGCAACGCACACGAAGCTGCGATCGGTAAATTCAAAAACGCCGTCGTGCCGAACACGAACACCTCACGCGATTTCATTGCCGAACTCGAAAGCGACAAATACGATGACATCAAAGACAAAAAGGTTATCACGTATTGCACGGGCGGTATCCGCTGCGAAGTCATCAGCGCCATGATGAAAAAGCGCGGCTTCAAAGAGGTGTATCAAATAGACGGTGGTATCGTGAAATACGGCGAAGCGTTTGGTGATGACGGACTATGGGAGGGTAGCCTCCGTGTATTCGACGATCGCATGACAGTTGATTTCAGTGACCATGCCAAGACGAT
>CAZIOA010000089.1:0-3131 GCA_964540835.1 uncultured Candidatus Saccharibacteria bacterium
TCTAACACGCTGCTTACTATATAGTTTATCAAACTCAGTATCATTCCGGTAAGAATCGAATTGCCAAACGACATCTGAATCCCCGGTGTCAGCTGTAACGACACGTACACGAGCACGCCGTTGACAACCAGGATGAAAAGTCCCAGTGTCAGCAATATCGCAGGAAGCGACAAGATGATGATAATCGGACGCAACACAGTGTTGATAATCGAAAATATCAGTCCTGCGAGCAAAAACACGCCTGCGCTCGCGTCGATCTGCGCATCGCTCAGGCCGGTCCCGAGCAGACGCACAGCAATCCACAACCCAAACGAGTTCAGTATCCAGCGGACGAGAAATATCGCGAATTGACGACCCATTGCTGATGATTAGTATAGCATAGGTTGGTAGTTAGTAGCTGGTAGATGGTAGATAGTAGATAGTAGGTGGTAGGTGGTGTTAGTAACTAGTGGAGAGTTTGGCAGAGAGGTTTTTGTGTCCGGTCTCTGTCACGAGTATGTCATCCTCTATACGGACGCCTATGCCCTCCTCTGGTATATAAATACCCGGCTCCACAGTCAGAACCATACCGGATTCCAGCGTGCGCGGCTGTCCGAGCGCGTCGTGCACGTCTATACCGAGTCCATGACTGATGGCATGCGGAAAGTACGTGTGGTATGCTTCGTCTTTTTCATCTTTGATCAGTTTCAATTCTATAAGTGCCCTCTGCATGATCGTATCGACCTGCCTCTGGTACTCTGCTACCGGCAAACCTGGCTGAATCAAGTCAACGATTTTTCGCTGCGCCGACTCGACAGCTTCATGCACGGCTTTTTGACGCGCGGTGAGCTTGCCATACGCATAGGTTCGTGTGATGTCTGCCGCGTAGCCGCCCAGTCGAGCGCCCACGTCTATGAGGATCAGTTGCCCTTTCTTGAGCTTGTCTTGATTGCGCGTGTAGTGCAGCGTGCATGCATTGGCGCCCATGGCGATTATGGGATCGTACGCATGACCCCTTGCCCCAGCGCGACGAAACGCAGCGGTAAAATCAGCTTCGATCTCATACTCATGTTTGTAGTTCTGCAGGTTGTCGTATATATTTCTGTAACTTTTGACGGTGAGGTCGACTGCGGACTGGATAGCATCGATTTCGGCCGGCTGCTTGATCGCCCTGAGGCGCGTCAACTCCGGACGGAAATTTTGTACTTTCGCGAAGATTCGCTCCAGTCGCTCTCGCATCTCCTTTGCCGCCGGGTTCATCACGAATCCGAAATGATCGGCATGCGGCGGCACGTCGACGGTGTACACGAGCTGGTGCGTGCGGGCAGCCTGGCGCAACCAGCTATCGGCCTCCTGCCGATCGATGACCTCATCGACACCACTGATCCACAAAGCTTCAGTTGGGTCGAGACTGCCGTCAAACAACTGATGATGTTCAGCGACCGTCGGCGCCACGAGCCATGATCGACGACGCTTGGCATCCATAAACAACCACCAGTCAGGGTAATCAATTCCCGTCAAATACCAGAAGTTGGCTTCTTGCTCAAACGTCGCTGCCGTATCGTTGCTGCGCTGCATCTGCGTGTATGCTGGCACGACGAGCACGCCGCCCTTCAGTTTGTCATAAACTCGCTCGCGATTATACGAAAAAAATAGCTTATCAATCAAACTCATAAAGATAGCGTATCACAAATCAGAGGTGTATTTGAGACCAGGCATGCGCCACCCTATACTCCTCTAACCGCTACCTCCTGTGGTCCAAGCATGCCATTTGGGATCGCGGTTAGCGGTGTTCCAATAACCTGTAGTCGCACCGTAGTCAGGCGTGCCTGACGCGCCTGACTGCACTCCGCCTAGCGCGGTCGTGAACTCTTCAAAGTCAGGCTCGACGACAGAATCGCCCAGCGTGTCGCTCGTTGCAAGCACCATACAGTTATCACCCCAGCTCACGGTACTGTTGATCCACACATCTGTTCCGGTATACTCGCGTGGACCCCCTGATTTGCTGCTGATATACAACCTTGTGCCATTTGCCGTCAAAGTCAACAATGCATAACCCTGATCGTTATCGTATCTGCAATACTGTAGATTGTTCTGCTTCGCGGGGGTACTGGCAGCCGTCGCATAAGCCCCCTGGCTGAATTTCATACGAAGTGAGTTCAAATTTGCTATCGAAGACGGATAGTGACCGTTTTCAGCTTTAAACATCTCTGCTTTTTTGTGGAAATTCGCTAGATCTGATTTTGCGGCAGACTCCAAAGCCTGTGAGGTGATACCATTGTATGCCACGATCACTATAGCGGCGAGTATGCCGATGATAACTATGACGATAAGCAGCTCGACGATAGTGAAGCCACGCTGATTGTAGAAGTGGTGTTTGGATGATGTCATCATAGCCCTCATGGTAACACTCGGCTTCAACCTCAATCAAGCATAGACTAGCGGCCTAGTTACCACCGCTCGTCCAGGAATGCCACTTAGAACCAGTACGGTTCGCGCTGTTGAAGTACCCCATCGCAACGCCGAAATCAGGCGTGCCCTGCGCACCGCTAGGTAAAGAACCTATATAATTGGTAAAATCTTCGAAATCAGGTTCGACAACCGATGTGCCCGTGTCATTGGTAGCATGCGTCCTGCAGCTATCGCCCCAGTCTCCTCGTACGTACGTATCCGTCCCGGTATATTCTCTGGGCACTCCCGACTTGCTACTAACAAATAACTGCGTATTGTTAGCTGTCAATGCCTGTAAGACGTATCCCTGGCTATTATCATACCTGCAGTAAAGCAAGTTTCCTACATACGGGTTATTGGCAGATACTTGGAATGCGTCACGATTAAACGTGAAGTGTAACGAGTTCATCTCTGCTATTGACGTAGGGTATCGCCCATTATCGACTTTAAATAGCTCCAATTTTTTGTGAAAGTTCGATAGATCCGCCCTGGCTGTAGACTCACGCGCCTGCGAAGTAATACCGTTGTATGCCACGATCACGATAGCCGCGAGGATGCCGATGATCACGATGACAATGAGGAGTTCGACGATGGTGAAGCCAGTGTTTGTACGGTTCATCCGCATATAGCCAGTTTAGCATAAGCGCAATAGGCTGGATTAAAGAAACGGTTTTAACTTCTCTGCTTTTGACTCGCCGATA
>CAZIOA010000090.1:0-2940 GCA_964540835.1 uncultured Candidatus Saccharibacteria bacterium
TCGTCAACACCAAAACCTGCAAGTCCTTCAGAGACAACAGCGCCACAGTCAACACCAGATCCAACTGGTCTTATAGATAGCGTGGCTGTCGAACCACTCTATGAATCCTCGACGGTTACCTGGAACGTCAACGCGTCGAAAGCTTCCGCGACACTGCGATATGGTGTCAACTCCACGACGATGAACCAGCAAGCAAAGGTAACGAAGAAAAAGGATGGGTCTTTCAGCGCAGATATAGAGGGTCTCGTTCCGGGTATGCGATACTACTTCACGATATCTGGCAAAGGCGCTGGAGGTAAAGCGGGTACTTACAGCGGCACTATTTTTACCAATGGATACCCCGTCACCATCACTGTTACCGAAAACAATATCCCTGCCAAAAACGCAGTCATACAAATAGGTAGCATAACTCGCTCTACCAACGCGGAGGGCAAACTATCGATAGGCCTCGCTGCTGATAACTACAACGGAACCATCACGACAGATACGGCAACTATGTCGTTCGAGTTGACGGTGGAAAAAAAACCCATACCTGCAAACGGCTCAGCGCCAGCTTCACAGCGGTATAACTATAATCTCACGAGCTCCGTTCTCGAAAACGGACCCGGGTCGGGTCCGTCTATACTTGCTTTCATAGGAGTACTGCTCGGTGGTACAGCTGTCCTAGGTATTGGCTTCATAGCATTCATGGCGTATCGTCGCCGACGCTTCGAAAACGAATTCTCACCGCAATCAAACAACCCCACGGTCATTATCGATGACGGTTACGACTGGCAACGCCATGGGCCGCACAGATAAAATCGTAGTTATTACTGCTGCGTGAGTCGAGACTGAACAAACTGCCAATCCACGACGTTCCACCATGCTTTTACGTAATCATCACGCTTGTTTTTGTAGTCTAAGTAGTAGGCATGCTCCCAAACATCAAGTCCGAGCAACGGTGCATCAAATCCTGATCCTATAGGGGTGTCCTGATTGGGTGTTGTAATTATATCCATATCAGGTTGCAGCCACACCCAGCCACTGCCAAATACGCCAAGTGCTTTTGATGTAAATTCATCTACGAATTTTTGGTAGCTACCGTATCGTTCACTGATGCGGTCAGCCAGCTCTCCTGTCGGCTCACCTCCACCATCGGGTGACATCCATTGCCAAAACAACGAATGGTTGTAGTGCCCGCCTCCATTATTACGGACAGCTGTACGTACGGATTCTGGCAATGTATCCAAGTGGCCGAGCAAGTCATCGAGCGCACGTGACTTTAGCTCTGGCTGGCTATCCAGCGCTGCGTTTAATTTGTCGACGTATGTTTGATGATGCTTACTATGGTGTAGCATCATGATATCTTTGCTGATATATGATCCGAGCGCGCCGTAATCATAGTTAAGTTCAGGTAGTGAAAACATGTGAAACTCCTCCTCTTTCTATTGTACCTTTATCGAGGTGTTTACTTCGGGTATATCGATGTATTCCGAGATGCGATGTTCATCCTTAAGTTTTTGCAGTTGACTATCAAAAACCGTGAGCGGGATTTTGAGATAAGCATAACTGACGCGTCCGTTGTTGTCCTTTTCGAGCGGCTTGACGATATAGTACCCGTCACCGTTTGTCGAACGAAACACTTCTGACACCTTTCCCACGTCGAGCTTCGCCGCCATCTCTGCCAGTCCACCGTCCTGGTTGCTGCTTGGCACGAGTGGCGTCACTCCTGATTGCACTTTGGCATTGTCCTTGGCTGGTATGGACGCGGCAACTTTGTCAAAGTCTTTCTCCTTTTTGAGCTTTTCGACCACTTGATCCCGCTGCTTTGCTGCTATGGTATCGATGTTATACGCCACCTCTTGACGCAACAAGCTTCTCTCGGTCATTTCTCTTGTCTCTTCCGGAGTGAGGTTGTAGTGATCCAACACGCTTGCATCGTACGCCTCCTTGGATATCTCACCGTCTCGAGCTTTACGCTGACGTTTTAGCGCTTCATCTACCTGTTTGTCGCTGATAGTGATATCACGCTCCTGTGCTACTTTTGCGGCATATGTATCGGCTATGGCATTGTCCAGTGCTCGTCGTTTAAAAAAGTCTAGCTGCTGCTTGTATTCCTTCTGATAGAGATCTGTCCCCTCTATGTGGATCGTGTAGTGCTCCTGGGAGCGAAACCCTACTAGATAATCGCTGTATCGTACGGGTGCTCCATCCACGGTAGCAACGGGCAATGGCACCACTCGAGTGATCCTATAAAAGAACGTCGAGGTGTTTTGAAGTGGATATAACTGCCACCACACAAGGCAGATAACTAGTATCAGTGCGGTGACTCCTATGATAATTGCATTTATCACCAAACGGTGACGCGCATATTGAACCGGATACTTGAATCGGCGTCCACCCGCAAGTATACGTTCGCGGTGTTCCGCGACTGTCTCATTGGTAATCCGATTCGGCGCGTCGGCTGTTTTGGCTTGCTTTTTCTTAAATAGACGTGGTTTTTTCATATACCCCTTGTGCTTTTTCGGCAGCCGCTACAGCATCTTGCAACTTATTATATACATCTTGAGGATGTTCAGCTTTGTTGATGATGAGATCTCCTACGTATGTCTGGATGACAATTGTACCGAAACCGAGTACTTCACCGCTAAACCCAGGTATATTATAGCTGATACTCTGTATCTTTGACAGACCCAGCTCGACGACGTCTTTGCCAAAAAAACCTCTCTGCGTAACCTGGCGAAGTCGCTGATCCGTCACTATAAAAATCGTATAATACCACATCAGAAAATGGTACAGAAACAAAAATCCCCCGACCAAAAAACCTGCTAGTGGAAACCAGTACACCTCAGCTGTCGACGGCCACGCCAGAACAGGCAGCGATGATATGGTAAACGGTATAAGCAGCAACCAAAAACCCTTGCGCATGGCGATGATATGTCGGCGAAATATAAACAATAT
>CAZIOA010000091.1:0-2923 GCA_964540835.1 uncultured Candidatus Saccharibacteria bacterium
TGGCAAACGGTCCGACGGCGTTGTTGTGCGCGCATATGGCATAGAGCGATGAGTAGATACTGTCGTGGTCGGCGTGTTCCGTGATAATTAGCACGCCTCGATCGCTCGCGGGGTGGTCATCATCGACCAGTGTAATCTCCACCATGTCTGGTGCATCCATAAAATTTTCGGTAAAAGCAGACGCGACGAATTTGATCTCAGTGTCGGTGAGCTCTAGTCTCGGCTCGAAGGTCGAGGTATTTATCCTGCGTCGCTGGAACAAAAAGTTGACTCTGCCATGCATCTCGTTTGTGTACGATTGCAACTGCAGACACTCACCTTGATTTGATGCTTTTTCCATTTGATGTGATTATACTTATTTCACGTTTGTTTTGCTAGTACGCGATAGGGCTCGTGGGCTTTGCGCGTCCTCGACACCGGCGTATGAGCCAGAGTTTTGTCTGAGAGATAAAAAAGATCCTTATTTATCGAAATGACAAAGGCCTGCATGGTTTGCAGGCCTTGTGCGTCAGGCGTGTTGAACTTTGCGACGGCGCTTTCCGCCTCGCCTTTTGTCGAGACCACGCCGACCATCTCTCATCCACACCTTGGGTATGAGGTCTGGAGGGTGTACTTCGATCTTGACGACCAGATGCGACTCAGTATAGCCATCGTCAGTCTTCAGCGTGACGAATGTCTCCTCTTCCAGTACGTCACCCTCGACCGCGAAGACGGCGTAGAGCAGCTCGTAGCAGTCATCTTCCCCGCCTAGCACAGGTGTCCCGGGCTGATCCGGATAGGTCATGTAGAACCGCGCCGGTAGCTGTTTGTCGGGAATGCGGTGAAGTGTGAACTGTTTGCCACGCATGGAGGTTATCGTGACCGATCCCTCGATGGTCGGCGTAGCGACCGCTAGCCTCAGCGGAGGTTTTTCGGTATCGATAATCGTACCACCGTGATATCGCATAGTTTCCCCTTGCACGAGAGATATCTACTCATGATTCAATACCTCGTGAGTATGAGCATAACATAAAATGCCTAAAATGCAATTTGATTAGCAAGGGTTTGTGAATCGGAATGATTCACGTATTCAGCGAGATGCTTTGGCTGTGATGTCGGTGGTTTTTTGGATTGAGGTTTGGGTGAGTCCTGTAGAGTCATAAGCTTGTTGCATCGGTCATGCGCCGGTGCTATCGCTCGATGAGCTTGAGCGCTCGGCGGGGTATGTGATGCGTAGCCCATCGACAACCGCGAATGACGTCAAGGTATGCTCGCTGATGTTGGTCGAGCCGATGATGTCCATCACCTTGATATCTCGCACCAGCAGCGCGTCGCCTACCAGCGACCGATGGCATCGCCATGGTACTGCTTCGGCGCACATGATGGCGGTGGTGTCGCCCTTGGCTAGACCTACCAGTTCCTCTACTCCCTCGGCGAACTCCGCTGTCTGCATGTGGTCGGCGTAGTTGCGAAAAGATTTGTTGCGCCACGCCGTGTTTGGCGAATCTTTGGTCGACGACCGCAGTCCTCCGAGCTGCTTCATGTACAGATAGTTGATGCCGGCGTCTTGCAGGTCTTTGGCCAGCGCATCTTTCTCGTACTGCGGGTTGTGCCTGGACCTGGGAATGGTACGGATATCGACCAGGCGCGCAACGGATTGCGCTTTCAGCAGCTCGATGAATTCTTCGATCGGCCGCGTCGAGTGCCCAATCGTATATATAGTAGTAGCCATGGTTTCATTATAGTCGTTTGTCGGATCGTCTGCACAAAAATCGCTTTACATAGTATAGCGACTCCTCTACACTATAGATAAGAAGATATGAAATCTAAACGGAGGGACGCATGGCGAAAATAGCAGTGATTACAGGAAGTACACGACAGGGGCGACAAAGCCACATATTGGCAAAATGGGTGGCGAAGGATTTAGAGGGTAAGGCAGACGTCGAGGTGTTGGATCTGCGTGATTACCCCATGCCTTTCATGGATGAAGAGATTAGTCCGCGCTACAACCCAGAGCGAAAGCCAGACGCCGAGACGAAAAAGTGGCTAGACAAGGTGGCGACATATGACGGTTATGTGATCGTGACGCCGGAATACAACCGAACCATGCCAGCCGTGCTGAAAAACGCGATCGACGTACTGGCATACGAGATCGAGGACAAACCTGTCGCGCTCGTCGCGCATGGATCAAGCGGCGGCGCGCAGGCGGTGGCGAGTCTGCGCATGGCACTACCGGGTGTCGGCGCTGTCACTGTACCGCAGGCGTTGTTTTTTAGCGATCGATTGGCCGACTCAATCGACGACAACGGCGAGCTCAAGCAGGAGCTGCGCGACAAGCCGCATGGACCGCAGACTCAGCTCGATACGCAGATGGATAAGCTGCTGTGGTATGCCAAGGCGCTAGCGAATCGATAGCTGGAGCACGTATACAAAGGCTTGGGTCAATACGAGAGTAGCTAAATAGTGAAATATATAGTATAATATACATATCCATAGAGGTTTATAACCATGGATGTTCCCGAGAGATTGGAGCGTAGATGACAGCCCCGAGGAGACATGTGTCCGCTAACATCATGTACCAGGTGTCGCAGCTGGAAAACCTCAACGAGGTGCTGAAAAGCCTGAAAGCGTGGTATCACAAATACGAGCAGGCGTATGGTGCAGAGTTCGACGAGCACTGGAGGCTCGCGGAGCCGCTGATCGCACGCGAACAGGAATTTCGCGAGAATCCATCGGTCGAGTCGGCCGAAAAGCTCGACAGCGACTGGCAGGCTTGGGCAGATGGACTGTTGGAATGCCTGCAAAACTCGCGACTGGATCTCCTGTTTGACGACGAGGAGCGAGTGCTGAACCGATTCGTCAACGCCCGGAGGTTGTTTCGCAAACCATTTCTCGCGCACCTGCCCCGACACCAGTGATTCATACAGAATCGCCCCGGTGTCGG
>CAZIOA010000092.1:0-2898 GCA_964540835.1 uncultured Candidatus Saccharibacteria bacterium
TCTTCTTTTGTTGTCACTATGCTGTCTCCTTCTTTATGTTGCGACTAACTTACTACCATTGTATCAAAATAACAACCGTGATGACAGCAGCCAGTGCTAGCCGATACCACCCAAACACCGCAAGGCTGTGTTTCGACAAATACCGCATGAGAAACCCGACAGCAAGCATGCCGGAAACAAAGGCAGCTGCATTGCTCACGAGAAGCATCTCCAGATGCTGATGAAGATATGCTTGATTTTGCACGAATACCTTCAGCGTCACGCCCACCATAATCGGCAATGAAGCCAAAAAGCTATACTCAGCCGCTTCTTTCGCGCTTAATCCGCTCAGACGACCGGCAATAATCGTCGTCCCTGATCGTGACGTACCTGGTATGAGTGCGATAACCTGAGCAAAACCAATGGCGAGCGCGCGTGGTATCGTCAACCCTTCTCCATTTTTCACAGATGACGCCTTAGGTAGTTTTTCCAGGATGACCATGACAAATCCGACAAGCGTCAACATGACCGTGACGACGGCTATGCTGCCAAAAAAGGCTTGCGAATTTATGAAATCCGCCGCGAAGTACCCGACAAGACCTGCAGGAATCGCAGTCAACATAATGTTTCTGGCGAGTCGAAACTTATGCCGCACGAATATATCCATCACGATCGTCACGATGCGCCGCCAAAAATACACGATAAGCGCCGCTAGAGTGCCTATGTTTATCCACTCGAGAAACAAATGATCCGATGCGCCGGATATGAAATGCTGCGCCACTACGAGATGACCCGAGCTACTAATCGGGATAAACTCCGTCAGCCCTTGTATCAATCCTAGTATGATACTTTCTACTATGCCCATTCGCCTTATTCTACCTGATTTCGTAGATTAGCTCTAACATTTACGCTATGCCAGATCTCATTCCAGAATACCCTTCCTACTGCAAAGCCCCCCTGTTGTACCAGCTGGGTGTTTCGCTTCTCAACGTATCGCTTAGATACGTTTTGTCACGACAACAACCATCTGATACTATCATGTTGGACTTTTCGCATACGGAAAGTATTCTAGAATGAGATCTATTATGTACACCTCAGAGCTACTTCTTGACTACATAGAGCACCTTGAAGTCGAAGGTGGGCGATCGGCGAAAACCGCCGAGAGTTATAAACTGTATCTTGAGCGTTTCGTTGAGTTTAGTGATGATATAGATGTAGCAAAAATAACTACAGATGTGATAAGGAAGTACCGATTGTGGCTGAATCGTTACAAAAATGACAACGACGAAGGGCTAGCGATGATAACGCAGGGCTATCACCTGATAGCACTTCGTGGTTTCCTCAACTACCTGTCGCTTCGTAATATCGAAAGCCTGAGTCCAAACAAAATCATACTTCCCAAGGTTGCACGCAAACAGGTAACGTTCCTCTATAGCGATGAGATCGCCCGTATACTCGAAAAAATCGACGACTCTACCGAGCAAGGTCTGCGGGATAGAGCAATCATCGAGCTCCTTTACTCAAGCGGACTGCGCGTATCTGAGCTCGTCAACCTTGATCGATCACATATAAACACGAAGCGTCGAGAGTTCATGGTGAGAGGTAAGGGACAAAAGGATCGTCCTGTGTTTATAAGCAAAGTCGCGGCAGATTGCATCACCTCCTATCTCGAAAGCCGCAGCGATAATCTACCTCCTCTGTTTCTAAGCTATAGTCGCAACGCAGGCACGACGAACTCGGGCGATTACCGTCGCCTGACAGCGCGTAGCGTGCAGCGCATACTAAACCGCTACGTACGACTTGCCGGTATCACGAAACACGTCAGTCCACACACGCTACGACACAGCTATGCAACTGATTTGCTTATGAATGGCGCTGATCTGCGCTCGGTACAGTCCATGCTCGGACACAGCAATATCAGCACGACACAGATATACACGCACGTAACCGACGAGCATCTGCGTGAGATATACGAACGGTTTCACAGCGATGCCACTACAGAAACTTAGTGGTTATCATCCTCGCTGCCACAGTTACTCGGCTCGAAGTCATTGTGTCGATCGGTGACAAGAAACGTTTTGCATATATTTCCACTCACATCGACAGCTGCTTCGACATATGACGCGCTGTTGGTTCCCACCTCTACACGACTCATAATTCGTCGAAACAAGTCGTTTGCCCTGCCAGTCGAATCAACTATCGGTTGAACACCGCTGAAGTTTACATTTTGGCCATCCTTTGCCATGCTGACATGAAAGGTTGTCGATGTATTGTAAATCGTACCTATGCGTAAATATGCAGTAGTGCGATCGCTTTGATCATCTGCCCCTATAGGTTTCGGTAATCGGATAGTAGCCTCGCAGGCATATTGGTTTTCTGTACTCGTGGTCGAAAAAGTTTCGTCACATTCGATAGCATGCAATGCACCAGATATGTAGTCATCGGTAAAGTCCAGTACATTGCCAGCTCCGGGGGGGCCGATCGTACTCGGCATGAGAAACAGCGTCGCTCGATTTGCTTCGTCTGCACCGTCTTTATGAAATACAGCGGCATCTCTATCGAAGTCTGAGAGCATAAACGATGAGCCTACTTGTATGAGCTGGACTCGCAGTACCGCAGGCCGATTTGACGGCCAGTCGGCAAGTTTTGGTAAATCCAGTCCAGGAGAGAGATTAATCGCTGATGCCTCGCTTGATCCAGTCTCTTCAATTATCGTCTGGAGATCTTTTTGTGAGAACCACTTGATAGTCACCTCGTCAAAAGGAGCTGTCGCTTCAAGTGGAACTAATCGAGATGTCGCTGGCGTCAGTGCACCTATGTAATTCGGTGTATCTAGTAGAATCTTTACGCATGTGTACGCCTGATCTAGCTGTTTGTCGCCATCTGCTTGCTTGATCAACACCTCTCGAGCATCCCTAG
>CAZIOA010000093.1:0-2837 GCA_964540835.1 uncultured Candidatus Saccharibacteria bacterium
CGACTCTATGCTGGGGCTGCATCGTCATCTACTATCCTCCGGTATAGCAAGTATATATAGCTCGTCACAAAGATAATCGTCAATGCGCTCATCGACACGATCACGATCGGCACGAGTGGCAGCCAGCTTATTGTCGGTACGAGCTGTTTGATCCAATCATCAAACAATATGACAGGAATCACCAGTATCGCCCACGTCACGACTACGACGACTGCCAGCCAGAGAAGTCTCAGGAACATACGAAGCCTGCGACCAACGACCAAATCACCTGCCGTCCGTATCGCCTGCATAGGGTACATACCTGGCAGCGTCACGATAACCATGGCTATGAAACTACTCGCCACCCAATATATAGATAGTAGGCTCAGCAATGCGACACTGAGCCATACCAACATGGCGCTCACGCCGCTCTCGAGCAGTCCTGATACTTGCGCGGAACTATATATTATAAGCGCGATCGCCGCGGGGAGCAGCTGAACCATGATGATAAACCCGACGATGATCGTCGCGAGCACAGGTGAGCCGCTGTTGTATAGCCCATCGCGCAGTCTCGGCTTGTTCCCGGCAAGCACGTTGCGTAGCAGCCAGATCGTTGCCAGCCATGCAAAGAACAATGCCAACCCACCCAGTATTGACTGTGCCTCGGTGAGACTTGGTGACAAGCCTGTCGTGACGGTGGTCAGGAGCAACAATCCCGCTTGTCCGACTGCGCCGATGCTACCCTCAAACAGGTAGCCACCAGTCTCTTCAAGTAAATCCGCCAATTGTTTGTAGTGCTCCTGTGCGCCAAAACCACTGATGACGATTGTCGCTACGATATATACCAGTGCCAACCCGCCAAACAGCTTCCAGTTTGCCCAAAGTACTTTGCGAACCGAGTTGGTAAACGACCAGTAGCCTGGAAGTTCAAGCGAACGCTTATAGTCACGTTGCCTCGTGAGCCGAAACGATCGGTGTGGCCGCCTTGCGAGATATTTTCGGATACGCTTCGTCGTAGCACCCCTCGCGTTGCGTACTCGCTTGACGATAGTCGAGCGCGTGGACTTCTTTGCTTGTTTTTTCTTTTTTGTCATAAACCTATAGTACAGGAATCGTGTCTTTAGAATTTATCAGCATTTTTGCGTAATCTGGCAATACGATCATCAAGCGGGGGGTGCGTACTAAACAACGATGAAATCGTCCCGGACTTCAAGGGGTTGCTAAAGAACAAATGAGCCGTCGATGAGCTCTGCCGACGCATAGGTCGACTTGCTTTTTTGAGCTTTTCGAGAGCGCTCGCCAGCCCTTCGGAATCGCGCGTCGTCAGCGCGCCAGTCGCATCTGCCAGATACTCGCGCTGGCGACTGATCGCCATCTGGATAAGCGCCGCCATGATAGGCGCCAGGATAATCAGTACGATACCAACGACGAGGATAGCCGGATTCATATTGCGATCACGATTGTCACCAAACCACAGCATGTGCATAGCGATATCAGACAGCAGACCGATAGCGCTCACCAAGCCAAACGCAATCATACTGACACGGATATCGTAGTTTTTCACATGTCCCATTTCATGCGCCATCACGCCCTCCAGCTCTCGGTCGTTCATGATATCCATCAGTCCGGTCGTCGCGGCGACAACTGCGTTTTTGGGACCTCGACCAGTCGCAAAAGCGTTGGGCGCAGGATCATCGATAACATACACCTTTGGCATCGGCATACCATTGGTGATAGCTAGATTTTCGACGATACGATACAGACGCGGATTGTCCTTTTTCCTGATCTCATGCGCGCCAGTCGCCATGACCGCCAGCTTGCTCGCGGCGAAGTACTGGATAAGCGCGTACACTGCCGCGCCCGCCACAATCCATAGCGTGATTGACGTATTGCCAAAATACAAACTCGTGACATACCCGATCGCGCTTATCAGACCGATAAACGCGGCCATGATAAGGATGGTATTGCGCTTGTTTTTGCCAATCGCTCCGTACATTTATACCTCTTGCAGATTATTTTTTATCGAAATCGACTTCGACCGGCTTCTCGACGGTCTTACGCTCTGATTCTTCGACATCGTAGAATTCACGCTCCGTAAACCCGAACTTACCGGCAAATACGACGTTGTTTGGAAAGATCTGCAGCTTTGTGTTGAGATCACGCACGCCGGAGTTGTAAAATCGGCGAGCTGCCTGGATCTTATCTTCGGTATCGACAAGTTCAGTCTGCAGTTCGCTAAAGTTCTGCGAAGCCTTCAGGTCAGGGTATGCTTCGGCGACAGCAAAGATGCTCTTGAGCGCGTCTTCGAGCATATTGTCAGCTTTGGCAGCATCCTTTGGCGATGAAGCATTCATCACTTCTGTACGAGCTTTAGTAACTTCTTCGAATACGCCCTTTTCATGCTTGGCATAACCCTTTACCGTGCTCACCAAGTTCGGAATCAGATCCGCGCGACGCTTCAGCTGCACCGTGATGTCGCTCCATGCTTCATCGACGCGCACCCTGAGCGTCACGAGTGCATTATACGTAAACCACAGGAACAACGCGACCACGACGACAACGCCGATTACGATCCATAGCCATACATCCATTCTGAAATTCCCCTTTGTATTGTTCTAAATTTTGATACTCTTATTGTATCAAAATTAAGCATAAAAAGCGACCGCTCTATCTATATTCTGAGTAGAAAAAATCCCACGTATAGTGAGATTCTTTCCTGGTGGCTCCTACTGGACTTGAACCAGTGACAGAGCCCTCAGCGCAATCATTCGCTCTGAAGGCCAGCCTGAAGAGCCTTGTGCCATGAGTAGAAAAAATCCCACGTATAGTGAGATTCTTTCCTGGTGGCTCCTACTGGA
>CAZIOA010000094.1:0-2796 GCA_964540835.1 uncultured Candidatus Saccharibacteria bacterium
TATTTCGACAAGGAAGAACTGATGACGCTGCGTGAATTCGGATCTCGTCTACAGGGACACCCGGAGCGCACGAAGTTGCCCGGACTGGAAAACACCAGCGGTCCGCTGGGGAGTGGTCTGTCGCAGGCTGCGGGGGTTGCGCATACATTGCAGCATATCGACAAACAGCCGCACCGTTTCGTGTATGTCGTGACCGGTGACGGCGAACTGAACGAAGGCAATATATGGGAAGCAGCAATGTTTGCAGGCAAGTATAAACTGTCGCAACTCGTTGTCTTTATCGATCGCAACAATATCCAGATTGACGGTACGACTGATGACGTCATGCCGCTCGAAGACTTGCATGGTAAATGGGAATCGTTTGGTTGGCACGTGCAGGAAATTGATGGACACAACGTCGAGAGTATCATCGATGCGGCGAGCATGGCTCGAGCAATTACGACCAAACCAAGCGTTATCATCGCGCATACGATCCCGGGCAAGGGCGTTGATTTCATGGAGTATGACTATCGTTGGCACGGCGCTCCCCCTAATAGCGAGCAAGCGAAAGACGCCCTGCGAAAACTGCGGACATTGGGCGGAAAGATTAAAGGAGAACACGAGTGAATCATTTATCATTTTTCAGGCATCAGATAGCAGAAATTGATCATTTTTCAGGTAGCAGGTTAGAGCTGCTAGACCCCTGTAACCCGACACCTGCTAAATTTCTGCTAAATGCTACCTGTAGCCTGATAAATTCATACGAAGGTGCGCACATATGAGCAACACAAATTTCCACCTAAGAGAAGACCTTTACGGCGAAGACGTTCCCAAAGAACCGACTCGAGCCGGGTTTGGTCGCGGGCTGAAAATTGCTGGCGAGGTAGACAAGCGAGTCGTTGCTCTTTGTGCTGATTTGACGGAGAGCACGCAAATGAGCAAGTTCAAAGAGGCGTTTCCAGAGCGGTTTGTCGAGGTTGGAGTAGCAGAGCAAAATCTCGTGACCGTCGCCAGCGGCATGGCTCGTGTCGGCAAGATACCATTTACGAGTAGTTACGCCGCCTTTAGTCCGGGTCGCAACTGGGAGCAGATTCGCACGACGGTTTGTCTCAATGACATGCCAGTCAAGGTTGTCGGCTCTCACGCAGGGGTGAGCGTCGGTCCGGACGGCGCGACGCACCAGATGCTTGAAGACATCGCGCTCATGCGGGTGCTACCCAACATGGTCGTTGTGGCTCCTGGTGATAGCGTCGAAGCCGAAAAGGCGACGCTTGCGATAGCGAAAAACGGCAAGCCAAGCTACATTCGCCTGGCACGCGAAAAAACTCCGATATTCAGTACTGTTGATTCGCCGTTTGAGATCGGCAAAGCATACGTGCTTCGAGAGGGTGGCGACGTGAGTTTGCTCGGAACTGGCACCATGAGCTACCAGTTGCTTGTAGCCGCGAAGGAGCTGGAGAAACACGGTATCCATGCAGAAGTCGTGCATGTACCGACTGTCAAGCCGCTTGATGAAGAAACGATTTTGAAAAGCGCCAAAAAGACAGGCCGCATCGTCACGGCCGAGGAAGCTCAGGTAGCAGGCGGGTTCGGCGGTGCCATAGCAGAGTTGCTTACCGAGAAGCTACCTATGCCGGTGCATCGTATCGGCATACGTGATCGTTTCGGTGAATCCGGCGCGCCAGACGAGCTCATCGATCACTTTGGATTGACAGGCGCCAAGATGGCAAAAGAAATAAAGAAGTTCGTCGATACGGCGCCACAATATCATAGGTAAACGGAGGAGATCACTCATGAGCTTGACGATTCCACAAATCAGGGCAAACACGATGCGGGCGCGGCATCTGTATCAGCGCACGCGTCGGCAGAAATTCGCGGTTGGCGCGTTCAATATAGACAACCAGGAGACGCTTATCGCGGTGTCACGTGCCGCGCAAAAGCTGAAAGCGCCTGTGCTTGTCGAAGTAAGCGATGGCGAGGTCAAAGCCATAGGGCTCGAGAATATTCGCGACATGGTCGACAACTACAAGGCGGAGTATGGTATCGAGATGTATATAAATCTTGACCATAGTCCGTATGTCGATGATTGCAAGCGCGCGATCGATGCTGGTTTCGAGTTTATCCACATCGATATATCACAGAAAAACCACGAAGCTGGCTTGCAGGAGATAATCGACAAGACCAAGGAGGTTGTCGAGTACGCTAAATTTACCGGTGCGCTCGTGGAGAGCGAGCCTCACTATTTCGGCGGTTCGTCCAATGTCCATGACGAAAAGTTTGATTACGAAGAAATAAAAAGGACGTTCAGTACGCCCAAGGACGCGAAGTTTTTCGTCGACTCCACGGGTATCGACACGTTTGCCGCCGCGGTCGGGAACTTGCACGGAAAGTACCCGGTACCGAAGAAACTGGATCTTGAGCTGCTGCAGGAAATCCGCGACGCGATTGATTGCGGCATTAGTCTGCACGGAGGAAGCGGGACGCCAGCTCACTTCTTCGAAGAAGCGGCGAGGATTGGTGTGAGCAAGATCAATATCAACAGTGACATGCGGTATGTGTTTCGTACGACGCTCGAAAAAGTGCTCAAGGACAATCCGGATGAATATGCCGTCGTCAAACTCATGCCCAAAGTATACGATGAGGTTCAAAAAGTCGTCGAAGAAAAAATCCGTGCTTTCGGTAGCGCTGGCAAAGCCGTTGTCTAGTAGAGTATACTGGCAGTATGAAGGTGCACGGTGAAAATATACTCATCACAGGCAATGAGATAGACGATATTGCATGCTATCCACTAAGTAAAAAGTTTGACAGATATCTATC
>CAZIOA010000095.1:0-2711 GCA_964540835.1 uncultured Candidatus Saccharibacteria bacterium
AGCGGGTGCTGGTTATGGACTTAGTATGCCAGTCCTACCTGAAAAAACAGTGAAATATCTCACATCGTGCAATTGCTCTATTTTTTCTTTAGGAGTGGCAGGTGGACGCGGAAGGTCGTTGTTTTTTTGGTAGCACTGCTAACGGAGAGCTCGCCTTTGTGAAGCGACACGATTTCTTTGGCAAGCGCCAGGCCAAGTCCTGAGCCGCCATTGCTGCGCGACGTATCGGCGCGGTAGAAGCGATCAAAAATATACGGCAACTTGTCGGCGGGTATGCCCCTTCCTGGGTTCGTGATGACAAACAACGCGTGCCTCCCCTGTTGCATGAGTTTAGCAGTGACCTTCGAGTTTTCCGGGCTGTATTTCAGCGCGTTGTCGACCAGTATAGTAAACAGCTCTTCTATGCTGGCGGGATTCCCCTTGATGATGAGTGGTTTACTCGGCAGATCCAGGTTGATGCGCATGGCATTTTTGTCATAGCGCTGCACGACCTCCGAAGCGACAACTGCGAGATTGATCTGCTCTATCTCGATATTTGCATGGTCAAGTCGCGAGAGTTGCAGCAATGTTTTGGAGAGCGACGTGAGTTTATCGACTTCCTCCAGACTGCTCTGCAATAGCTCGCGCATTTGGTTTTTTGTCAGTCGGGAGTCACGCAGCGCGACTTCTAGCTCTGATTTCATGGCGGCGAGGGGCGTGCGTAGTTCGTGGCTCGCGTCGCTGACGAAGCGTGACTGCGTCTGGTGTGACTGCTCAAGCTGACTGAGTGTCCGACGAGCGAGCCAGTAGCTCAAAGCACCGCCGCCGCTTAGTATGAGCATATTTACGAACAAGAGCGTACCGAGTATATTGCGATTCGTGATGTCGCGTTGATTATCCTGATACGCCATGAACAGTCGCGGATTCGGATCATTAAAGTAGATCGTGTCTGGCTGATCGAGTCTCTCCGTGAGGTCAGACAATCGATTGTCGAGCTCGCTTGTCGTCGCATTGTAGACGGTGATACTAAAAAGCAGACTGATGCTCATCAGGATGAGCAGATACCAGCCAGTTAATTTGAGTGTCGCGGAGTGAAGCATTACAATCCTCGCGTCGCTTCCTCGCCAGCCAGCGCAGACGACTGCGTTGGAGATTCTTGGTACTCGTTGCCCTGCATGATGCTCAGATGCGAGAATTGTAATATTGCCATAACGATAGTCTATTGAAGTATGCTTAGTTTAAGCTTCAATCTTGTAGCCGAAGCCTCGGACCGTTTTGATGAGCGGTTTATCAAACGGCTCATCGACCTTTGCGCGAAGATATTTGATATAAACCTCGACGGTATTGAGCAAAATATCCGCGTCGTAGTCCCAGACATGTTGGACGATAGTCTCCTTGCTGGATGGTCGGTTTTGGTTTCGCAGCAAGTACTCGAGCAGCGCGAACTCTTTGCTGGTGAGGTTTATGACCTTGCCAGCGCGCGTGACGGTATACGTCGTCGTGTCGAGCTCCAGGTCCCCGGCAGTGAGCACGGTTCCGGTTTGCTCTGGCGGACGACGTAGAAGGGCGCGAACACGCGCGAGGAGCTCTGCAAGCGCAAAAGGCTTCACGAGATAGTCATCTGCCCCGCTATCGAGCCCACGTGTCTTGTCCGCAGTAGTTCCAAGCGCGGTCAGGAGCAGAACTGGCGTGTGTATCTTTGCTTCGCGCATGGACTGGACGATACCGAGCCCATCGTGCTCCCCGGGAATCATCCTATCGATGATCATAAGGTCGTATGGTTCAGTTGTTGCCATCGCGTACCCCTCGTCGCCATCGTAGGCGACATCCACGGCATAGCTTTCTTGTTCGAGCGCTCGTGCCACTGCTCGCGCGATTTTGTGCTCGTCCTCAACAACTAATATCCTCATACTATCTATTATAACCCCTTTCCTGATATTGGTCTGAGTAAAAAACTTAACAAAAGCTAGTTCTTGGCTGTATGAAGCGGTTTTGTCTCCAGCAAAGGATACTTGCTGCTCCACTGTTGCATGGACTGTAGCACGGGCATGAGCTCGCGACCTTTGTCGGTCAGCTGGTAGGCACAGCGACTACCGTCGCCGATGGCTTGCTTGACGATGATACCTTCCTGTTCCAGCTGCTCGAGTCTGGCGCAGAGTGTCCGCGGATTGATACCGCCGACGAGTTCCTGCAGTTGACAGAAGCGTACCGTTTGCTCATTGAGAAAGTACCTCAGCAAAAGCGGCGTCCACTTGTTGCCAAGAATTGCCGTCGCGCTATCGACGCATCCGACTTTTTCCACTGTCGTTTTCATGCCATTACTATACATTGAATAGTAAATTTTGGCAACTACCCGTCTTCGTCATCCTGTAAGTTGACAAGCATCTCCCCCACGGGTTCGACCTCAAGCTTGTCTGTCAGAGGATAGACTACTTCAAACAACCCCCTGTCCTTAAGTTGCGTGAGCGTTGTCAGGGCGAGAGTCGCCCTGTCATCGGGCGAAAAACGGATACCGACGAGATGGCACAAAATCAAGTCGCTATCTGCGCCATTGGATAGTACGTCGCGTCTTTCGTTGCTAAGCGTGGGTATGATCACTGCTTCCGCGCCCTTGATCCGGTGTATGCCCTTCATGGTCTTTTCAAGGGTTTTGTTGAGATAATACAAAAGCTCTTCTTTGGTGTCCTCGCCGCCTTTTCCATGAAGCGTCTCGTGAGCTTTGATATTGATCT
>CAZIOA010000096.1:0-2663 GCA_964540835.1 uncultured Candidatus Saccharibacteria bacterium
TTTCTGGGGTTGCAGTCGCTTGAGCCTCGTTTCGTTGAGGTTTTGAGACTCAGGTATAAAAAGCATGGGAGATGATTCTATCTTTTTGACTGGATTCGTCGGATGATTTTTTGCATGACAGTAGCCAGCTCGCGTCTCCATTCCCACGCGGCATAGCTAATGGCAAGCAATACGACTCCGCCAAGCGTCCACCAGCCGACAAATGCCATGCCTGTGTCTTTTACCGGCTGTACTGCGAATGCCGCTTCCGGCACGCTGCTCGCAGGTAGATTACGGCAACGGTTCGTCTCTTCGCTCCGGTACTGCCCGTCCCTGCACGGCTTAAGCGTACTTGCGCCTAAGACACTTTTGCAGCGATTTGTCTCTGGGTTTCTGTATTGTCCTTCTTTGCAAGGCTTGAGTGTCTTTGTAGAAATCTTGCGACAACGGTTCGTCTCTGGATTGCGATACTGGTTCTTCTTGCATGGCTTCAGTGAAGATGCGGTCGCATACTTTTTGCATCTGCCCGTCTCGGGATTACGGTACTGATCCGCGTCGCACGGAGTAAGCGATGAATCATCGCCTTCGTCTGTGACCATGATCGAAGCGAGATTTTCCGCGCCGGGAGTCGGACGATTCGTGTATTGCCACGATTCTGCTATATATGCCCAGCTTTCTCCGTCTTTCGGCGACTGGTAGATACCGGTATCTCCAAATGCCATGCCGCCAATCGCCATCAATACGACTCGGCTCGATGAGTTAAGCAGCGTGAATTTCATCTCGCTGTCACTAAACGACCGGTACTCACCCGGACCAATCAAAGAACCGACGGGAAAGGAATACACTTCATCACTATCGCCAATCTTCACGAAATAATGAGTCAAATCAACTGTCTCGCTGCCAGAATTGTATATCTCTATAAATTCATTGCCTATGTCTCTGCCGAAAGCGTTTGGTAAAATTTCCGTCAGCACGAGAGGTGAGTGGTCGATGACACAGTCACGGTCGCTGCCGCGAACCATGCTATCGGGAATCGTACTTTGGATGTCTGGTAAGTTGTCGCACTCATCGTGTTGCGTGCAGACGCCATCGGTATCTCTGTCGTAGCCGACGGGCACTGTGATTTGCAAACCGTCAATATTCACACAGCTGTCGGGATAGCAATTTCCATCATGATCTTGTAGATATCCTTCGGGGATTTCAGTCGTATCGGTCAGGTTTGGACACTTATCGACAATAGAAACCTGCTCGTATACGTCAGATTCACTCACCAGCGGATCGTCGGATACAAAATCATGCGCATCGTTGTCGGTGTCCTGGAGCTGAGTGCCGACCTTTTTGCGCCACAAAGCCATGCCATTATCTGGAGCTTGTGACGCGGGGTACGTCGTGTCGCTCAGGTCATCGCCCCATCCCAACATATCTATAATGTTGTCGCTAGCGTCCACTATCTGGATGTATCCGTGCGTGGCACTAATGTTCGTGCTGAAATACCCGTCGGTCTTTACGGACACTGCTTCTTTCATGTCTTCAGACACAAACAAGGCATTACCCTCAGCGGCAAGCCACAACGTCGTGGCAGCATCGGGTGCCGTGAAGCATCCCAGCTTCTTAGTTGTTTTACCGCTTGATGACACGTACTGTATGCACCACCCTGTAATGTCGATAGCTACATCAGAGTTATTGTGTATCTCAACAAATTCTTGCGTCGCATTACCTGTCGCACCGGGGTACATCTGCGATATGACGATGCCGCCAAGACTCGCGGCTCGTGACGTTGGCGTCGGAATAATTACTTGACTGACTAGCACTACCAGACAAACTACAACCCTCGTAATTCGCATGTTTCTTAAAGTATACGGTGTGTTTGCTTACATGCAAGCTCAAGCTTAATCGAGATCGGCCGTGATATCGGCATTCGTATGGACGTTTACCACGTCATCCAGTTCATCGAGCACATCGAGTACTTTCAGTACTTTATCGGCAATTTCTTGCTCCCCTATTTCTATTGTATTTTTCGCAACATATTGTAATTCCGCGTCTTTGACCTCAAGTCCTGCGTCGACAATTGCCGTGCGGACTTTCGCCAGTTCTTTCTGATCCGTGTAAACGATGAGCTCGCCATCATCCTCGACGGCATCCTCCGCGCCAGCATCGAGCACTGTCAGAAGCGCATCTTCTCCTCCGCCAGCTGGGGGATGCACGCGGATCACGCCTTTGCGGTCAAACTGAAACATCACGCTGCCGGGGTCTGCCATGCGTCCGCCGTTCTTGGTGAGCGCAGTTCGCACCTCGGGGAACGTACGATTTTTGTTGTCTGTCGCAGCCTCAACGATGATGGCAACGCCGCCAGGACCCATAGCCTCGTAGGTGACTTCTTCGAGCACGGCGGCATTTTTGTCTGCCACGCGATCAATCGCGCGCTGTATGTTCGCAGTAGGCATATTTGCTGCCTTTGCTTTTTCGATCGCGAGTGCTAGTGCTGAGTTCATGCTTGGGTCGGTTCCTCCACGAGCAGCAATAGCAATCTGGTTGCCGATTTTCGTGAAGATAGCGCCGCGCTTCGCGTCGTTGGCGCCTTTCTCACGTTTAATTTTAGACCATTTATTGTGTCCTGCCATATAAACCTCAAGTTTACAGTTTCTGTAATTATACCCTATTCTTATCTGTTATTCCACTATGTT
>CAZIOA010000097.1:0-2661 GCA_964540835.1 uncultured Candidatus Saccharibacteria bacterium
ACATACAAAATCTCACCATCCGCGCCCTTGTGGAAATACACGCCGGGACTCGATGGCAACGTCTTCAACTTCGCCTCGATTTTCGTACTCATACTACCTGATTATAGTTTATGCCACCGCGACGCCGAACAAGTGGCCGATGCCATACGTCACGCCAGCGGCAAAGATGATGATAAGCAATTGCCTGATCGCGCCATAGACGACACTCTTGCCGCTTGAACGTGCCGTATAGCCGCCTACAAACAGGCCTCCTATGCTAGTCAGTGCTATCGCGAGCGCAATCCCGGGTAGTCCGTGCATGCCGATTATCCACGGAAAGAGCGGTGCGATAGAACCGACGACAAAGAGTACGAATGAAGATCCGGCAGCCCACCATGGCGACCCGAGCTCATCCTCGTTTATACCGATGATCTGTGATGAATACATGGACATGAATTGTTCATCGTCTGACGCGACTTCTTCGGCTGACCGTTTCGCATCACGCGGAGCGATACCGTGCTCTTCCAGATTTTTCGCGAGGTTTTCCGTGAGTAGTTTGCGATCTTTTTTGACAGCCATTTTGAGGTCGTCTAACACGCCCTCAAACAACTCTACTTGAGCCTTGACCGAAATCCACTCCCCGGCCGCCATGGAAATCGCGCCTGCCAACATACCAGCAAAACCGGCAATCAAAGTCGCCGTGACATCGGCACCGGCAGCCGCCACTCCGATGACGATACACAAGATGCTTACCAAACCGTCATTGACACCCAGCACGGCAGCACGAGCAGCACCGCGTTGTACCTGAGCAGCGCGTTTTGCCAGCAAATCACTAATCGATAGTTCCGTGGTGGTTGTTGCCATATTCACATTAAATTATAACACTTCTCTAAGTGTTCGGCTATGTTGCAGATGTTGGTAATATATACATATATGACGCGCGACGACACCGCTTTGATGCTCCACAAGCAATACCGAGGTATCACGGACAAAAATTGTTTGCTTTGGTGCCATGGCACCGAAGGGATCGAGCATCAAAAGGTTCGTAAATTTCGCTATCCTCTGTGGAAGTACGCCTATGTGAGTTATCGGGAGATACAGTGCATATGTCGCAACTGCAGCATGCATTTTTACGGCGAGCACGCCGCGGACGTTCCGCTATCGATACCAATTACTCGCAAAGACAGCTATTTCCCCTATGAAATCCCTGTAAGGATCAATGGCAAGCTTGCCGCTTTGCGTGGTCACGTGGTCAAAACGTTTGGCCAAACCAACCAGGAAATGCTCACTGACCGTACGCGCATGTTCATCGACTTAGTCCAGTAACTACGACTTGGCATAGACAGCTGATATGTGCCGGTATGTCTTAGTTAGGAATGCAAGTAATGCGGCCGCGACCATGACAAGACCTGATATCAGAAATATCAGCGCGATACCACGAGCTTCACCATCGCCAAGCAATGGACCAAGGTCTGCCTTGCCTTGAGCAGAATTCATGTATGGTATGACGATAAATTCAGCGATTGGTGCGACGAGGAACGCCGTGATAGGCGCTGCCGATGACTCAAGCGCTTGCGCAAAACCAAAGACGCGACCCTGCTTCACATACGGCACCACGCGCTGGATAACCGTCTGCTCGGCCGACTCAATGATGGGTATAAGGAGCATATATATCCAAATACCTGCAACATACAGCCACGCCCATTCGCGTATAGTAAAGAACGCGCCTATCAAGCCCATGATGACAACCGTGAGCAGCAATGTCCTGATCGGTTTCTTGCCGAGGCCGAATTTCGCGATCAACAAACCGCCTATGATAAATCCGATACCAGCCACACCGAAGACCATACCCCATACCTCGACCGAGAAAATCGTCAAACCGTACGGATCCATGAGCGCCATATAGGAGCCGCCGATGAAGTTGTTGAACATCGAGAAAAAGAGCAAACCGAAAAGTCCGGGGATGAGTTTGATTGCTGTAATGCTGCCCTTTATATCTACCTGCTTGTCCTTGAGCTCAGGGTCATGAGCAACGCCTTTTTCCGGAATACCAACGAACAGCATATGGACAAACGCCACCGCCGTCAGGAAGCATGCAATTGCTAGCGTCCAGCCCATACCAAGCAGTCCAACCGACAAGCCGCTAAACACGCTCGTCACGATGAAACCGATCCCCTGCACCGTACCGACGAGACCGTTGGCATTTGCTCGCCTATCCTTATCGACAAGCAGCGTCACTATGGTCGAAAGCGCGATGTTGCGCATATTCTCGACGACCGCGCCGATCAGGATAATCCCGGCAAATAACCACAGCCATGGGGACGCGACTGCCAGCAAAGCCTCTTTGGGAAGAAGTATATATAGAAGCGATGCCGCCAGAAATGTCACTAGCGTAAAAGCGGCGGCAAACACCATGACGCTACGCTTTTTGTGGCGATCAACTACCGTGCCGAACCAAATACTGCAAAGTGCCACCAGCAACATGTATGTGCCACCTATGAGACCTGTCGCCAGTACTGATTTCGTTTCGAGATATACCCAAAACGTCAAAGCGAACCACAAATAACTCGTGGTGACATTGGCGATCAATGTGTTGATGAGGACGTTATAGAATTGTTTCATCGTACGGGAAATTTATACGGTACTTTTCAGAAATGCTTCCAGCTTGGCGGTATCAACGTC
>CAZIOA010000098.1:0-2598 GCA_964540835.1 uncultured Candidatus Saccharibacteria bacterium
TATGAGTCCCGTCTCGGGTGCTCATAACTCCTTCCTTAAATTATATTTCCGAGGTTTACACTACGAAATCCCTCAAGATTAGTGTCTATTGTAACACCTGTAGATTGATTAGTCCAGCTCTGTCCAGCGTCACTTCACGACGCCCCGCTATCACACTATAGACTACCGGTCCGGGAGTTGACGCTCCGCTCTGAAGCGCCATGGAGTCGATAGCGCAACGAACGTACATAGGCTACGGTCATACCGACAAGGCTTGCACTCGCGACAATTGACAAAAGTGCCTCCTCGGGACCAGTCTTCGGAAGGTTTTCCTGCCCCCTCATCGCAGATGGAGTCCTTGATGGCTGCGGAGAAGACTGCGGCTGTCTCTTTTTTGATTCGCCGTCTTTGCTTTCGTCTTTGTTTGTTGGCTGAGGCGATTTGGTCGTACTTGCAGTCGGCGAAGGAGTCGGCTGCGTATGCTGGCTCCGCTCCTGCACAAGGTAAATAGCCCCTATGGCGACAGCCACCAGTACTAAACCAACCACTACAAAGCTGACCACCGACCCACCCTGATTTGTCCGCGTCTGACTTTGCATACTCGTTTATCCCAATTTACTTTAGTTATACTATACAGCGTTTCAAGGTCGAAAACAACCAGTCAAAAGTCTTCTCCGACATGGTAAACTAGAGACATGATAGTCGCCGTGGATACTGGGGGTACAAAAACACTCGTGACCGTCTTTTCAAGAGATGGTGTCATGGGCGATATGATTAAATTTCCCACCCCTCCAGATCAAAAAGACTACGCGCGGCTCATCAAGGAAGTACTCCGAGACCGATACGGAGGTCAACGCATCGAAGCAATCGTGGTCGCCGTGCCGGGAATTATAAAAGATGGCGTTGCCATCTGGTGCAATAATCTGAAATGGAAAGATTTTGACGTTGCCGCCGTGCTCGAGGGTACATTAGGACGCACCCCTGTTTTTATTGAAAACGACGCAAACCTTGCTGGTCTGGCCGAAGCACGCTTGTTGAACCCTACGCCTCTTTCTTCGCTTTATATCACGGTGAGTACTGGTATTGGAACAGGTGTTATCACGAATGGCGCAATCGATCCCGGCGTGCGGCATAGCGAAGGTGGACGCATGCTCGTCGAGTACAGGGGCAAGGTGAGAGAATGGGAGTCATTTTCGAGCGGCAAGGCGATCTATAGAGAATTCAAAAAATACGCGAGGGATATCCACGACAAGCGCACCTGGAACAACATTGCCGATCGTATCAGTCGTGGCATGCTCACTGCGATTCCGCTATTACAGCCAGAGATCATCATTATCGGAGGCAGTATCGGAACGTATTTTGACCGATACGGGAAACAATTGCGGCAAATCGTAACCGATCGACTTCCAAAACACATACCCTGCCCCAAAATCGTTTCTGCCAAACACCCCGAAAAAGCAGTAATTTACGGATGCTACTACTATGCCATCGACAAACTCTCTGATTAGCCGACTTAAATCTGACTATCCGCAGTTTACCTTTGAACACGCCAATGAATTTTGGTGGTCCGCAGCCGAAAATAAGATACATATTGACCCAAAGGCTGTCCGTGGCACTGATTTTATCCTCCATGAGCTGAGCCATGCTCTTCTAGGGCATCGTGGTTACAAGTACGACATAGATCTCATCAAGCTTGAACGGGATGCCTGGGAGCATGCAAAAACCAAACTTGCGCCGATTTATAACCTTCAAATTAGCGATGATAGCATACAAGACACCCTCGATACGTATCGTGAGTGGCTCTATGCCCGCAGCAAGTGTCCTGACTGCAGCACAACAGGGCTCGAAACAAAAGAACAGCGGTATCGCTGCCTCGCCTGTGGACACGCATGGCGCGTCAACGAAGCAAGATTATGTGCTTTACGCCGTTATTCCTTGCGACAAACAAAATAGCTCCGATTATCGGAGCTATTTTGTTGCCGTAGAGCTATCTAGGCTGTCTTAGCATCAGTAGCTGGAGCTACTTTTTTAGTACGACGGCTCACTCGTCCACCCTTGGCACCAGCGATACGAGCTAGCTCCGGGTTAGCGGCGAAACCACCAGTACGACCACGCTGACCACCCTTACGGCCAATCTTCGCGTAAAAGTCAGAACCGTGCTTTGCTTTGTTGGTTGCAGCAGCTTTGACGCCGCCAGCTTTAGTACCTGCCATATTATTTCTCCTTTACCCGTCAACAAATGCGATGCATTTCGATGGGTGCTTAAAAGGGTCCTCCTCTGTTACAGAGCAAGACCCTCACTTATATACCTCACATATGCTATGTGTACATTATTCATATTATCATAGCATATACGTTTTGTCAATATTTACAATAAGCTTTTTTATTACTTCATAAATATTGCAAATATCCCTCTCATGCTATATCCTAGTATGGTAGTTCGTCGTCCGAACGAACCTGGATTTTTCTAGATCCGCAAGGCACCTGTTTGGACTTATCAAAACAAATAAGTCCGAAGTATTTAACCAAAAACGACCGTCTCTGCGAGAGCGGTCGTTTTTGTCCGGGATCATACTGCCGACAGGTGGAAAACAAGAAAAATATCGAATTACGCAAAAA
>CAZIOA010000099.1:0-2592 GCA_964540835.1 uncultured Candidatus Saccharibacteria bacterium
AGTTATCCACAGATTTGTGGATAAAACACGTTGTTTTCTAAGAAAAGTCAAAATTGGGGGTTGAAGTGGGTAATAGTGGGTAGTATCATGTACTCAGTGGCAACAAACACAAAAACCACCACTTAAAAATTCAATATCAACTCCACCCGAAGGGGAATCAAGGTGTCCAGTATCGATTATTTTGAACGGAAGCTCGACGACAAGCGTCGTTTGACAATTCCTGCCGAGCTTCGTGATGAATTTTCTTCTGGCGTCGTGCTCACCCGCGGGTTTGGTTCGTACTTGCACCTGTATCCACAGTCAACGTGGGACAACGAAGTCGAACCAGAGCTAAAGGGCAGCATACTCGATGAGCGGATCGCCGACGTCAATGTTCGGTTGCGCCGTGGAAAGACGAGTGCCTCGCTTGATCTCAAGCAGGGCAGAGTCACTATCGAGCAGCACCTGCTTGATTATGCTGGAATTGATCGTGAGCTGGTCGCTATCCGTGCTGGTGCCTACTGGCGCGTCATGAGACCAGATACGCCTGATTGATTTGTTTTTGTGCCGTTCCTTAATAACTAGGAAACTCTCGAGACCACCTATCTGGTAACAGTGCGTGGAAAGATACGGGAACCACATCTAGTGAAAAAAGACCCGACGCACCTTCCTCAACACACACCTCCCAAAAAAACTCCACCTCACAACACAAGGGGCTCCAGGCGAAATACTTTTTGCCAAGGGGTTCCCGACACATAAGTCTCTCAATTGATACCACGTATGAGTTACACCGTAACGCATCGGTATCAATAACTTATACACAAAAACAAACATACTCAAACACCAAAAGCGCTGTTATCAGTTAGGTGATCTCGAATCCACGGCTTTTACGCCGTCTGGCCTGCCAAGCAGCACAGCTGCTTGCGCTGCCAGCCTTCCGGCGCGCTGCTGCGTTGGAAACTGCGGTACTCGTGCGGCGTATTTATATACGCCTTACTCCGTTCCTCGTTTCCGCCTTGCATCGCATCCGGACGTAAAACCCGTGGCTCCGCTGCTGTATCGGATGATATAGTAGAGGAGATGAGTGTTAAAGCACATCCACCACATGATTTGCACGTGCCGGTTTTGCTGGACGCGACGCTGGAGCTGTTGGATCCGAAGCCAGGGGAGAGCTATCTCGACCTGACAGCGGGTTATGGCGGCCACGCGAAAGCGTTTATCGACCGGACTGGCGATGCAACAAGTGCTACGTTAGTCGATCGTGACGACTTTGCCATTTCGCAGTTAGGCGAACTGGCGGACAAGGGCGTCCGACTGCTCCATACCGATTTCGTTACTGCTGCGAAGCAGCTTATCGATGAGGGCAGGCAGTTTGATATCGTGTTAATCGATTTGGGGGTGTCGTCACCACAGCTCGACCAGAGCGAACGAGGGTTTTCTTTTACAAATAGTGGTCCATTGGACATGCGCATGGATCGTCGGCAGGATCTGACGGCGAAACAGCTGGTCAACACTGCCTCTAGCAGTGAGCTGGCGCGCATCATCCGGGAATACGGCGAGGAATCGCCGTCCAACGCCAAACGAATCGCAGAAGCGATCGTGAAAGCAAGACCGCTAAGCACGACAAAAGAACTCGCCGACTTGGTCAAGCAGCAAATTCGTGGCAAATGGGGCAAGACCCATCCAGCCACACGCACCTTTCAAGCACTCCGCATAGCGGTCAACCAGGAACTGGAGCAAGTTGAATCGATCTTGCTACTACTGCCACAACTGTTACAAAAGGGCGGTAGGGTAGGCGTAATCAGCTTTCATAGCTTGGAAGATCGTCTCACGAAGCAATACTTCGCCGAGCAGCGCGAGGCTGGGTTTGAAGCCGAGCTCCGCTTGCTGACGAAGAAGCCGATAGACGGAGCAACGCATGATGTTCACAATCCGCGTGCACGAAGCGCAAAGCTACGAGCCGCTGTGAAAATTTAAAACAAACAAAAGGAGGCAGCACCACATGCCAATCCACATCCCTGTGAGAAACGAGTCGGTTGACACAAAAGTCACCGTTCGCGTTAAGTAGAAAGCCTACCGCAGGCAGGCGATAAGCTCAACCGCAGACCTATCGGACTACGGAAGGGCGAATCGCCAGCTTGCGCGGCTGATACAGAAATACATTTGAATCGGCCGCGCGAGCTCGTCAGAAACACAAAAATAAAAAAGAGATCCACCACATGTCCTACCAAACAAATCAACAATTTTATAGCAGTCGTCGTCAGTCCGGCTGGAATCGCAACCAAAACACCGTTGCATTCGTTTCGAGCGTAAAACTCGGACCCGTATCGCACACAGTGTTGGTTGCACTTATGGTCACGGTGCTTGGTTTGGTGTATTTGACGCAGGCAACACGCGCGACGACGTATGATTACGAAGCTCAAAAAATTGATAGTCAGATAGCTGAGCTGACTTCTAAAAAGAACGATCTAGAGGTCGAAAACGCTCGACTCACGGCACTCGAGAACGTACAGAACAGCAACGTCGCCAAAGCTATGTCGAAGCCTGCATCGACTGATTACGTCAGATAGGAGAAACGATGCAACTATCGTTACGCAAAGGGAGCCGCTCCGT
>CAZIOA010000100.1:0-2543 GCA_964540835.1 uncultured Candidatus Saccharibacteria bacterium
CAATAGGCTGGATTAAAGAAACGGTTTTAACTTCTCTGCTTTTGACTCGCCGATAGCCGCCGCGATATCGCTGTGCGATGCGGCTTTGACTGCTCGTAGGCTCCCAAATGTCCGAATCAGTTTGCGCCGCGTCGCTGGACCTATACCGGGAATCTGCTCTAGGTCACTGGCGGTCTGCTTCTGCTTGCGTAGTACGGTATGGTAGCTTACGGCAAACCGATGCGATTCATCACGAATACGCTGAAATAACTTCACGATATCGACATGTAGGCTGTTCGATACTTCACCTCGAAGGTTCTTCGCGTGACCGGTGGATTTTGTTCGTCCTGGGTGCAAATTAATGACGATATATTTACCTTCCTTGGTCGCCACTCCACCGGTTTGTTCTAGGTAGTCATGATTGACCGTGATGTTACTCTCCTCTGTATTGACGATAATTTCCTCTTCGCGCTTAGCAATACTCACAACTGACACGCTCACGCCGCGCTCGCCCATAGCCTTGATCGCCGCGTCGAGCTGCCCTTTGCCGCCGTCAATCAGCACGAGATCCGGCATGCCCCAGCCCTTGATATTTTTCGGACTAAACCGTCGCAAAATGGTTTCATGCATATTTGCAGTGTCATCGTTGCGCTCGATTTTCGTCTTGAACTTGCGGTATTCACTGCGATTGGAAACACCATTTGTAAACACGACCATGCTCGCCACGACATTGACGCCACCCATATGGCTGATATCAAAGCCCTCTATGCGCACGGGGATTTTTGGCAAGCTCAGTAAACTCGCGAGATCGCTCAGCGCGCGGTCTTTGCTGATGTCCAAAAACTCGCGATCGCCAAACATGATTTTGCGCTGCAGCTCTGCCAGATCGCGCAGCCTGTTGCGTAGGCGCGCCGCCGTTTCGAAATCATGTCGCTTGGCCGCTGCTTTCATATCACGCTCTATTTCCTTGGTGATGGTCTTGCGTCCGCCCTCGAAATAGCGGATGAGTTTGCGCAGTATCGCCTTGTATTCGCTGCTCGTCGTGCCAGGTGCCGGACTCAGACCGATATGCTCGTCCAAATCAGCTCGCCGTCCCGCTTTGGGCGGTTTGGTATAGTGCGGAAATACGCGACGCAGGTAGCGCAGTGCCTTGCGGATAGCAAAACCATTGTAGTATGGACCGAAATATTCCGCGCCGTCGTCGGCTGGATTTCGCGTAAATGAAACATGCGGCCACTCGGACTTCATATCGATACGCACATAGAGCTGTGATTTGTCGTCGCGGAGCAATATGTTGTAGCGCGGCATGTAGCGTTTGACCATCTCGGACTCGAGAAACAACGCGTCAATCTCCGACTCTGTCTCTATCCACTCGATATCATCAATTTCACCCACAAGCGCGCGAGTCTTGACGTCCATGTCGCGCTGCGATTGAAAATATTGGCGGACACGGTTTTTCAGTACCGCAGCCTTGCCCACATACAAAATCTCGCCATCAGTACCTTTGTGAAAATACACGCCAGGACTCGACGGCAACGCCTTCAACTTCGCCTCGATTTTCGTACTCATACTATCTAATTATAGTTTATGCTACCGCGACGCCGAACAAGTGTCCGATGCCGTATGTCACACCGGCGGCAAAGATGATGATTAGCAACTGACGCATCGCACCGTAGGCAACGCTTTTTCCGCTCGAGCGCGCTGTGTAGCCACCGACGAACAAACCTCCGATGCTCGTCAACACTATAGCAAGCGCGATCCCAGGGAGGCCATGCATACCGATTATCCATGGAAAGAGCGGCGCGAGCGAACCGACGACGAAGAGCACGAATGACGATCCCGCAGCCCACCATGGCGACCCTAGCTCGTCCTCATTTATACCGATAACCTGCGACGAATACATAGACATGAACTGCCTGTCGTCTGACGCGACCTCCTCGGCCGCTTTCATGGCATCACGCGGAGCAATACCGTGATCTTCCAGGTTTTTCGCGAGATTTTTCGTCAGTAGTTTGCGATCTTTTTTGATAGCCACCTTGAGGTCGTCCAGCACTCCCTCAAACAGCTCTACCTGAGCTTTGACTGAAATCCACTCGCCAGCAGCCATAGAGATCGCACCTGCCAACATACCGGCAAACCCGGCAATCAGCGTCGCAGTGACATCGGCGCCTGCCGCTGCCACGCCTATCACGATACACAAGATACTTACCAGACCGTCATTGACGCCAAGCACTGCAGCACGCGCAGCACCACGCTGTACTTGAGCAGCGCGTTTTGCCAACAAATCGCTGACTGAAAGTTCCGTGGTGGTTTTCGACATATTTACATTTAATTATAACACTTCTCTAAGTATTCGGCTATATTGCATATGTTGATACTATACATATATGACACATGACGACTCCGCATTGATGCTTCATAAGCAATACCGAGGTATCACAGACGAGAATTGCTTGCTTTGGTGTCACGGCACCGAAGGTGTCGAGCATCAAAAGGTTCGTAAATTTCGCTATCCTCTATGGAAATACGCCTATGTCAGCTATCGAGAAATCCAGTGCATATGC
>CAZIOA010000101.1:0-2515 GCA_964540835.1 uncultured Candidatus Saccharibacteria bacterium
GTTTGGAGATCCCGGCGGATATAACGTGTACACCGTTCGCATTGTTATGGATGAAGATGCCGACTACCAACAGCTCTGCGCCCTGCGCGCAGAACTCAAGTCGTGACGGAGGTTACAATATGACAACTCATGATCCCACCAGCAGTGTACGGAATGAACCTATAGTGCTCAGGCAGACTCTGCTTGATCGGGAGACCGATGACCAGCATCGTTCGCTTGCACACACCCTCAGGGTTTCTAAAGCTGACATCATTCGCTACTGTATAAGTACCGGACTGAAGGATGTCAAGGAAAAGATAGGCCCAGACTGGGCAATGTGGACTCCCGAACAGCGCGACTGCCTCCGTACAAAATTGAACGGAACTAATGACTAGCCCCGACTATTTGCAGTTGAGCCCCGCTCCTGCAAAGGTCGGGGCTTAACTTTGCTATAATACGCTTATGGATGAGCGGTTTTTCACATCTCCCCATCGCATCCAGGGCTACGATGATGACGTGCCTGTGGTATTTCTCGCTGGTCCGGTACAGGGGGCGCCTGACTGGCAGTCTCGTTTCGCCAAACAGCTGCTTGATGAACGTGCGGACATCGTCGTCGCATCGCCACGGCGTCGACCTGAGGTTCAGCGAAAATTTGATACCGAGGAGCAAGTCGCATGGGAGATTCACCATCGTGCTCGCGCGCGTGAATTCGGCGCTACAGTGTTTTGGTTTGCCGCCAGAGATCTATCTGACACGACATATCCGGAAGGACGTGCTTACGCGCAAACGACACGTATAGAAATCGGCGAAACTATAGGGTGGCGTCGGGCGATACGCAATCTCAGTATGGTTGTCGGGTTTGACCCAGCCTACGGCGAAAACGGCGGCGGAAGCGAAGGCTATATCCGCAAGCTCATGAGGTATTACGATATACCTGTATACGATAGCGAAGACGACACCATAGCTGCGACGCTCGATAAAATCTGATGATTTCGAGTACCAGTGCGCAGGATCGCTATGCTATAATAGACAGGAATCAAAAGGCTGGAGCCGAAAAACCATTTACCAACTACTAACTACCATTTACTGACTCTATGAACTGGAAAACTATCTTCAAATCATTCAAAAACCGTGACATGCAGAAGCGTCTCGGTATCGTACTGGGTATAGTGGTGGTATATCGTCTCCTGTCTCACATACCCGTGCCGTTGGCGGAGCCTACCAAGCTACGTGAGGTGATCGACAGCGTTGTCAGCTCGACTGATTTCGGCGGCTTCTTGAATCTGCTCTCTGGTGGCGCGTTGGCACAATTCTCCATCGTGCTCGTCGGACTTAGTCCGTTTATCACCGCGAGCATCATCACGCAGTTGCTTACCAAGGCGATTCCCAAGCTTGAGGAGCTACATAAAGACGGCGAGTCTGGTCGGCGCAAGATCAACCAATGGACACGTCTCATCACGCTGCCTCTAGCCGTTGTCCAGTCTATCGCATTTATCTATATCCTTCGGCAAACAGTGCTCGCTGGCAATACGACGGTTCTCGATGGCGCGAGTCCCGTGGAGTGGACAGTTGCCGTGTTGGCGATGACAGCTGGTGCTATGCTGCTGATGTGGCTGGGTGAGCTTGTCACGGAGCAAGGCGTCGGCAACGGTATCTCCATGCTCATTTTTGCCGGTATCATCAGTCAGCTGCCGTCAACCATGGCGACACTTGGCACGACACTGATGGACACCTCTGCAGGTGCCATGAGTGTCTTTGGCTGGTTTGAGCTGCCGTTCAATCCCGCTGCTTTCTGGCTCGTGCTGGGTATCGCTCTTGCATCGCTTGCCGTGCTCTATCTCCTGGTCAAGATAAATGAAGCGCAACGCGTCGTCACCGTGAATTATGCCAAGCGCGTCCAGGGCAACAGTAGCTACGGTGGTGTCAAAAGTATCTTGCCTATGAAACTCATCGCGGCAGGCGTTATACCACCTATCTTTGCCATTGCGTTTCTCAGCCTTCCGGCATTTATAGGACAGGTCATCAAAGCCACGGGCAACACGAACCTTTCGGATGTAGCAAACAATCTCATCCTATGGTTCCAAGCACCTCAACCGGGTGCGTTCACGGGTGACTATCTTGCCGCGTTTATATACCCTGCAAGCTATTTCGTGCTCGTCATACTGTTTACCTACTTCTATACGGGCATCGTGTTCAACAGCAACGAGATCGCCGAGAATCTCCAGAAACAAGGAGGCTTCATAGAGGGCGTGCGCCCAGGTCTGCAGACCGAGAAATATCTCTCCCGCACCATGAACCGTCTCGTGCTCTTTGGATCGGTGACACTTGGTCTTATCGCTGTCCTGCCGTTTATCGCGGAGTATATCTTTGCCCAAGCTGGATTCACTGGTATACAGAACTTCGCCATGGGGGGTACGGGACTGCTGATCGTCGTCTCTGTGGCACTTGAGAGCCTGCGTCAGGTGAACTCGCGCGCACTTATGGTCACTTACGATGACTATAAGTAGCTCCAGCTACTTATAGCCCTACGTGCGCG
>CAZIOA010000102.1:0-2469 GCA_964540835.1 uncultured Candidatus Saccharibacteria bacterium
GACGCGAGTGACCTCTGGGAATCAGTCATGTCCGGCAGAAGTGGCGACAAGGGATACGCCTATGTAGTAGACAACGTTGGTAATCTCGTGGCTCACCCCGACAAGGCATTTCTCGCTTCGCATACACAGCTCAGAGACACCGAAGCAGTCCGTCAGTTCCTCGACAACAACAGCGAGACCAAGCAAACTGTTTCCGAAACCAATCAAGACGTCGTCAGCACATCCAAAGAGACCTTGACGAAATGGGGCGTGATCGTCGAAGAGCCTGTATCGAGCATCTACGCAGGAATCAACGCGTACGTACAGCTAGCGATCACGGTCGGTGTCAGCGCGCTCATACTGTCGATCGCTCTCGGTCTCTTCTTCAGCCGTCGACTCATACGTCCGATCAAGGCGCTTTCGCTTGGCGCGAAGCGCATGGAGGAGGGCAAATTCGACCAGGAGATCAATGTCAAGACACAGGATGAGCTACAAGAGCTGGCAGAAACGTTCAACAACATGGCCAGAGGTATCAAAAAACTGATCAGCGAACTCAAGACAAACAACGTACGACTGAAATTCGAGCAGATCAAGCTCAATAACATCATCAGCAGCGTGAGCAACGGCGTGATCGCTGTCAGCAGCGACGGCAAAATCGTCTCGATCAACCCGCCAGCAGCCACGCTGATTGGCAAGGACCCCAAGAGCCTGGAGGGCACGCTCATGTCAGAGCAGTTCCCGTGGGAGCATGATGGCGAACGATTCATGCCGGATCTCAAAAATGGTGGCATCTACCGCTACACCGACCTGACATTGAACCGTCGCGGCGGCTCTGTCGCGTACCTTGACATCATGGTTGCCGTGCTCACGCGTCAGGATAGCGACGTGGCAGCTATCATCACCATACACGACCAAACACCGAGCCGAGAGCTGAGCTTCATGAAACTGGACTTTGTCGCTATCGCAGCGCACGAGCTCCGGACGCCGCTTACTGTCGTCAGAGGGTACCTCGACATGCTCAGTACCGGTTCCGCTGTCAGCGAACTGTCCATATACAACCTGGAAAACCTGTCAAAAGCCATTGATGGCGCTGATCAACTGCGCGCGCTTATCAACAAACTGCTCAATATCGCGCGTATCGAGCGTGGCGACATGGAGATATTTATCGAGAAACTCAATCTCACCAAGCTCGTACGCGAAAACGTCGAGCATCATGTCTCTGCCGCAGCCGCCAAGGAGCAGACCATCTCGTACAATGCCAACACGGACGGCACGGTGTATGTCCCTGCTGACTCGGCATCTATACTGGAGGTCGTCAATAACCTCGTCGGCAATGCCATAAAGTACACCGGCAAAGGCGGCAAGATCAAAGTCAACCTACTCGTGGATAAAGATAAAGTTCGTGTCGAAGTCGTCGACAACGGCCCCGGCGTGCCTGAGGAGCTGCGCGATCGGCTCTTTACCAAGTTCTATCGCGCGGAGCGCAGCCTGATTGCCGGTACGCGCGGCACCGGACTTGGCCTCTTCATATCCAAGACTATCATCGAGCTGCAAAACGGCGAGATTGGCATCGAGCCGGACAAGGGAACTGGCTCGACGTTCTATTTCACCCTGCCGATTTATGTCCCCGCTAGAGATGATGAGATAATAGCAAAGAAAACGTCAGGAGGTATACGTGGCTGGTTTAAGAAGCGTCCTAGTAGTTGAGGATGACCCAAGCATCCGAGACATGTACAAAATGGTTCTCGCAAACAATCACTATATGGTCGAGACGGCAGACGGAGCGGACGAAATGTACGTCAAACTGGAGCTTTTCCGACCGGATGTCATATTTCTTGACGTCATGCTGCCGGGCATATCAGGATTGGAAATACTCAAGGAACTCCGTACCAATCCGGCTCATGGCTGCCAGACAGCAAAAATCGTCGTACTGACAAATCTGGCGCAACGCAGCATCGCCGACAATGCCATGGACAACGGCGCTGACGGGTTTATCATCAAGGCTGACATACTGCCAAAAGACCTGCCGAAAGTCATCATGTCACTGGAGGAAGAAGCATAGCATGAAATGGTATGATATACATAAGGATTTAAAAGAAACAGCGTGAAAAGCAAACTGGCCATCATCAGTATCGTCATCATCAGTGTACTGGGACTCTTTTTTCCGGGCACGCGAGCATATGCGAAAAACTGGGCAGTTACCGAAGTATGTACCGGTGTCGCAACGACCTTTAGAGCCACCACGCCGACAAGCATCCCGCAGGGTGAAAGCTTCCTGGTGACCAACATCACCATCCAGCCATCCAACAGCTACGGCATGACAGTGCTGTCATCACAGTACAACATGACAGCGACCAATACGTCATCTTCGACATACAGCAACAACTTCACGCACACCGTTCCCAGCCCCACGACAGGCAAAAACACCTACGTCGGGTACTATCCGAACTGGGCCATAAACGCTACCGGTCCGGTTGGCAGCCACATCGT
>CAZIOA010000103.1:0-2465 GCA_964540835.1 uncultured Candidatus Saccharibacteria bacterium
CGTCATGTACAGGGGCTAACTGTCAGTACTTCGAAATACGAGTCAACAAAAGCAACTGGAACGGCGGCTCATCTGACTCTAACCTCGTCGTGAAGCCGTAAGCGCATATAGCTATATTTCATCAAGGGCGGCATATTGTATTGATGTGTCGCCCTTTTCTTTTTGAGACTGCTCGTCGGCAGTTTTTGATTTTTGGGTTATTATGGATGAGATGGCTCAAACATTCTTTTTTTATGATCTTGAAACGAGTGGGTTGTCAGGTCGCAGCGATAGGATCATGCAGTTTGCCGGACAACGGACAGACCTGGATCTTAACCCTATAGGCGAGCCGGTGAACGTACTGGTCGCGTTGAATGATGACACGCTGCCGAGTCCGGATGCACTGATGGTGACGGGTATCGCGCCGCAGCAGACAATCGCAGATGGGTATACCGAGGCGCAGTTTGCTCAGATGTTGCTCAACGATATATTTACCGAAGACACTATCGTCGTTGGGTACAACAATGTTCGTTTCGACGACGAGTTTATCCGCCACCTTCTGTGGCGAAATTTTCGTGATCCGTACGAATGGAGCTGGCGTGACGGTCGTTCCAGGTGGGATCTGCTGGATGTCGTCCGCATGACGCGTGCGCTTAGGCCCGAGGGCATCAAATGGCCCGTCGTGGATGGCAAACCGACGAACCGTCTCGAACTTCTGACCAAGGAGAACGGCGTCGATCATCTCAAAGCGCATGACGCGATGAGCGACGTCGAAGCATTGATCGCGGTCGCGAAGCTTATCAGAGAGAAGCAACCACAGTTGTTTGATTACCTTCTCAAGATGCGTGATAAAAAAGAGGTTAAAAACCTCGTCAATCTGGATGATAAACAGCCGTTCGTATACTCAAGCGGCAGGTACGCGACCGAACACGAAAAAACGACTATCGCGTTTCCACTGACTGCTGGCAAAAACGGCAATGTCATCGTGTACGACCTGAGGTATGACCCGACGCCATTCGTAGACTTGGACAGCAAATCCCTGGCGAAGAAGATGTATGCCTCGTGGGAAGAGCGCAAGGCTGAAGATTTCGTAGCTTTGCCAGTCAAGGAGTTACAATATAATCGCACGCCAGCTGTCGCGCCACTTGGTGTGCTGGAGAAAGAAGATGGTTGGAAACGGATCGGACTCGACCAGGCAACTATAGAGAAGCATAAGAATATGCTGCTTGCAGCGCCGCATTTCGCCGAAAACCTCAGGAGTCTGTATGAGGACAAGCCGGAGTATAAGAAGTCGCCGGATGTCGAAGCGCAGCTCTATGATGGATTTCTGAACGATGCCGATCGCCTGCGTGTACAGGCGGTAGCTGCAGCAGACGAAAAAACGCTTGCCGACATGCATCCTGAGTTTCAAGACGACAGATTGGCGCCACTACTGCTTCACTACAAGGCGCGAAACTATCCCCGCAGTTTGAGTGCAGACGAGACCGTTACCTGGGAAAAGTGGCGCGCGGAGCGCATACAGGTGCAGCTTCCGTCGTTTATGAAGTCAATGGAGCGGCTTTCTAAAGAGCAACTAACCGATCACCAGCAGTTTATCCTGCAAGAACTGCAGTTGTGGTTGGAAAACATCGCCCCGGCTGATTTGTCTGATCCTTCAAGTCCAGACTAGAATCCTAAGTCTCAAAACCTCACTCACGAAGCCTGGAAATTCATGAATTAGCGATGTAATTTCCAAGGCTGCAGTCGCTTAAGCTTCGTATCGCTGAGGTTTTGAGACTCAGTATAAGACTCAGGATCGCAACTGTTGCAATATCGCAGTAAAAATGTAATAATTATGCCACGCCCAACAACGAGAGAAAGGAGTCTGTCATGGACTCTGGGCAACAGCAAAAAGGGGTTTCGGGAATTACTGTGGGACTAATTATCGGCTTCATCGCCGCGATGCTCTCACTGGTTTTTTCGAGCGTTGTATTTGACGTGCCGACATCGTCGGTCGGCGATCAGTCGGTGTGCGAGCAGTTCGGTATCGGCTGCGGCGGCGATCCGTTCTTCGAAAGTGAACTGTACCGCCGTTAGTCATCTGACTGCACCTAGGGCAAAAGCGCCATCGTTCCATACGGACGGTGGCGCTACTCACATTTAGATACTGGAAAAAGTTGCAAATAAACTGTATAATAGTTTGGTTATGCCAGAGGTGATACGAGTTACAGGTGCGCGCGAGCACAATCTCAAAGACATTACTGTCGAGATTCCGCGCGACAAATTAGTTGTTATCACAGGACTGTCCGGATCGGGTAAGTCCTCGCTTGCATTTGACACGATTTACGCCGAAGGTCAGCGCCGCTACGTGGAAAGTTTGTCGAGTTATGCCCGGCAATTCTTGGGAACTATGGACAAACCGGACGTCGACCAGATTGAAGGCCTGAGCCCTGCGATCAGCATCGATCAGAAATCCACGAGCCGTAATCCGCGCTCGACGGTCGCGA
>CAZIOA010000104.1:0-2442 GCA_964540835.1 uncultured Candidatus Saccharibacteria bacterium
AAACAGCCGTGACTGACACATCGGCAAACGAAGGCAAGCTAAAGGCGCTTGGACTGGCGATGGATCAGATTACTAAGCAATTTGGTGATGGGTCAATCATGAAACTAGGTGAAGCGCACAAGGCAGACGTAGAGCTGATTCCATCTGGCGCGCTCAGTCTCGACCTCGCGCTTGGGGGCGGCTATCCAAAGGGTCGTATCATAGAGATTTATGGTCCGGAGAGCTCGGGCAAGACGACACTGACGCTCCACGCTATCGCAGAGGTGCAAAAAGCAGGCGGTACGGCAGCATTTATCGATGCCGAGCATGCGCTTGATCCAGCCTACGCCAAAAAGCTGGGTGTCGATACTGATAACCTGCTCGTGTCTCAGCCGGACAACGGCGAGCAAGCACTTGAAATCGCGGAAACGCTTGTGCGTAGCAATGCCGTGGATTTGGTGGTCGTTGACTCTGTAGCCGCACTCGTGCCACAGGCGGAAATCGACGGCGACATGGGTGACAGCCACATGGGTCTGCAGGCACGTCTGATGAGCCAGGCGCTACGCAAGCTAACAGGTATTATCAATAAGTCAAAGACCACGGTCATCTTTATCAACCAGATCCGCATGAAGATCGGCGTGATGTTTGGCAATCCCGAGACGACGACCGGCGGAAACGCATTGAAATTCTACGCCTCTGTTCGTATCGATATTCGCCGCATAGGTCAGATCAAAAACGGTGAAGACATCATAGGCAACCGCACCAAGGTAAAAGTCGTGAAAAACAAAATCGCGCCGCCTTTCCGCCTCGCTGAGTTTGACATCATGTACAACGAAGGTATTTCCAACACTGGTGACGTGCTTGATCTCGCCGTGCAACATGGTATTGTCGGCAAGGCGGGTGCATGGTTTGATTATGCTGATGCCAAGATCGGCCAAGGCCGTGAACAAACCAAGCTATATCTGAAGGAAAACCCGAAAGTCCTCGCGGAGATCGAAAAGAAAGTCCGCGTGAAAGTAGCCGAAGAGGAGGCGTAATGTCGGCAGAGAAAGTCGAAACGGTCAGTTGGATCAACCGCTGGGGTGATCCCCGTCGAGAAGATTACTTCAATGGTCGTCACCCTCGATTAGCCAGAAAAGTTTTGGATATGTATGGGGTTGAGCGTCCTATAGATTTGCCATCTCAAACGCAAATTCCAGTTGATGAAATTGATGGGATAAAGGACGAAAATCTCAAGGAAGCTCTAGCTGCACAAAAGGAAGATCGCGAAACGGATGCAGCCTTTATTCATATACCGGTCGCGTACATGCCAGGTCGTATTTTTAGTCATGGATGGCACATGCGTCGGAGAACTTTCAGAGAAAGCATTGTTGAGAGTGAGAGCGTAGAGCCGCAAGAAGATTCATCTCGAAGCGAATAACGTGAAAATCACCGCACTGACCACTCAGCAAAAAGACCAAAATCGCGTTAACGTGATGGTTGACGGCAAGTATCGTTTCAGCTTGGATATTTTTCAGATTTCCGATCTTGGTATCAAGGTAGGGAGGGAATATAGCGAGCAAGAACTTGCCGATTTAGAGACGGAAAGTCAGTTCGGCAAACTATACGCGCGAACACTCGAATATTGCTTGATGCGACCGCACAGTGCCCGTGAGGTGCGTGACTATCTCTACCGCAAAACCCGCCCGACAAAAAGACTGAAAAAAGAAGTCTTCTTTAACAGGGGTAAAAAGTTGCAAAATGAGCTGGTGGAACGGCCGGGCGTGAGTCAGGCGGTGGCTGGACGCGTGTACGACCGGTTGGTCGAAAAAGGGTATATCGATGACGAAAAGTTCGCAAGGTGGTGGGTCGAGAATCGCAACCTGACCAAAGGCGCCAGTCGTCGCAAGCTACAGGCAGAACTCGCCGCCAAGGGCGTCAAGCGTGAAGTCGTCGACAAATATCTCGCGGAAACAGAGCGTAGTGATCAGGATGAGCTGCAAAAAATCATAGCTAAAAAGCGCGCCAAATATCCCGACGAACAAAAGTTCATGCAATACCTTGCTCGCCAGGGTTTCTCATACGAAGATATCAAAACAGCACTATCAACCACTGATCACTAGCTACAAACTACCTACTATTTCCTACTATCTATTCGTACTGTTTCCGGTTGCGGCGAGGCATTGCGAAAAGGATTGACGTAAAGCCGATTCGTTTTTGCGCGAACTTTGTTTTTGTTCTTGCCGGACTTTATGATAACGGCATCGTCAGTAATTTCCACGATTTGTTTACGATGAACAAGCAACTCGTCATCATTGAAGCTCTTTAAGAGTGGTCGTTTCACGACGAGTTGTTGGATAACGAAACTATCGATATCGACGATGTAGTCAGTAACCTTGCCGACCTTTGCGCCTAGATCGTCGATCACTTGTTTGCCGTTGAGTTCGAACTCAAGTTCGTAGATATGCTTGTCTGTCACGATGT
>CAZIOA010000105.1:0-2407 GCA_964540835.1 uncultured Candidatus Saccharibacteria bacterium
ACCCAGGACACCCTGCTTAAAAGGCAGGTGCTCTAACCAGCTGAGCTATGGCTCCATAGTCTGTCAAAAAACTCTAGTAAATATAACAATTTACAGAGGGAATGTCAATCCGCTGCTGCATCGTTGTCGATGAACCACGTCACGTTGCCTTCATGCGTTTCGATGATATTGGCAGCAAGTGCTACAGGAGAGTTGTTGCCAGATAGCGCGCCACGCACGGCATCGCGCTTCTCGGATCCGCTCGCGAGAACCATGGCGTTTTGGGCACCCTGGAGCGCGCGCAGCGAAAAGCTGATACGTTCGCGCGGCGGCTTGGGCGAATTTCGCACAGGTATGATCAAATTACCCGACGGAAACATACTTTCGTGATTCGGAAACAAAGACATGGTGTGTCCATCATCTCCAACTCCAAGCCATACGAGGTCGAGACGTGGTAAGCCGTTGTCGGTTTTTGCTATCAATGAGAGGTACCGTTCATAGTCAGCAGCTGCTTCTTCGATAGGCAAGTTGGACTTTGGTCGCAGTTTACGGGCTGGCAACGTTGCCAGTATGCGGTTGATCGCATGCCAATTGTTGTTGGGTCCGTCGAGCGCGCCAATCCGCTCATCGCCAAGCATCAACGTCACTTTGGACCAGTCGATAGCACTTTGGTAGCCTGTCGCGATAACTCGGTAGGCAGCGAGTGGTGTCGAACCGCCAGCCAGCACCCATGTCGCTTGGTCATACTTATTTATACTTGCCCACAAGATATCAGTCGCGGCTTTTGCCGCGGCGCTTGCCAGCTGGTCTTTGTCTTCGAATGTTCGGATAGCGCTCATGGTATATGTATTATGACACATCATGTATGGAGAACATATCTCGAAATACTTTTCATATACGAAATGTATTTCGAGATGTATTCTATAACTCATGCAGTTGTGGCAAATTCAAAGGAAAATCCACGTTTCTTGGCTGATTGCGATTGCGAGCTTTGGTATAATCATCGGTACCGCGACGGTTCCCTCTATAGAGCAGACGATGTTTGGTTCGTTGGCGTGGCTGATTGTCGGACTGGTAGTATTGTCGGTTGTTTTGTGGCAACGAGTCGTATATCTCGTACCGTTTATTTTTGTCGCTGGCATGTTGATCGGGTTGTGGCGGGGTTCGCTGCTTGGGTCGCAGCTGACGGTGTACGAAAACCTCTTCGGTCACCACGTGCAACTTCAGGGGACGATTAGCGATGACCCTGACACAGGCAACCATGCCGAGACACTGCTCCGTTTGCGACACGTGGCAGTTAATGGTCATCCTGTCGCAGGAAAGGTGTGGGTGAGCACTGATCAAACAAATGAGCTGAAGCGGAGCGATCGCATAGCCGTTAGCGGCAAACTGTCCAAGGGATTTGGCAGCTTTTCTGCTGCCATGTTCAATGCCGAGATAGACAGCGCCGTACGTCCACATCCTGGTGACGTCGCACTGCGGACACGCGATTGGTTTGGCGATCATGTACGGTTGGCGGTGGATGAGCCGCAGGTAAGTCTAGGGCTTGGGTATCTGGTTGGGCAGCGTCGCGCGTTGCCTCCTGAGCTCGACGAGGCTCTTGTCGTCACGGGACTGACACATGTCGTCGTGGCGAGTGGGTATAATTTGACTATTTTAGTGCGGTTTGCAAGGCGGCTGTTTGTCCGCGTATCGAAATATCTAGCGACTCTCTCAGCGAGCGCGATGGTTATTGGATTCATGGCCGTGACTGGAGCTAGTCCGAGCATGTCGCGAGCCGGTCTCGTGGCGGGGCTTAGTTTGGCGGCGTGGTATTACGGCCGAAAGTTTCACCCGTTAGTACTGCTGCCATTTGCAGCGGCGGTTACGTTGATGATAGATCCGACGTATGCGTGGAATGATCTCGGTTGGCAGTTGAGCTTCGCGGCGTTTGCGGGCGTGATGATTTTGGCACCGCTTTTGCAGCGATATTTTTTCGGAGACAAAAAGCCAGGCAACATACGACAGATCGCGGGTGAAACGATGAGTGCTCAAATCGCGACGCTGCCGATCCTCGTGCTGGCGTTTAGCCAGTTCAGTAACGTAGCAGTCATCGCGAATCTTATGGTATTGCTCTTTGTTCCATATGCGATGCTACTGACGTTCGTCGCTGGCGTGGGTGCGCTGGTCTTGCCGATATTTGCTCAAGTTATTGGACTGCCCGCTGAGTGGTTGCTGACATATATGACGACGACGATTGAGTACTTCGCTGGTTTGCCATGGGCGCTCACGACGGTGGAGGTTCAGCCGTGGATGACATGGGTCGCGTACGCGATACTCATCGCGATCTGCGTATACCTGTGGCGTGCGACGAGGTTCAATCTGCGAGACAGCAACATAGTGGAATAACAGATAAGAATAGGGTATAATTACAGAAACTGTAAACTTG
>CAZIOA010000106.1:0-2334 GCA_964540835.1 uncultured Candidatus Saccharibacteria bacterium
TTGCTCCGCCCGCTACGCGTATCGCCTTGATGACGCCGCCACTTGCAAGCGTATTTTTAAATACGGCAAACTCCGTATCAGAAAGCGCATCGCTCAGCTCGATGAGTTTCATGCCATATCTCAAATCAGGCTTATCAGATCCATACTCCTCCATTGCTTGCGCGTACGGTATGCGGGGTACATGATCCGTCAAAAGTTTTTTGCCTGCGAAATCAGTCACGAGCTGCTTGATCAGTGGCTCCATGATCCGACGAACAGTCTCGCCGTCCTCGACAAAAGACATTTCCATGTCAAGCTGATAAAACTCTCCGTATAGCCGGTCAGCACGAGCGTCCTCGTCACGAAAACACGCGGCAAGCTGGTAGTATCGAGGCACGCCGCCAACCATCAACAGCTGCTTGAACTGCTGCGGCGCTTGTGGCAACGCGTAGAATTTACCTGGATGCAGACGAGCCGGTACCAAAAAATCACGAGCGCCCTCCGGGCTTGAGTTGGCCAATATCGGCGTGGTGACTTCGGTAAATTCTCGTTCGTCCATATACTGACGGATGACACGATACATGTCAGCGCGCTGCTTCAGTCGCTGCTGCATCTTAGGACGGCGCAGATCGAGGTATCGATACTTCAATCGCAGTTCTTCGTTTGACTGCTGGCCGTCATCATGGACGTTAACCGGCAGTGGTTCCGATCGGTTTAATAACTCCAAATCAGCGACGGCGATCTCTATGCTGCCAGTAGGTATATGCGGGTTTTTCAAATTATCGTCACGCTCTTTGACTATGCCAACAGCACGGATCACGTACTCGTCACGGACACTCTCGGCGCACGAAAACGCATCGGCTGCTTCGGGGTTTACGACCAACTGAACCACGCCCGTGTGGTCACGTAAATCGATGAATATAAGTCCGCCATGATCGCGACGACTGTTTACCCAGCCGCTCACTTGCACGTCTTCACCTATTTTTTCAGTCGTCTCTGCTGCGAGTATTCTGGAGTGAGTTCCTGTCATATCATCTGTTATTTTACCATCTACCCCACCTATACGCCATATATCGTCACGCTTTGTGGCCTAGCAGCGAACGCATGATGTCAGAAAGTGTCAACAAACCGACTGTCTTGCCCTCGTGATCGATGACTATCAGTGCGTGCTGGCGGCTCTTTTGCAGCATGGCAAGCGCTGTCGGCAGTGTTTCGTCTTGCTCGATCCTAAGCACCTGCGTCGACATCGCCTTTTCAGCTGTTTGCGACTTTTTTGCGGCATCGACTTCGAGCAGCTCCGCTATGTCGAGCACGCCAATGACATTATCGATAGTGCTGCGTATAACCGGAAATCTGGTGTGTCCACTGCGATGCAGGTCATCCAGCACCAACGGCCCAAGCAGCTCTGTATGCTTGATACTCACGATCTCGTCATGTGGTGTCATGACGCTTCTCACCGCTGTCGTATGCCATTTCAAGCCACGACGTATGATATTTTGCTGCTCAGAGGTAAGGATGTGTCCAGCGGATTCAACGAGGTGCAATAGCTGCTCAGATGATTCCAGCCGCGTATCGTGCGGCATACGACGATTGCCGCCCAAAAGTTTGCCGATATACGGTACTTTCTCTACGACATCCAAAACAGTAGGCTCATAGGGCACATAGATCTTCATAGCCATGCGTTGCAAAGGACGTAAACTACCAACGAGCATCGACCCTGCAAGCGCCACGATCACTATGAGCACTCCCCAGCCCTGCCATAGCGAAACACCGATTGCAGTCAGCGCGACAAGCAATATTCCTAGCAGAAATTGGCGTATCGTCAGCACGTCCTCAAACAGCTTCTCGCGGCGCAATGCAGCCCTAGAGTCGAGTCGTTTAAGCTCAAACATGCTATGTGACGACCGCTGAAGCCGCAGCGCGGATAAAAGCGACAGTACGACCAGTAGCGTGATCCAGAAAATTAGCAAAAGCGTTGTCATATAGTTACCCTAATACAAAATCTGTATTTTATCCAGATTGAGGTGAGCCAGTCAGGCGCTAGAGAGCATGCAACGAAATAAACCAATGTTCATTTCTATGGCTTCGTTGGGTTATAATAGACAGGTATAAACTGGAGGAAATTCGTGAGTAAAAACGCTTGGATTATATTTACCGTCGTCTGCGTCGCCGTGCTGGCAGGGCTGGTGTATATGTCACGTCAAAATCAAGTAACTATCGGTGATGACGTAGACCACGGCAAATTCGTCGCTGCTAGCGAAGCGAACGGCAACATAGCTGATCATGTGAAAGGACCAAAAGACAGCAAAGCCGTGCTGATAGAGTACGGAGACTTCCAATGTCCTGCCTGCGGTG
>CAZIOA010000107.1:0-2317 GCA_964540835.1 uncultured Candidatus Saccharibacteria bacterium
ATCTCGTCGTTGTACTGTGGTGCTGATTGCATGCGTAAATGATCGTTGATTTTGCCAACTTCATCGTCAGTGACCCATGCGCCCTGTATACGCTTCGGCTTGCTCATGGCTGGCGTAAGCAGCAGCATGTCACCCTTGCCGAGCAGTTTCTCTGCACCGGCTTGGTCGAGAATCGTACGGCTATCTACCTGGCTAGCGACAGTAAACGCGATACGAGCGGGTATATTTGCCTTGATAAGTCCGGTGATGATGTCTACCGACGGGCGCTGCGTCGCGAGCACCAGGTGGATACCAACAGCACGTGCTTTTTGCGCGAGACGTACGACAAGCGCTTCGACGTCGCGAGCCGCGACCATCATGAGGTCCGCCAACTCATCGATGACGATGACGATGTACGGCATCGCGCCTTCTTCGTGTTGCTGCGCGTTTCCTTCCTCGTCCTTTACTTCGATTTTGCCCTTGCCGGACTGCATCTTCTTGTTGTAGCTCTTGATATCTCGCAGTTTCTCAGCAGCCAACAATTTATACCTGCGCTCCATCTCATTGACCGCCCATTTGAGTGCGCTGATGGTCTTTTCCGGTTCTGTAATCACTGGCGTGAGAAGGTGTGGAATATCCTCGTATGGTGCCATCTCGACCTGTTTCGGGTCGACAAGGATAAGCTTCATCTCGCTCGGACTATTGTGATAGAGCAAACTCGTGAGCAACGTGTTTATCATGACCGATTTACCACTGCCTGTCTGACCGGCGATCAGCAGGTGCGGCATCTGATTTAGCTCTCCGACGACCGCTTCGCCGGATATATCGCGCCCTATGGCGAAATTCAACGGTTCACGACCCTTTTCCCACTGTTTGGATGTCAAAATACCATACAAACGCACATCGGCAGCACGACGATTCGGCACCTCTATACCAACTGCCTTTTGACCCGGTATGGGTGCCTCGATACGGAGCGACTGCGCGGCGAGGTTGAGCGCTATATTCGTTTCGAGCGCAGTGATACGCGTGAGTTTTACGCCACTCGGCGGTTTCAGTGTGTATTGAGTCACTTTCGGACCGATGTTCGCGCCCTCCATCTCGACGTCGATGCTAAACTCACTTAGAGTATCTTTGATAATCTGCGCGTTTTGTTGCACGTCACCTGCGTCTGCCGGTGCCTGCTTCTTCTCAAGCAAATCAATGCTTGGCGCTTTCCAGTTCGGATCATTCACCGACACAAGAGCGGACTGTTCTTCGGCCGCTTTGTCTTGCTTGATGCTGCCGCGAAGTGACGATAATCGCGTGGAGCGTCCGCTATCATCCTCGGTCGTTTCGAGCTCTACCCCGGCATTCAGTTTGAAGTCTGCCATCGGTTTTTTGCTTTCATCCTCGGAGGCTTGCTTCATAACCTTGACGTTGTTGTCATCAAACTTTTCGGTCTGTACCAGCTCCCATACCTTTTTGATAAGCGTAAAGGGCGACACCCGCACGACAAACAGCACCGTCACTATGATAAGCACCGTGTATACAAACCCTGCGACAGGAGCGTCGACGAGAGAAAGCGTCAGAGTATTGAGGTTTTCACCGACCCATCCGCCGTTGCTCGGCGTCCCAGGAATCAACCCAAAGAGTCCTGCCAACCAGACGATAAGCAGTCCTGTGGCCGCCTTCATGACATGAGGTAGTTTGTTTTCTTCGGCACGAAAGATCTCAACCGCGACATAGGTAAATAGCAGCGGAACCGCAAAAACCGCGTACCCGATAATCGCAAGTGCTGCCTGCTGCACCCACTCCAGTACCGGTCCACCGACACCAAACCAAGCGACGACGAGTAGTACAGATATAGCGATAAGCGCGAGCGCGGCGACTTGCTGCCAAAATCCGGCCGGCAAATGATGTTGCGGGCTAGATGCTTTTACCGACTTTTTCTTTTTCGTGACTCTTTTTCTTTTTGGCATAGGTTGTTTTTATTATATCTGATATTAATAGCTATATTATAGCAAAATTTACTACATTTTGCAAGCTAATACGCGCGCGTTTCTGTTTTTGATCGTAGCGACGGGTCGGTCGCTTCCGTGTCAGGCACCTGACGTGGCGGGAATTTACGCTGCTTTGATGCGACTGCTCCCGCGGGACGATCGGTTCGTACTGGCTTTTGAGTACGAGCGTTGTCTCGATTGTCACGTGTTTGACCGTTGCTCCCACCGCCAATCTCGTTGATAACCGGTATCACGATCGGCGTACGACGAGTCTGATCATAGAGGATGTGGGTGATTTCGTCTTTGAGCTCTTTTTTGATCACGTCGAGATCGATTTTTTTGCCACCGAAACTGCGTGC
>CAZIOA010000108.1:0-2315 GCA_964540835.1 uncultured Candidatus Saccharibacteria bacterium
GCTGAAAACGTCGTGCCAGATTTCACCTTAGCTGATCCTCTCGACCTAGGCTTCTAGCGTATAGTTACTTAAGACTACAGACACCAGTATGGATCACGCTTGCGTGCTATCATGAAGGTAATGGTTAAACTACCTGCAGATGAGAGACTATCGCAAGCGGATCCGTGGCTGGCGCCATACCGTCGCAAGCTACAGCAGCGGCTGCGACACACAGCTGCATATGCCAAGCGAATTTTCGCTAGTCATACAGTCGGTGATTTCGCGCAGGGGCACCGGTACTTCGGTCTGCACAAAACCGCAGACGGCTGGACATACCGGGACTGGGCACCGGCAGCGACCAAGATCTATCTGGTCGGTGAGTTCTCTCAGTGGGTTGATGATTCGAAGTACGAGCTGCAGCCGCTCGAAGATGGCCAGTGGAGTATCACCCTACCCGCAGGTGCGCTAAAGCATGGCGACCACTACAAGCTGCATGTGTACTGGGATGGCGGTGATGACTATCGTGTACCTGCCTGGGCGACGTACGTCGTACAAGATCAGCAGACGCACCTATTCGACGCGGTCGTCTGGGATCCGAAACATCCGCATAAATGGCGACACGATGATTTCAAGCCTGCCCATGAGCCATTGCTCATATATGAAGCACACGTGGGCATGAGTGCCGAAAAAGCAAGCGTCAGCACCTACAAAGAGTTTACAAGGGAGATCATCCCGCGTATCAAAGCCGCAGGCTACAACGCGATACAGTTGATGGCGATCGCCGAACACCCCTATTATGGTAGCTTCGGCTACCATGTATCAAGTTTTTTTGCGCCAAGCTCACGCTTTGGTACGCCGGATGATCTAAAGGCACTTATCGACACGGCGCACCGTGCCGGTCTCCGTGTAATCATGGATATCGTCCATTCGCACGCCGTCAAGAATGAGCATGAGGGCATAAGCCGTTATGACGGCACGCTCGATCAGTTCTTCCACTCCGGTGATCGCGGCAATCACGACCAGTGGGATTCGCGCGTGTTTGACTATGGCAAACCAGAAGTAGCGCACTTTTTGCTCAGCAATTGTCGCTACTGGCTGGATGAGTTTCATGTCGATGGCTTTCGCTTCGATGGCGTGACAAGCATGCTCTACACGCACCACGGCATGGGCGTTGACTTTGACAACTACGGCAAATACTTCACACACGTCGACCACGACGCCCTCGCCTATCTCACGCTGGCAAATCAGCTGGTTCACGAAGTAAACCCAAGCGCTATCACGATTGCCGAGGATATGAGCGGCATGCCGGGGCTCGCAGCGCCAGTCAGCGACGGCGGCGTCGGCTTTGATTATCGACTGAGCATGGGAGTGCCCGACCTCTGGATCAAATACACCAAGGATTTACCGGATGAGCAGTGGAACATGTCGCAGCTCTACCATGAGCTGACACAGCACCGAGCCGAGGAGCGAACTATCAGCTATGCCGAGAGCCACGATCAGGCGCTCGTGGGCGACAAGACGTTGATGTTCCGACTGGCAGACAAAGCGATGTACGATCACATGCAAAAGGGCGACGAAAATATCGCGGTTGATCGCGCCATGGCGCTACACAAGATGATTCGCCTCCTCACCGCAAGTCTGCACCATGGAGGCTACCTCAACTTCATGGGCAACGAGTTCGGACATCCAGAGTGGGTTGATTTCCCTCGCGAGGGCAACGACTGGTCGTATCACTACGCCTGTCGGCAGTGGAGCCTGCTCGATGACAAGACCCTCAAGTATCACTACTTGGCGGATTTCGACCGCGTCATGGTCAAACTAGCGAAACTACTAAAAGCAGAGCCAGAAAACGTCACGATACACGATGGCGATCACGTCCTGGCGTTTACGCGCGGCGATTTCCTATTCGCATTTAATTTCCATCCTGAACAATCATTTACCGACTATGGCTTTTCTGTCCCCGACGGCGAGTATACGATCATCTTCAGCACGGACGGCAAGGCGTTCGGCGGCTTTGTCCGCATAGACGCAGGCATGTCCTACCCCGCGCTCGATGGCACCATAAAACTCTACCTCCCCGCCCGCACGGCTGTCGTGCTACGCAGGCACGGATAGCACCGATATATAAACGCTTATGTTTTATGCTAAAATCAAAATATAAGTAAAGAGCAAGGATGTTGTAGATATTATGACAACGATAATAGGCAGAGAGAGAAAGAGACCGCTAAAAGCCTTCTCTAGTCTCGGCTTCACCATCGTCGAACTCCTCATAGTCATAGTCATCATTGGCATCCTCGCCGCTATCGTGATCGTGGCGTACAATGGTATAACCACAA
>CAZIOA010000109.1:0-2290 GCA_964540835.1 uncultured Candidatus Saccharibacteria bacterium
CAACGACGATAGTGTCTTCGGTAAATATATCGTTGAGCAACATCTGAGCAAACTGTGCCTCGGTATATCCATCCGTAACCGCCTGCTGCGGCGTAATGCCAGTGACCATCAGGGCCTCTGGACTCGGCAGCGTATCATCATTCAGCGCGACCAGTACGTTCACCGGCTCACCTATAGGGTTCAGGTCCATATCAGTTCGCTGTCCGGCGAACTGCATGATGCGATCGTTTCGTCCGGATAATCCGCTCGTCTCAAGGTCATAAAAAAAGAATGTTTGAGCCATCTCATCCATAATAACCTAAAAAACAAAAAACTGCCGTCGGGCAGTCTCAAAAAGAAACGGGCGACACATCAATACAATATGCCGCCCCTTGGTAAAATATAGCTATTCGTGCTTACGGCTTCACGACGAGGTTGGAGTCAGACGAGCCGCCGTTCCAATTGCTTTTGTTGACTCGTATTTCGAAGTACTGACAGTTAGCCCCTGTACATGACGAAGACATACTGCTATTGGTATAGGAATGATACGTATAGGCGCTTTTGTTGAACTCATCGACTACCGAACTACCGGCATTTATGTCATTGAGATATGTGATCACGTTGCTTTTATACCGTGGATAGTGATTATTGTCCGTGAAATACTCACCCAGCTTCAGCTTGACCTGCTGAGCAGTTGACTCGTATGAGTTTTTCAAAGCGCTGTTGCGGGTGCTCGCGTACGAAACAATCGCGATTGCCGCCAATATAGCTATGACAGCGATGACTATCAGTAGCTCGACGAGGGTAAATCCTCTACTTTTACGTGACTGTTTATTGTGATTGTTCATTCTGTTGCTACTCTCTATATTAAACTTTAGCATTTTATGTACGTATTTCAAAGCGTTTGACATGATCATGTTCACTGGAGCGATATCGGATGGTAATCAACGAGTCCAAACTCACCAGTCCGCGGTGGCGCGCCAAAGGTTGATTCTTCGTCTGTGACTTCCATATTCGTAAATGCACTAGCGCCCCAACAGTCAGTTCCGCCATACACCTGCGCAGCAACCGCGCCGATTGACAGGTTGCCCCCCCAGTTACAGCTACTACCTAGCCCAGCGTAGTATGCATAAATAGACACATGATCCATCTGAAATCCTCCGTCATTTGGCTGGAGCTGAAAAGCTCTATAGTTGGGGACACCTGCACTTGTTGGGAAAAAGGCAGAATATGTAAATGACACTGCATCTTTGGCCTGCTGTGGTGTCAAGCAAGTCGGATTCGTGGCAGAGGGTAGAACATCGCTGTTCGAGCATGACGGAACATTTGAGTAAAAACTGACGAAATGAAGCTTGGTGTCACTGGCGTTAGAAGGAAACGCGGCATCTTGCAAAATAACCTGTCCGTTCGAGACAATTGTTACGTCTGAGCCCGTCATACTGTCAGATATTCCTATGTGTAATTTTCCTCGCCTGGTGCCTGACGCAATAGTCCTTATGTTGCCCTTTATGTAGGCGTCTCCCTGGAAATATATCTCGCATTTACCCACGGCGATATCGTTCCAGTTGGACTGCAGTAAGTTTATGTCTATATCCCCTACGATGGTCGCGCCGGCAGGCACTTCGTACTTGGCTCCTTTGACATCATATATGCCATACGGCGGAGATACATATACCGGAACCCGCTCGACGCAGCTGTTCGGGTAATTATCGGGGTCAAATATATCTGATGCCTGGATGGTCGGGCCGTCAAGGCTTTCGACGAAACTCTTTTTGTCAAAAGCTGGCATATCCATACTCGGCAAAGTACAGCCCGTGTCTAGATCTGGCAATGCGACGTTGGGCACCTGACCGGGCGCGCACACGTCTCCCAAAACCGGACCGGCAGGTGCAAGCCCAAACGGCAGCGAATAAAGCGTTATAGGTTGGCCGGGGCATGCCTGAGGCCAATTACTACTGCCGCAACCGATGTTTGCGACTCGTATCTCATCTGCGACCAAAGCTCCAGTATAACCGCTAAAGTTATCGCTTCCAACCTTCAGTGTGCCGAGCACGTCCACCCGCTCCGCAGAAAAATGACCCGCAAGAGGTAGCTCCATCCCACCATGCCCAATCGTCACGCCGCTATACTCGGGTGCTGGCGCTGCGCCCGTAGCTGCTACCGCGGTGGCTTTGTGCATGATAGGAGCCGTATCGGAGTCTGTCCGCAGCACGCTGCTCGTGACTTCGATGATCCGAGTGTTAGCGCCATCGGCAGTGACCACTGTGGTACACACGGCCTTACCCTGTCCACTGGATGTCCTGTCAAACAC
>CAZIOA010000110.1:0-2218 GCA_964540835.1 uncultured Candidatus Saccharibacteria bacterium
GTTGTATTCATATATTGCCTCTATTATGCCAGATTATCTACAGACTGGCTAGCGAGCGCGGGCAAAGAGCAGCTGCTTGAGACGGTGGAGTATAGGATCGGCCTCATGTAGATGAAGCATCCTGCTAGCAAGCAAGTATGCCGCGCCGCTCACAGTCACGATAAGGAGGAATTTCGGCAGGGTCGCAAGCAAACTGGCATCGACATCCTGCAACTGAAACAGTTGCACCATGATATAACAAACCACTGACGTGATAGCCGTTGCGATCGTCATCCTGCCAAACGCACGCAATAACCATCCGTTTACCAATCCTCTGATACGACGGTTCATGATCGTCAGCAGTATGATGACTTCGACGACGGCCACAATCGATTGCGCATAGCCCAGTCCATACGCGCCCATGCCCAGCTCCATCGTGAACCACACCGCCAACGCGACATTTAGCCCAATCGCGAACAACGATATGTAGAGTGGTGTTTTCGTGTCTTGCTGAGCATAGAAACTTCGAGCCGCGATAAAGTACACTGATCGAAACAGGATCGCCACGACCAGTGACCCGAGTAATCCTGCCATGAGCGCATCACCGCCATTTTTGATGAAGTTTACCAGATAACCACGCGTAAAAAACGTCACGGCCGCTACAGGCATGGCGAGCCACACGATGATACGGATGATATTTTGCAGCTCATTGCGAAACAAGTCTGGGCGGTGCTGCCCGATACGCTCAGTCATCTTGGGAAACGCAGCGGTACTGATTGCCACGCCGATGAGATTAATCGGTGCCATATGCAATACGGTCGCCTGGTTGTATGCCGCCAACGTACCAGCCGCCATGCGCGATGCCAAATTCGTTTCGACGATGCCGACCAGATAGTCCATGCCTTGATCAATCGAACGCGGTGGGAGCAAACGCAGCACTTGACGAAATCCTTTGTTTTTCCAATAGATCTTAAAACTGTAGTCAAACTTCAACCCTATCAGTCCGATAGTGCTGACAACCAGTTGCAATATAGAGCCGAGCACGACGCCAAGCGCCACGCCCATGATGCCACCCTCGAAAACCTGCCAGCCAAATATAGTGATGCCGTTCGTAAATACCAACAATCCGATGATGATGCCGATGTTGTAAAGTATCGGTGCCAGCGCAAAAAACACGAACCGTCCGACCGCTTGCTGAATGCTCGCGATCACTGTCGCGATAGCAAACAGAAATGGGTTTACCGCGATGACGCGCATCATGCTCGTGGCGAGCGCTATACCAGACTCACTCAGCCCTGGCGCGATCACATACCGTACGAGCGGCTCTGCAAAAATAATGATCAGTATGCTGGCAGCAAGCGTAAGCATCGCCATGAGATTAATCATGCTAGCCGAGAGCTCCCAAGCAGACTTCTTGTTGCCGGTCGCAAGTCGCTGGTTAAAAACTGGTATGAAACTCACGCTCAGCGCGCCGGACACAAGTATAAAAAACATGAAATCCGGTACGGTAAACGCGGCGAGATACGCGTCGTAACCAGTCGGGTACGTGTCGTAGTACGTACCGTTGAGCAAACGCATGCGGAAAAATCCGAACAGCAGCGAGAGCAACGTCGAGCCAGCCAGCAAACTGGCAGCCAACTGTATAGATAAGCGTTTGTTTGCCCTAGCTACGACGCTACTGACTCGACCCATGTTTGTTGTTCCTTATCACGCACCGACTAGGCGTATAGTTTCGCTTCCTTTGGTAGTTCCGTATCTTTGAGTAATTTCTCGACTGTCTTTTCATCCAATGTCTCTTCGGCGAGCAGTGCCTTTGCCAAAGCATCCAAGCTTTTGCGGTTATGCGTCAGGACAACCTCGGCGCGCCGTGATGCTTCTTTGATAAGCGACTCGACTTCCCTGTCGATTTCCTTTGCGGTGTCGTCGCTATACGGACGTTCGTGGGTGATACGGTCAAACACCATGCCAGCGTTGTTTTCATGGAACACCTGATCACGAAGTTTCGTGCCCATACCCTGCTCGATAACCATGTCACGGGCGATTTCAGTCGCCTTGCGCAGGTCTGATCCGGCGCCAGTCGTTATGCCATCTGCGCCGTAAATCAACTTCTCGGCAACTCGGCCGCCAAGCGCGCTGGCCAGCTGATCCTTGAACTCGTAGACGCTGGTGTAGCTTTTGTCCTGTGGTGGCAAGAACCATGTCACGCCGCCGGTGCCGCCGCGCGGGATAATCGTGACTT
>CAZIOA010000111.1:0-2144 GCA_964540835.1 uncultured Candidatus Saccharibacteria bacterium
CATATGAACACCGACATGGGAACGATTTATCTAGAGAATCAGTACAGACGCGACAGCCAGAGAGCACTTAACGCGGCTGGCGGAGGCAGCAATCCGAACGGCAATATATACAAGCAGGCTCAGGATGAGTGCGCGCCGAAATTCAACAGTTACTCACAAGAATATTTGCAGTGCACTGTAGCGTATCTGGAGCGGTTTGGTCCTGCGGAAGAACTGCAATCGACATTGAAACTGCCAAAGGCAAATGCTTATCGTCACAGTTTCGCTTCACCCCTGTGGTCGCCTGATTTCGCAGGTTTTTCGGTGCTCATCTGTCTGCTGATAGTGCTCATGATCGTAGCTCGTTTGGTGGGACTTCTGATGCTTCGACTCATACTCAAAATGTCTAACAGATAGAAAGAGTTGACCCTTAGGTGTTGACAAGCAATAGCCGCTCAGGGTAATCTAACCACTGTATAGCACTAAAGGAGGTATAAGACCAATGGCTTACAAGCACACAAACTCAAAGGGCGTGACATACTACCTGCACAAGACGACTGTTACCTTGCGCGGTGGCAAACCACAGACTATCTACTTCTTTGCAAAGGTAGAGAAAAACGAAAAGGGTGAGCCAACTGATCTTCCAGAAGATCGCGTAGTCAAGGAAAACCCACGCAACGGTTTCCTGACCATCTCAAAGAAAAAATAATACCGAACGGTATAAACTAAACCGCCCCTCCTAGAGGGGTGGTTTAGTTTGGTGGTGTAGATATGCTGTACGGTGAAGTGAGCACTGGAGCTGCTGCCGCCGTGATACGGCAAGTTCGCCAGCAGACTTTCTGGCTCTGCCAGAAATCAGGCTGGTGTGATGTGTAAGCTGGGGGCTTGCAGCGTAAGCACGTTGGTGCTACACTCGAATCAAACAAACAGGTGCCAAACGCTCCGCGGGGATATCATCGATCTCCTCGCGGAGTTTTTTGGTGAGAGAACATAGCGGTCTCTCGTCTCTTGCGCCAGACCAAGCTATAATTAAAAGTATGGAATCTGAACCACCTAATACACCGCCACGTGACCCGGCAGAGAGACAGCCCGACGACAAGGTTGTCGAGTTTCCTCTCAACGAGCGTATGCGTTCTCGTCAGAACCATCCTGCAGGCAAGTTCGGTCGAAAGCCGGTCGAGCAAACACTGCGAGAAATAGGAGCGACGGAGGCGGATGACGACCTTGACCCAGCTTGAAAAATTATAGTGCTTATGCTATAATATGCATTATGACTCATCCAGAAAGACCAAATCCTCACCGAGAAGACCTTGGCTATGATATACCACCTCGTCCGATGACCCTCGACGATGCAGAAACACTGCATGCGCAGGGGCTTGGCGGCAAGCAAGCCGCTCGACTTGCAGCGAGGGCGCAATCGATTCGAGAGGACGACTTGAGGTATCACTCAGACTCGCATGCACCCAAGCTAACGGATGAAGAAGTTGAGCGAGCCCATCGTTACACACGAAACTGGCGTGAAATTGCCAAGCAGGCAGCGCAAGACCCGTCCGACGAAGAAGCTAATTGAGTTTACGCAGATGGCGTAAGCCAAGCAGCACGAGTATCGCCATAATCACCGCTCCGGCAAGCGCCGCTACTGCAGCGTAGAGCGCTAACATCCCGAAAGTCCAGTACGCATACCCGGCGCTCAGCAAAATTCCTCGGAGAGTTTGTCCCTGAAAGAGGGCGTTTTTTTGTGCTTGTAGTTTTTGATCGGCTGGATTCGCCGTTGCTTCAGAGCTTACTTCGGCATAGGTTTTTCCATCCGCGATTTCATCCAGGTGAACCGCGATGAAATGGTTTGCGTATACCTTTGCCTGCTCTCCCGTGACGAGCTGCTGCCCGGCATACTTAGTCATTTGCTCTCGGTCGTCCTGGGGTAGCGCGGCTATCGCGGCGCTGTCTTTGGCGGGGAAGTAGATTTTTTGAGCTGAGAGCTCACTCGTGACCATGGTGGTCGCGAAATGATACCCGTACCAAGCAAGAGCGCTGACGACGAGAAGCGCCCCTGTCGCTACTACCCCGAGGAGGATAAAGACCTTATCAATTGCTTTTCTTTCCATTTTTGCTGTACTACGTGCCATGAGCCCATCCTTTTGTTTAAACGTTACCTTTATTGTAGC
>CAZIOA010000112.1:0-2138 GCA_964540835.1 uncultured Candidatus Saccharibacteria bacterium
AAAGACGTGACGACCGGTCTGTATGGCGGCGACGTATCACGCAAAAAGAAAGTCCTCGCCAAGCAGGCAAAGGGTAAAAAAAGAATGAAGCGGTTTGGCAAAGTCGACATCCCGAGCGAAGCCTTTACGGTGATGCTGAAACGAGACTAAAGGAGTATACTGTCCTATAACAAGTGAGTAAAGGGGGAGTATATGGCAGTAGAGTTTGTCGAAAATGAACACCTGGCGCAGAACTATGCGCCGTTGCCGATCGTGGCCAGAAGTGCGCGAGGTTCATGGATTACAGATATAGAGGGTGACAGATATCTTGATTGCCTATCGGCGTATTCGGCATTGAATTTTGGTCATGGTAACAGGCGACTGCAGATGGCGATGGGCTGGCAGCTTATGAAGGGACTAACACTGACGAGCCGCGCGATTTCAAACGACAAAATTGGACCCTTTAGTGATGCGTTGAGCGAGCTGACTGGCAAGGATATGATATTGCCGATGAACAGTGGTGCCGAAGGCGTTGAAACTGCACTTAAAACTGCGCGTAAATGGGGCAGGCTGGTCAAGGGAATACCTGAAAACGAATCAAATATTATCGTCATGGACAACAACTTTCATGGTCGCACCATTTCTATAGTCAGCTTCTCGTCCGACCCTGATGCAAAGCGTGACTTTGGTCCATATACACCTGGATTTACCAGTGTGCCATACAACGATGTGTCAGCTGTAGAGCGGGCTATCAAAGAAAACCCGAACACCGCGGCTGTGCTTTTAGAGCCCATCCAGGGGGAGGCGGGCATTATCGTGCCGGACGATGGTTATTTACAAAGCGTTCGTCAGATTTGTACTGACAGCAACGTCCTGATGATTGCCGATGAAATTCAGTCTGGACTCGGTCGTACGGGTGATACGTTCGCAAGCGATCACGATGGAGTCGAGCCGGATATGTACATTCTCGGAAAAGCGCTTGGCGGTGGCATGGTGCCGCTTTCTGCCGTGGCGGCAAACAAAGATGTTCTGGGTGTATTTCAGCCGGGTGAGCATGGTAGTACTTTCGGTGGAAACCCGCTGGCAATGGCGGTTGGACGTCGGGTGGTAAAAATGCTTGAAACGGGCAGATACCAGGATATGGCTCGTGATCGAGGTCGCATAATGCACCAGCGACTCGGTGAATTCGTTGGACGAGGCGTGACGGCCGTCCGTGGTCGAGGGTTGTGGGCCGGAGTTGATATTGATCCAGAACTTGGTACGGGCAAAGAAATGACAAAGCGAATGATGAAAAAAGGCGTTATCATAAAAGACACCCATGGTCAGACGTTTCGGTTTGCACCGCCTCTTAATACGAAAAAACGTCACATCCACTTTGCCATGGATATGCTCGGCGAAGTATTGGAAGAAGCCGCTTAAGCGACTATGAAAACAGAAACACCTCTCATCAATCGCTCCGTCCTGATGTCCGATACGGATAATTACGAAGGCGTTATCGAGCTGAACCTATATAGCGATGAAAACATTCAGCCTGATAAAAACCTAGCGAAAATTGAACATGATGCGTTTGGCGACGCGCTGAGAAAAGTTGGCATATCCGTTCTCAAAAGACGATCCGCAAAAGGATGCCAAGATAGTGTCTATACGGCCAACTGGGCGTTTTGTCGGGGTGATGTGGCCGTGATGGCAAAGCTGCCAAATGCGCGTCATGCCGAAGAGCGGCATGCTGAGCGTATCTTGTGGGGACTCGGCAAAAAGACTATTCATCCGCCGCTATCTATTGAGCGTTACAGCGGGCAGGGCGATACGCTGCTATGCGGCAATGTTCTTTTTGTCGGTAGTGGTTATCGTACCGATCCTGAGATGGCAGAGTATTTGCAGCACTTGTGGCCAGACTACACGGTTGTTCCCGTCCAAACCGTCCCAAAACTCGACGACGATGGCGAACCGGTGATCAACAAGGTTTCCGGCTGGGAAGACAGCGAATTTTATGATATTGATTTGGCGATAGGTATCATCAGACCTCCGACACTGGAAGGGCGCGGGTTGATTGCTGTTTGTCGCGAAGCATTTACCGATAGTAGTCTGGAGAGGATTGAAAAGGCGGCTTCGGAGAACAATATCGATATAATTTATGTGAGTTACGATGAGGCGGTTAC
>CAZIOA010000113.1:0-2114 GCA_964540835.1 uncultured Candidatus Saccharibacteria bacterium
TCCTTGATTTCGCCCTGAGAAATAGTCGATTTGAGCGTTTCCCATGCGGCCATCACTTGCTTTTTGGCACGATCCTCTGCTATGCCCTCCTTTTCCATGAACTCGTGGATGATATCCCGGTTCCTGTCTTCGCGATCCAGCATCTCAGTCGTCATTGCTATTTCTTGTAGCTCCTGGGGCAGCTGGCTGGCAAAATCCTTGCGCTCGCCGTCGTCAAGTCGCTCGGCAATGCTTTCGACCATCAAATCCAGCGCATCCTCCGCTTCGGCGTCAGAAAAGCCAGTTTTTTGTTGCATTTTGTGTATAAGTTCGCGATAACCCATGATGTATCCCTCCGCTTAGTTCGTTATACTACTCCCATAGTAGAAGGTCACATAAGCGCTATCAGTGAGCTTTTTCACTCTTTTGCTTTAGCCAGCGTATGGCGTTGTCGTAGTCGTCAAAATACCGCACCTGCTGGCCTTTGCCAATCGCCTGCAGCAGCAAGTTCGCAGCGAGCCGTAGCGCCGTGCCGCTGCCAAGAAAGACCAGCCTGTCGTAGTCAACCGCTTTTCCGCGTTCGACCACTATCTTGCGTGCTTCGGAGGGTACCTTGCCTACGTGCACCAGGCTGTCCAATACCAAAGCGGGCTTGCCATTGTCGTGCTGCTCCTTGACAAGCCGCTCCACTCCGTCGGCCATGTTTTGAACCGAACGGACAGTTTGATCACCGACGACATGTACTTCTATGACGCCCCGATCGTTTAGAAAAACACTATTCTTTCTCATAATCTGTACAAAAAATCTATTTTATACTATAATATCATATATTGATGAGTTGTCCAGCATTTTGGACACATATTGTCAGTGTTATGAGCAACACCATGGTAAAGAAGTTTATCGGACGAAAAAAGCAGGAACCGACCAATGATCTCGAGCGTCGGCTTTTGGAGACGGTGCAGCGGTATCAGTTGGTTTACAAAGCAACCAATGACGTGCTGTATGATTTTGATTTGCGCCAGGGAAAAATACTGTGGAACGACGCGCTCTACACGCAGTATGGATACAGCAAAAAGGAAAAGGCCGATCAGCTCGAATGGTGGGCTAGTCATATACACCCTGATGACGCGCTGCGGCTCGAAGACGAACTGAGCAAATGGTTTACGGGCGGACAAGACACATGGCAAGCAGAGTATCGGTTTTTGAGGGCAGACGGTAGCTATAGCGACGTACGGGACAGGGGAGTCTTGCAGCGAGCGCCCGATGGCGAGCCTATCCGTATCATCGGCTCGCTCCTAGACATCACGAAGCAGAAGGAACTTGATCGCGCGAAAGACGAGTTCATATCACTTGTCTCGCACCAGATGAGAACCCCCTTGACGGCCATTCGCATACACAGCGAATTACTGACGAGTGGATTAATCGGACAGCTTGGCGGCGAGACCACGGCGCATGTTGAGCGTATCACGAGCGCAAGCGTACGACTGATCAAGCTCGTCGACGATATATTGAATATCTCGCGGGCGGAACTGGGGCATATCGTGCCGAAGTTCGAGTCAACGGGCGTAAACGAATTTATCCAATCACACATAGATGAAGTGGCGCCACTCGCTGCGGAAAAGAAAGCAAACATACGGTTTACGCCCAACCTTGATATCAAAAAGGTGACTCTCGACATGACGATATTTGGTCACATCATACACAATTTGCTTACCAACGCTATACGGTATTCCGAGCCTCGAAAAGGCGTCATAGAGGTGAGTTTCGATCGTAACCGAAGCGGATATCTACTGGCAGTCAAGGATAATGGCATCGGTATCCCGGAGACGGCTCTGCCGCACATATTTAACAGGTTTTTCAGGGCAGACAACGCGCTCAATAGCAAGGAGCAGGGTACGGGACTTGGTCTCTACCTGGTGAAAGTTATGGCCGAAACAGTAGGCTACGACGTGTGGGCGGAGGCCAACAAGGGTAAAGGCACGACATTTTTCGTGCGTATGCCAGTACGAACATAGGCGAGCTTAGACATTCCGGATGCTGACATAGACAGCTATTTCGCTAGCGTGGGCGCAATCTATTTTCGGACAAATATTGAAATTTCATCTGTTATCCAGTATAATTTGTCCCTGTTGTAG
>CAZIOA010000114.1:0-1983 GCA_964540835.1 uncultured Candidatus Saccharibacteria bacterium
GAATGAGTGTCAACGCGTAGGCGTTGGCATTCGTAGATGGTACGAGATTTATTTGCCTGCTTTTTTGGCTGGCTCTTGCTCGAGCTCGGCGATGCGCTGTTGTATGAGGCGCAAGTTGTTTTGCTGCAATTCAAGTGCCTGAAGCGTGTCAAACGCCAGAGCCTTTAGCTCTTTGATGTCGGTTACTTTTTGTAGATCCATCCCTCGCGACTCCTTGGTTTGTAGCTAATAGTATAGGGGTAGTATAAGCGATGACGTAAATGTGGGTCAAGCGGTGCAACCAGCCCTGCTGGTTGGCAGGCCGCTCGCACACATGCGTCCCAAGGACCAGGACGTGCGTGCTTGGATGAATCACAAGGCGTCAGAGAGGCACGGAACGAGCCGTACAAGAAGTACGGTGAAGTGAGTACCGGAACTGACAACGCAGTGATTCGCCAAGAGAGCGGCGGTGCAACCAGCCCTGCTGGTTGGCAGGCCGCTCGCACACACGCGTCCTGGTTACATCATACCCATGCCCGGCATACCACCGCCACCTGCGGCAGCCGGTGCTTCTGGCTCCGGCACGTCAACGACAAGCGCGCCCATCGTCGCGGCGGTCGAAGCGATTGAGACGGCGTTTTGGACAGCTTCTTTCGTGACCTTGACTGGATCTATGACACCAGCCTTCTTTACGTCGATAAGCTTGCCGTTCGGTGCGTTCACGTCCACCCCCTGACCCGCGGGTGCCGCCTCTACTTGAGCCAGCAATGCTTCGCTGTTGAGACCAGCATTCGCGGTAATCAGCGTAAATGGTACTCGCAGAGCTGACTTCAAGATCTGACGACCAGCGCCAATACTGTCGGCACTGTCGGTTTTGATAGTTGCTGCGAGATTGACAAGCGTCACGCCGCCGCCCGAGACGATACCCTCGGCAAGTGCGGCTTTGGTCGCAGCTACGGCATCATCGACACGGAATTTCTTTTCATCGATTTCCGTCTCTGTCGCACCGCCGACCTTGATGACAGCGACTTTGCCGCTGAGCGCCGCAGCGCGTTTTTCGTACTGCTCCTTGTCGTACTCGCTCGACGCGTTTTCGGCCTGCGCGACGATTTGTGTCAGACGAGCTTTGACATCAGATGGCGTACCGGCGCCTTCGATGATCGTCGTGTTGTCTTTGCCCACGATGACCTTGCGTGCGCTACCGATGACATCCAGACCAACGTTTTCAAACGTCAAGCCTTGGTCTTCACTGATGACCGTAGCACCTGTAAGCGTCGCGATGTCTTGTAGCTTTTCTTTGCGACGATCGCCAAAGTCCGGAGCCTTGACTGCCACGGTGTTGAGCACGCCCTTGAGCTTGTTGAGGATCAGGATGCTCAGCGCTTCTCCTTCTACCTCGTCGGCAAATAGCACGACATCCTTTTTGCCAGCCTGAGCCAGCTTCTCGATAAGCGGTAGAAACTCAGCTACGCCGGAAATCTTTTTGTCGGTGATGACGATGGCTGGTTTTTCGTACACCGCTTCCTGGCGGTTGGCGTCTGTCACGAAGAATGGTGATGACCATCCACGATCCAGACTAAAGCCTTCGACGACTTCGGCTTCGAGTTCAAGACCCTTGCCCGCCTCTACTGTGACGACGCCCTCTTTGCCGACTTTTTCGATCACGCTTGCGATCAGTTTGCCGATCTGCTCATCACCAGCACTGATAGTCGCGACTTCCGCGACACGCTCGGTATTGCCCTCGATACTTTCCGCGAGCTTGTCGAGCCGTGCTATGACTTCGGCACCAGCTTGCTCGATACCCTTGCGCAGCTCCATGGGATTATGACCGGCTGCAATGAGACGATTCGCCTCCTTGAGGATATTGTATGTCAGTACCGTCACGGTCGTCGTGCCGTCACCTGCTGATTTATTGAGTTTCTGTGCTGCTTGCTTGATTAGCTCGGCGCCTACTTTGTAGCCAAGCGTTTCGTCATCGTTCTCTGGCAGGTCAACTGCTTCGGC
>CAZIOA010000115.1:0-1894 GCA_964540835.1 uncultured Candidatus Saccharibacteria bacterium
TCTGGCCTCGCGCGCCGCACCATGTGCGCGAAAAAGCAGAGATCCACTACAAAAAGATTCATCCGGTATGGTTCAAGATCGGCTCGTTTGTCCGGCTCCATCCACGACGCATATGGTTCGCATGTACACTTGTACTTCTCGTCGCCTGTGTCGGTATCCCTCAGCTGAAAGCCGATGGCGTACCGCGTAGCGACTTTATCATCGGACAGTCCGAGACTCGTGAAGGACAAAAGATACTCGATGCGCACTTCCCATCAGGCATGGGATCACCAGTATACGTCATCACGCACGCAGACACGCAAGACGATATGGTAGCGATGCTTGACGACGACGAAGGCGTCGCGTCTGTCAATATCACCGTATCGGGCACCGAAGCAGACGTCATGCCAGTCGGAGAAGCGGCAGCTACGATGGCTCGACACGCATACATGAGTCCGGACATCAAAACGGTGGACGGCAACGTCCTGCTACAAGCAACGCTCACTGATCCGGCAGACTCTCTCGTCGCACGTGATACAGCGCAGCGTTTACGTGACCAGGCAAAGCAAATCGATGACCACGCCCTCGTCGGCGGCCAGAGCGCATCACAGCTCGATACCAACGACTCGTCACAGCGAGATATGCGGGTTATCATGCCGCTCATCCTGGTAGCAATCACGATCATCCTCATGCTACTGCTTCGAGCGATAATCGCGCCTATCGTCGTGCTGCTCACGACCGTCTTGTCATTTGGCGCGACCATGGGTATCGCGGCGTTGATGTTTAATCACGTATGGCAGTTCTCAGGCGCTGATCCAGCCATCATCCTGCTCGGTTTTGTCTTTTTGATAGCACTCGGCATCGACTACAATATATTTCTCATGACTCGCGTCCGCGAAGAAGTGGGTAAGAGAGGTGTTCACGCTGGCACGATCAAGGGACTTGTCGTCACGGGAGGCGTCATCACGAGCGCTGGGATCGTCCTGGCCGCCACGTTTGCGTCACTCAATGTCATCCCGATCCTTTTCCTCGCGCAAATCTCCTTTATCGTCACGTTTGGAGTTCTGCTCGACACGATTATCGTGCGTTCGCTCCTGCTACCGGCGCTTTCGCTCGAGATCGGCAAACTCATGTGGTGGCCATCAAAACTTTTTCGTGCCAAAAAATAACCGCTTCCTCTTTGACAATTGAGGCCATAAGCTTTAGCATTATAAGATAATGAGCGGTGGAGACGGCAATCCTGACACAAAAGGGTTCATACATAGGCTGAAGCGCGGCTTTCGATTGAGAATCTCCACGAAAATTCTCATCTACTTCCTGTTCGTCGCGCTCATACCTATGGCGGTCGTCAGCTACACCTTTTCCAACGCCGCTCGTGAGCAAATGCTCGAAAACGCCAGCTCCAAGCAGCAGGCAGTCGCGACAGACCTGGCGCGCCGCATCGACAACTACCTTGCAAGTCGCATCAACATGCTTTCCTATATAGGGCGGCTGTACTCGACGCGAGACTTCAGCGTTGAGCAAGTAAACACCAGCATGGCAGCGCTCTTTAGCCAAAACAACACACTCCAGCAGGTCAGCGTCATGTCGCCCAAAGGTGAAATCGGCTCTGGTCGGACGTACACGATGGAGAACGGCAACCTAAAAACGGCTGACGACGATGTCAGCATAGGCCCCGGGGTACTGGACGTGATCGCCAACAAACCATACTTCCTCTCTGTCGGTCGTGACTCGGAGAACAAACCGCAGATCACCATCGGCGTGCTTGTGCTGAAAAAGTACAAAGACGCAGGCGACGACCTGATCACCGCCCAGCAAAGTTCATCAGACAACCTCATCGGCGCGCTCCTTGGCTACTACGACGCGAGTGACCTCTGGGAATCAGTCATGTCCGGCAGAAGTGGCGACAAGGGAT
>CAZIOA010000116.1:0-1833 GCA_964540835.1 uncultured Candidatus Saccharibacteria bacterium
GGACTTTCTTTTTGCGTGATACGTCGCCGCCATACAGACCGGTCGTCACGTCTTTACGGTAGGCGCTCAGGTCTTCACGCGCAATGAACCGTCCGCCGATCGCAGCCTGCAACGCCACCTGGAAGTTTTGTCGCGGGATGACTTCTTTGAGCTTGGTCACGACCTCGCGTCCGACGCGTTGAGATTCTGAGCGATGCACCATGATACTCAGTGAATCAACCATCTCGCTCGCCACATAGAAATCAAGACGCACCAAGTCTTCCGCCCGGTAATCGTCCAACTCGTAGTTAAAACTGCCGTAACCGCTCGTCACGCTTTTGAGTTGATCGTAAAAATCTGTCAGTAGGTTGGCAAGCGGCGCTTCAAAGCTCACAAGCGCGCGCTCATCGATATAGCTCAAGTTTTTTTGTCGGCCGCGTTTGCTGACAATCAACTGGATCACCGCGCCGACGTAATCTTGCGGCACGACGATTTCGCCCTTGATCCACGGCTCGCGTATCTCTGCGACCTTGCTCATGTCAGGCAAGTCACTGGCTGATTTGATATCAAGCTCATCGCCGTTATTCAGCGTCACTTGGTAGTCGGTCGACGGGTTCGTCACGACCAGATCCAGATCATACTCACGCTCTAACCGCTCACGGATGATATCCATGTGCAACAAGCCGAGGAAACCGATACGCACGCCGTATCCCAGCACCGGTGAATTCTCCGGCTCAAACTGCAACGCACTATCGCTCAAACTAAGTTTCTCGACCGCGTCCTTGAGGTCATTGTAATCTTCATTGCTTGTCGGGAAGAACCCGGCATACACGAACGGTTTGACGTCTTGATAGCCGGGCAATGGTTCGTTTGCATGTGATCGCTTGACGGTCACCGTGTCGCCGACCTTGGCATCGCGAGTCGTTTTGAGATTTGTCACGATGTAACCAATCTCGCCCGTATTGATCGCGTCACGAGGCACCATGTTTGGTGACAATATGCCAACCTCGAGCGCCAAGCCATGCGCTCCGGTTGCCAGCATCTCGATAGCGTCGCCTTTTTTGATTTCTCCGTCTACCGCGCGCACATACAAAACAACACCCCTATAGTCATCGTAATAGCTATCAAATATCAGGGTTCGAGTTGGTGCTTTGCTATCGCCTTGCGGCGGCGCGATCCGCTGTACGATTGCATCGAGCACGCCAGGCACGCCCTCGCCTGTCTTGGCGCTGATTTTCAAAATGTCTGATTCATCACAACCAAGCAAATTGACAATCTCTGCACTCACTCGTGGCACGTCTGCGGCAGGCAGATCAATCTTGTTGAGCACTGGTATGATAGTCAAATCAGCGGCCAGTGCCAAGTATACATTTGCTAGCGTCTGCGCTTGTATACCCTGACTGGCATCCACCACCAACACCGCGCCCTCGCATGCTTCAAGGCTGCGAGATACTTCGTAGCTGAAATCTACATGCCCCGGCGTATCAATTAAGTTCAGTTGGTATTGAGTTTTCTTCCCCCCATTTCCCATTTCCTGATCCTTAATCCCTGATGGCGTATATGCCATCGTCACTGGTGTCAGCTTGATCGTGATGCCTTTTTCGCGTTCCAAATCCATGCTATCGAGCAGCTGCGATTTCATATCGCGTTGTTCAACCGTATGTGTCAGCTCCATCATACGGTCGGCAAGCGTCGACTTGCCATGGTCTATATGCGCGATAATACAAAAATTCCGAATCCGCACCTGCGCACCATTATCGGTACTGCGCGCATCAGTTGAGTGCGAGGACGGATTCGAAGTTGTATTCATATATTGCCTCTATTATGCCAGATTATCTACAGACTGGCTAGCGA
>CAZIOA010000117.1:0-1828 GCA_964540835.1 uncultured Candidatus Saccharibacteria bacterium
CGGCTTCGGAGAACAATATCGATATAATTTATGTGAGTTACGATGAGGCGGTTACGGCGTTTGCCTGTAACTTCATTAGCAATGGCAGAGATGCGGTAGTGATGAGTGAAGGAGCGCCGCAGTTCGAGGAAGATCTGAGTCGTCTCAGTATTCGATCGATTCTTTGCAAGCTAAAAGAGTTGAACAAAGCTGGTGGTGGTGGTCGTTGTGTTGGCTTGACGCTCGACAACGAATAACTTATTCACTCGATGCAGCCATAAAGAGGCGTGCCAATATATTGCCGAGAACTTCGGTTTTTGGAGCATCGCTATTGACTTCAATTACCATCCCCATGTCGCGGTATTTTTCGATGACCGGCAGGGTCTTGGCGTTGAACTCGTCAATACGAGTTACGAGATGCTCTGCTGAATCTTCAGGACGGATACGATCGCCGATTTCCTGCGACTTCTGGAGTCGCTGCCGCACGATATCTTCGCTGAGGTGCAAGTAGACGACCGCTTTGATGGGGTGTCCCGAGTCCTGTGCTGCTTTGATGATACCTTGCTCTTCGCCGATCCACCGTCCGACCGAACTGAGAATGAGCGGCTTGCCAGCAAATTCCTCTTTGGCAAAGTAGGGCGTGAAGAGTTTCAAGAATACGTCTGATGACGGCAAGCCGCCCGTGTCGAGCGTCTTTAGTTCTTCTGGCGGTAGTATGTCGCGGCTACTGCGAAATACCTCACCGCTACTCAGAAGTGGCGCGTCAAACAACTCTGCCAGCTTGCGTCCGTGTGTGTCCTTGCCAGCGAAGGGTAAGCCAAAGATGTTGATCGAGCCGGTACCAAGCCATTGTTTGATTTTTTGTAGATGTTCATCTGAGATATTAGGATCTTCCATAGAAATATTATACAGGATGATATCTTTTTATAGATACCTGCTACCTGGCAAATAAATCTCCAGCAAACGTTCTATAGCTAGCACTCTTATTGATTGAGTGCCAACTATACGTTATAATGACGGTATGACAGAGCGTCAGATGCAGATATTGGCTGCTATCATCGAACAGTACGCCGAGGTGGCTTCACCGGTCGGAAGTATTACGCTGGCCAAGCTTTTCAATGTGTCCAGCGCGACGATTCGTAGCGAAATGGCGAAGCTCGAAGAACTCGGGTTCATAACGCAGCCACACACGAGCGCCGGGCGGATACCGACGGACAAAGGCTATCGGTTTTATGTCAACGCCATTACCGAGGCGCAGGCGCACGAAGTGCCGCAGCTCGATCGTGGTGCGAGAGCGATAGAAGCACGAGTGGCAACTCACAGTGACCGTGCCGACCGTGCTATCCGAAGCGCCGTTGACAGCCTGGTGGAGCTGACGCAAAATCTAGGCATCGCGACTATCGGCGATGAACTGTATATGAACGGTATCGGCAATCTCTTCAGTCAGCCCGAGTTCGTGCAGGGGAATGCCACGCAAGCCGTCGCGCGACTACTGGATAATTTAGAGCCGTGGCTGCGAGAAGCTGCGCCCAACGAACCGCTCAACGTCTACATCGGCAGTGAAAATCCTATTGGAAAAACCAGCGGCGCGACGCTGATTATCAGCCGGTTCCGCTCACCATATAGTGACAACAGTTACATCGGCGTGCTCGGACCGACCCGTCAGAGTTACGGCAAAGTCATGCGCCTCGTCCGTCATGCTGGCGCCATGCTCGAAGAGGTACTGTAGTGGAGCTGCCCCTGTGGGCTGCATTTATAGTCGTAGTCTTGGTATGGTTGGCATGGCTGACATTTATCGAACCGGGCACAAGCGATAGATTCGAAAGATGGTTAAAGAGAAGGAAGCGAG
>CAZIOA010000118.1:0-1812 GCA_964540835.1 uncultured Candidatus Saccharibacteria bacterium
TATTGCGGCTTTATCGCGATCGTCAGGTGTTTCTCAGGCGAGACGTAGATAATGAAACGGGTAAGCTGATAGGGGCATCACCATACGCGAGGTACTTGTATATCAACGCGCCCGAGACGGCCGCGCTTGAGTTGTTGCGCGCCGTGTTGACGCGCGATATGGGCAGTAGCCCGACACGACCGCAGCTCGAACGAGCGTTGCTGGCCATTAAAACGTTTCGCGCCGGAAAACGATTTGAGGTAACAGAGGATATCATACTGCAATTTACGCGGACGCATTTTGTTGTCGCGCATCGAGACAAAGTGTTATCATAATAGCAGTGATAGCCGCTAATGACTGGTTCGCAACTTTCGCGCCGCACTGCGGCGGGAAGTCGTGATGATTGAAAGGAAAGAATACTGACCATATGGCAACAAAAAGCAAACCACCAAAAAATAAGCTGAGCAACTGGGTACGACTCGGATTGTTCTGGGCGATTATCGCAGTCGCGATTCTCGCGTTTTTTGCTGTCGTTTCACCGAACCGACAGCTTGAAGACGTACCTGTCGCGCAAGTAATCGAGCGGGCAAACAAGGGTGAGATCGCCAAGATTGAGGGCTCTGGGAACGATTTGAAAATCACGCCTAAAGGCAAAGACCAGCCGACAGAACGCTCATACATACAGGGTGGTGTCAGCACGCTGATCAAAGACGACATACTCAATGACCAAGCGAAAAAGACAGTGGCAGACACGCCGCCATCGCAAACTGGCGAGACGCTGTGGAACCTGGCGATTATCATTGTTCCTGTCGTCATAATCATCGCGTTTTTCATGTTTATGATGCGTCAGGCGCAGGGACAAAACAACCAAGCGCTTGGGTTTGGCAAATCAAAGGCAAAACTCTATGGCATCGACAAAGAAAAGGTCGTGTTTGACGACATAGCCGGTAACGATAGCGCCAAGCAGGATCTCGAAGAAGTCGTGGATTTCCTGAAACATCCCAAAAAGTACCAAGAGGTCGGTGCCAAGATTCCGAAAGGCGTTCTGCTTGTCGGTAGTCCAGGTACCGGTAAAACCATGCTTGCGCGGGCGGTTGCTGGCGAAGCGAACGTGCCGTTTTTCAGCATCTCTGGCTCTGAGTTCGTCGAGATGTTTGTCGGTGTCGGTGCGTCTCGAGTACGTGACCTCTTCACAAAGGCAAAGAAAAACTCGCCAGCTATCATCTTTATCGACGAAATTGATGCCGTCGGCCGTCGACGCGGTAGCGGCATGGGCGGTGGACATGATGAGCGTGAGCAGACACTCAATCAGATTCTTGTCGAGATGGACGGTTTCGAAACTGGTACGAACGTGATTGTCCTCGCCGCGACCAACCGCGCGGACGTGCTAGATCCCGCATTGCTGCGCCCAGGACGGTTTGATCGCCGTACGAATATCATGCTGCCGGAGCGAAAAGACCGCGAAGCGATTTTGAAAGTGCATTTCAAAAACAAGCCGACCGATGACACGGTCGATCTGGACAAGCTAGCCGCAAAGACCGCTGGTAGTTCCGGTGCTGATCTTGCGAACATTGCCAACGAGGCAGCTATCATCGCGGCACGAGACAACCGCAAGAAAATCAACAACGATGACATCACGGAAGCTTTTGAAAAAGTGGCTATAGGTCCAGAGCGCAAAGCCAAGGTCATGAGCGAAAAAGAAAAGGAACTGACTGCGTACCATGAAGCTGGTCATGCGGTTGTCGGCCACGTATTGCCTGACAATGATCCTGTACACAAAGTCACGATTATCCCGCGCGGCGGCACCGGCGGCGTGACATGGTTCTTGCCACC
>CAZIOA010000119.1:0-1753 GCA_964540835.1 uncultured Candidatus Saccharibacteria bacterium
TTGTGGCATATAACGGTATCACCAACTCGGCTGAAGATGCAGCGATAGAAAGCGATCTCTCGAATATTGCAAAAAAGATGGAGGTATATAGAGTAACAAAGTCTACGACAGGTGCGTACCCGGATAATGTCCCCGCAGACTTGGAAGAAGTTAAACTGAAACTAAACCATGGCGCGTACGATACGACGCGAAACAATGTCTTTTACTGCAATAGTGCGGACAGCTATGCTATTGGAGCGGTAGGCAAAAACGATTCAGGATACTTTCTTGTCAATGGCGACCTGCAAAAAATAGCAGGAACTAACATTTGGATGCAACAAACATGTGATCAGATAGGTGTAGCAACATCAGAGGGGAGACGAGGATTTACCTTTGGCTCTGGCTGGGAATCATGGACGGAATAAACTCATTGTAAACAAAAGTAGACAAATCGGTTTCACCATCGTCGAACTCCTGATCGTCATAGTCATCATCGGCATCTTGGCCGCAATCGTGATCGTCGCTTATAACGGCATTACAAATTCGGCGAAAGATTCGGCAGTACAAAGTGATTTAGCGAATATGGCTAAAAAGCTCGCTCTTGAAAAAGTAGATAACGGCACCTTTCCCATACCGCCGACGATAGACACGGGTATACATATAACCAAGAGCGCGTACTTTGATTCAAACAACCTTTACTATTGCTACGACGCCGCCACGGACAGATATGTAGTACAGGCAAGATCAGCCAGTAACAATGTTTTTAAAATAGTTGACGGAGTAGTCTCGTCTGGGGCAAGTTCGTATGGTTATTCCGGACAAGGTACCTGCAATACACTTGAGGCAGGTCTCACGTGGGATGCTAGCGGATCTGATGCCAATGCGTCGGTTGGCTACAACACCGCTACGAAAGTCTGGGCTCCTTGGGCACAGGGCTAAATCGTTGTCTATAAAAACGGTGGGCGTACGGGTGGCGAAATAGTGTGCCGGATGATAAAATAACAGAGATACATGGACACTCAGACAATCCGAAACGAATACCTGAAGTTTTTTGCCGAGCGTAGTCACGCGGTGATTAAGCGTGCGCCGCTGGTGCTGCATGACGACCCGACGACGCTGTTTACCGGCAGCGGTATGCAGCCCATCATCCCATATTTGCTGGGCGAGCCGCATCCCGAGGGCAAGCGGCTGGTTGATAGCCAGACATGCTTGCGCGCGCAGGACATCGATGACATCGGCGACAACCGCCACACGACATTCTTCGAGATGCTTGGCAACTGGAGCTTTGGCGATTATTTCAAAGAGCAGCAGATTGAGTGGATGTTTGAGTTCCTCGACACGGTCGTCGATCTCGATATGAGCCGCCTATACATCACGTGTTTTATCGGCGCGCCGCAGTATGGCATCAACAAAGATACTGAGGCCGCCGAAATCTGGGCTGACTTATTCAAACGCAAAGGACTGTCCTTTGCACAGGCGGATATTGGTAGCGAGGAGGATGGTTACCGACGTGGCATCAATGAAGGCGAGCGGATTTTTTACTACGACGGCAGCAAGAACTGGTGGAGCCGCAACGGCGCGCCGGAGAGCACGCCGGTCGGTGATCCATGCGGTCCGGACAGCGAAATGTTCTACGACTTCGGTACGCCGCACAATTCTGAATACGGCGAGCACTGCCACCCGAACTGCGACTGCGGCCGGTTCATGGAAATTGGCAATAACGTGTTCATGGCGTATCGCAAAGTCGCCGATGGTAAGTTCGAGCCGCTTGAGC
>CAZIOA010000120.1:0-1731 GCA_964540835.1 uncultured Candidatus Saccharibacteria bacterium
TCCGTGTATTCGACGATCGCATGACAGTTGATTTCAGTGACCATGCCAAGACGATAGGTAAGTGCATGCATTGTGATGGTCCGACGAATAACTTCGAGAACTGCGCGCGTGCCGAATGCAACGACCTCGTGCTTATTTGTCTGAATTGTAAACAAAACCCCGACTTGCTGTACCACACTAAAGCATGCCGACCAAAGGTAGGAGCAAAGTAATGGAAAACACGCAACTGACCAAGCAAGATCTATTGTCATTTCTAGACGAGCAGATTATCTGTACGATCGCGACGCATGGTAAGGACGGATATCCAAACTCGGCAACCGTCGCTTTCTCGAACAACGAAGAGCTGGAGTTCGTGATTGGCACGAGCGTGGAATCGCGCAAGGCGAAGAACATCGCACGAGATGACAAGGTCGCCATGACGATTACCAATGAGGAGAAGCGCTGGACGGTGCAGCTCGAGGGTGATGCCCGCAAGCTCACGCCAGAAGAGTTTGAGCAGAAATACAGCGAAAAGCACTATCGCAAACTGCCATGGTCGTTACCGTTCAAAGATTTGCCGGACCAAACCAACTACCTCATCGTGCCGGTTCATCTCAGGTTGTCTGACGTTAGCGGCAAACCATGGCAGACCTATGATTTCATCGAGCGTTGACGCTCGTAAGTCGCGCGTGCTACCATACACGCAATGCAAGAAGTCTTTCGATCACAATCAGAGCATATAGACGAACGGCCGATTGGCCGTTTTTTGTTTGCTCTTGATGACTATGAAATAGTATCGCACGAAGACGGATTTCGTTTCGCGAAAGATTTTGCGGATGAGTACGGACAATTGTTGCACAAAGAAAAAGTCTCATTTGTCGCTCGCGCCCAGTTAAATCCGGATAATACCGTGTCAATCCCACCGAACACTCCGCAGTACGAAGATGCGGTGTGGCTGGAGTTTGACAATAGAAAGCCGTATCGAGACGAGCGGTACATATGGAGAGTAAGCGGCGGGGTGGAGCAGTATGACCTCGAGGTACGTGAGGGCTATTGGTTGTGTACGTATATAGAAAAGACTCGGCAAGGAGCTGTGCTGAGGCGCTACCCGATTCATGACGAACAGCAAATTCGCGGCGTTCATGAGCTGGTGCGATCGATTGTCCAAAACACGTCATTTGATGAGCGGGTTGAGCAGATGAAGCGGCAGATTGCAGCGGATGAAAGTGAACTTGAGAGATTGGCCGTATCGACAGAGCGTCCTACGGTGAAGCGGGGCAAGCGAATGTCGGCTTTGAGAAGCGCTTTGTTTAATGCCGGATTCCATGCGGGCTGGGCAGACAAAAGTCATGTTGTGCCGCTACTTCATGGCAACGATGATTACGAGCAATAAAATTCATATTTCCAAACCGGTTTCGGTGAGTATAATGAAGAAATGGCCGAATTGAAAACACAACCGACAGACGCAGATGTACTGGCGTATATCGCTCGACTTGACGATCAGCAGCGCGCTGATAGCAAGCGGCTAATCGCCATGATGCAGCGCATCACCAACGATTCGCCAACCATGTGGGGGTCAAGTATCATCGGGTTTGGCAAGCGACACCTCAAGTATGAGAGTGGGCGTGAGCTTGACTGGATGAAAATCGGTTTTGCCGCGCGTAAAGGCACCATGACGATTTACTGTCCTGTCGCGCTCGACGAGCACGTCAAAACGCTCGATGAAATCGGCAAATACAAAATCGGCAAAGG
>CAZIOA010000121.1:0-1726 GCA_964540835.1 uncultured Candidatus Saccharibacteria bacterium
TTGTGGTGGCTATACGCGTGAAAGGGCCTCGTGAGTGAGGGTATGAGACTCAGGTAAAAAGAGTCCGCTATACGAGCTGATCCCCGCACACCAAATCACGACGCTTCACGATCTGATCGCAGACTGTTCCACTCGGAATCGGCACGGGGTTGACGCTATCCCTGTAATCAGGTACAATAGTTTAGATTTTGATAGAAATTTAAGGAGTTTTATCCATGTCACACGTCAAAGCTGGCGGTTCAAGCAAAAACGTCCATGATAGTCCCGGTCAACGCCTGGGCGTGAAGCGTTTTGGCGGACAAAAAGTCCGCGCGGGCGAAGTCCTCGTTCGTCAGACAGGCGCCACGAAGATCGCTGGACCTGGCACCTATATGAGCCGCAACTACACTATTCATGCCGCCGTTGATGGCGTCGTGAGTTTCGCTAAGGTGAAAAAGGCAAAATTCACTGGCAAAACCGTGCCTCGTACGCAAGTTATCGTTAAGTAATTAGCTATTGATGTTCACGATTTTTGGCAATTCTGCCAATACCAAGCGCCTCTTGGGCAGCATACCGATGCTGTCCATTTTTTACTTCCCCGTACCGATTGATATATATTTTGTCCCCAGGACTATCCTTGTATGTACCATCAAGCATGGAAATCGCTAGCAGCGTTGCGTATTCCTTGCTTGTCATAGACTCGTCATACCCCTGAACATTCGGCCTTTTGATATCCTGATCATTAGTGAGGCGAGATGGCAAATAATGCATACGATTCAGCTTATCGAGTAAATGTTTACCGAGCGCTAACCGCAGCCCGTCATCATTACGGATAGACTCGGCGACCTCACTCTCGATCCTGAATTTTTTCGCGACGAATTCATGAATAACATTCTTGATATCGGAGTTCGTGGCAAGATACGCATTTTCAGCATCCTTGAGACTCTCATCCGTTACTGAAGTGCGCATATGCATGCGATCATCGGATGCATCTGGAAACGCAAACAATCGTCGCAAATGCTCTTCTTCCTCACTGCGCTCACTCTCAATACGCGAACTTGAATGGGTATGCTCTAACCCGACTGCTCCGACACTTCTCGCGATACGAGGAGGAGATTGCGTTGGCCGCGGAGGGACTATACGCTTTTCATGCCCGCTATACGTCGTGCCTGCGCCGAATGGACTTGGTGGGATGTCATGGTGCTTCATATTTGTTTTGAGATAATGCACTTATATTTAAGCATAAAGACTATAAAAAAGCAAGCCACCTCAATGGTGACTTGCTACGGTGATCTATGTTTTAAGCTACGACACTCCAAGATGGTGCTTGATACGATCCACGACATCGCCGATAACCACCTGTGATTTCACGAGATAATCATCGACTCCGAGGGATTCGGCACGTTCCTTGTCCTTTGGCTGAGACAATGCCGTGAGCATAACTACGCGTACATTTGCCGTTTCCGGCGTCTTGCGCAGAAGATCCAGCACGTCAAAACCACTGATTTTTGGCATCATGGCATCGAGGAGAATCAAATCGGGCTGAAACTCCTTGGCTGCCTGTAACGCCTGCTCTCCGTTGTTCACTTCGTAGAGCTCGAAATCCTCAAGCTCAAGCCGTGAGCGATATACCGCCGCCAGGGCGACATCGTCCTCTACCAAAAGGATTTTTTTCTTTGGTGAGTTGACTGGTTGTTCTGGTTGTTCTTGCATATGCTTATCGTATCATGATTCTCATGCTTTTACA
>CAZIOA010000122.1:0-1694 GCA_964540835.1 uncultured Candidatus Saccharibacteria bacterium
AAAAAGTCGTGATTCAAACAGTCGTGATCGCACAGCCGAAGGAGCAAGTCGAAATTATAGGTGCAAAACCATCATTTAGTGGTGATTTCGCGGCGGCATTAGCAAAACTCCGTAGTTGTGAAGGAGGTTACGATAGCTGGAATCCTGCCGGTCCCTACTATGGCGCATATCAATTTGACAAAAGCACATGGGCGACTGTGGCAGATCCGGCAAAATATGGAAATGCTACGCCAGCAGAGCAGGACCAAGCTGCTCATAAGCTCTACCAGAGACGCGGGTGGCAACCATGGCCTGTGTGCGGAAAAGATTTACCGGATATCTATCGCTGATGCCAAATAAATCTCTCGGTCAGCATTGGCTTCACGACAAGGATATACTAGCACGTATCGCTGACGCAGCCGATATCACGGCCGACGACACGGTACTGGAGATTGGTCCTGGGCTCGGCACGCTCACATCAGAGTTGTTGCGTCGAGCGCACAAAGTCATTGCCGTCGAGTTCGATCCGGATTTGGCGCGCAAACTCCCAGGCCAGTTCCCAGGCAAAAATTTGGAAGTCGTCCACGAAGATATACTGTCGTTTGATCTCACTAAACTTCCCGTAGGCTACAAAGTCGTCGCCAACGTGCCGTATTACATCACCAGCAAAATTGTTCAAACGCTCATGACGGCCGACAACAAACCATCGGTTGCCGTACTTCTCGTGCAAAAGGAAGTCGCCGAGCGACTCGCGGCCGAGCCTGGTGATATGAGCATATTGGCAATCAGTGCGCAAGTGTATGCCGAGGTGAGTCTGGGAGACGTCGTGCCAGCCGAACTGTTCACGCCGCCGCCAAAGGTTGATAGTCAAGTCGTCATACTCAAAACCCGTGAACAACCGCTCGTACAGCCAGAGGATGAAAAAGCCTTTTTCCGCATAGTCAAAGCTGGCTTCTCCGCCAAACGCAAAAAACTCCGTTCGTCTCTCTCTGGCGGTCTGGGTATTTCAAAAGTTGAAGTGGAAGAACTGCTCAAAAAAGCAAATATTTCATCTGACGCTCGCGCTGAAGACTTGGCGATTGGAGATTGGTTGAAAGTTTTGAGGATGGTACAATAACAGACGATTATTACCCTAAAAGGAGTAATTAAATGAGTAAACAAAAAGTTGAAAAAAGCAAAATGGAGCGAATAGGGACATTTATTCTAGTCGTGGCGCTCATGTCTGTCACGCTTGGTTTAGGCATTGCTACCGTAGGTATTATAGCTGCTAATTATTTAGGTAAGACCTTGCTTGATATAGTCGTTAGCACGCAGGAGTCAAGCTCTTTTAATACCGATAATGAAATTATAAATATTATCATCGGTACTTCTATCATAGTATCGATTGGTATAACGTTTTTCCTTGATAAACGAAGAAATCAGAAAATCTAATAACTTTTAGATGTCCAAGGTTCTAATAGCGAGTGAGCTATACGCACCACATCTGTTATAATGTCTCTTAATGGGAAAAAACTTATACATCACGACAGCTATTCCATATGTGAACGCCAAGCCGCACATCGGCAATGCTCTTGATTATCTGATTGCCGATGCGTGGTCGCGGTATCAGAAACAAAACGGACGTCAGGTGCGGTTCCAGGTGGGTACCGATGAGCACGGTAACAAAATTGCCGCCAAAGCTGCCGAAGCAGGGCTTGAGCCGAAAGCCTACACCG
>CAZIOA010000123.1:0-1650 GCA_964540835.1 uncultured Candidatus Saccharibacteria bacterium
CCGATAACCACGATGATGTGTGGCTTCGCAAGTTGCAACGATCTCATAATGATAACAGTATAGCAAACAACAATCGCATCAGAAAACTCGCCATAACCATAAACAGTTTTGTATACTAGTACGTATGATCGACCAAACGCGTGTCTTGTCGAAGCTGCTCGCTGTCATCCTCTCTGGTGCGCTGCTGCTTATAGCCGCGTGTGAGTTCTTTTTGATAAGCTTCAGTGGAGAAACGCCACCCCACTACAATCAGCTGGCAGAGTGGTTTGTTTATATCTCGGCACTAGTCGTCACGCCGCTTACGATGGCACTTGCGACCAAGCATGCGACGTTCAAGCTCGTCGCTATCGCGTGGTACCAGGTGACTATGGGCGTCTTGCTTTTGTGGTTCAGCGAGATATTCAGCCCGTTCACGCCTGTGTGGTCTATGTTTATCCTGTTTTCGTCGATTTACTTTGGCTGGAGGGGGTTCATCGGAAGTAGCGCCGGACTGATCGCCATATATATACTCTATATTCTCCTATTTGCTGGCGACTTCACCGCTACTCCTGTCACGCCGACCTTTATGGTGTATGCCATACTTTCGCTGATGGTCGTAGTCATGACAATCGCCATATCGTACCTGTTCGTGAGAATCATCATGAGCAGCCAGCGTAAGAATCGTGAGCTGGAAAACGCCCAGAAGTCCGAGCAACTCCAGATCAATCGATTAAATACTCTCCTCAATAGCATCAGCGATGCTGTCTTGACGCTCAACCGGTACGGTCGAGTCACGTCGCAAAACGCAGCGGCTCAAGTGTTTTTCGACACGAACGAATCGCTTATCGGTCGCGATATAGACAGTTTATTCACTCTCAAGGATGACCTCGATAAGGCCGTAACCCTCCATAGTCTTATAGGCGAAGTCAAGACAACCTTGACGCGAGAGGATTTGTCGACGGGTACAAATGGCGATACGCGCCATCTCAGTTTGCAGATTTCCCGGATTCGCAGTACATACGATGACAACGAAGAGTACGGTGTGGTGCTCATCATACGCGACATCACCAAGCAGAAGACGCTTGAAGAGGAAAAAGACGAGTTCATCAGTGTCACTAGCCATGAATTGAGAACACCGGTAGCCATTGCCGAAGGAAGCTTGAGCAACCTGCTCGTGATACAAGAGCGAGGCGCAGAGGCAAGCAAGCTAAAAGAAGCTGCCGAAATGGCGCACGAGCAAGTTGTTTATCTTGCGAAAATGATCAATGATCTCTCCACCCTTTCGCGAGCCGAGCGTGGTGTCGGTGACGTCATAGAGGAAATTAACTTGAATGACCTGCTCAACGGACTATTTACTCGCTACACTCCCGAGGCCGAGACGAAGTCGCTTCGGCTGAATCTGGATGTCGAGGCTAACCTGCCGTCCATAGAGACAAGCCGTCTGTATCTGGAGGAAATCCTGCAAAACTTCATAACGAACTCTATCAAGTACACCAAAGAGGGATCCGTCACCTTAGGAGCGAAGCTGGAGCCAGAAGGCACAAAGGTTAAGTTTTTTGTCAAAGATACCGGTATCGGCATGAGCAAGACCGACGTGGCTCACATATTTGAAAAGTTTTATCGCAGTGAAGATTATCGTACGCGCGAAACTAGCGGTACGGGTCTGGGACT
>CAZIOA010000124.1:0-1645 GCA_964540835.1 uncultured Candidatus Saccharibacteria bacterium
AGCCAACCTCAGTCTCCACCCCGCTGAAGGCTAATCTCAATTAGTTTCAAACTGAATCTATACTACCACAATCCTTTATGCTTGACAAGTACCAAAATAAATAGTCCTGCTATGTACTTCTCATCTTTTGGGAAACCACTAGAAGTATGATACGGTGGTAAGTGCTGTAACAAAAAATAAACAGGAGCCTAACCATATGCTCGACAAAATAATAAACGAAGCAAGCAGCGCAGTAACTGCTGCGATAAACGGAGTCGACGACATCCTTAGTGCTGTCACCGGAACCGTCAAAAACCAAGTCATAAACGTCATCCAGGGCGGCGGCGAAATCGCTGGCGCCGGTGTAGAGGCTATCGCCTCTGTAGCAAGCGGTGCCGTGAAAGGCGTCGGTTCAGTCGGCTCGTCAGTTACCGACACGATTTTCGGTACGATGAGCGGTATCGTTAGTGGCGTATCAGAGGTAGGCGGTGATGTATTCGGTGCCGTTCGCGCTGGTGCACACGGTGTCGTTACAGGCGTTGCTGATACCGGTGGAGATGTCGGTTCAGCAGCCGTAAGCGCCGTACAGGGTGCTATCAAGGCAGCTGGCGACGTAGGCGGCGACACGGCGGCGGCAGCCAAGGAAGCCGTCGGCGGTGCTCTCGATGCAGCCACGAGTGTCGGTGGCGACGCAGCGTCTACCGTACGTGAAGCTTTGCTAAACACAGCGTCTCTACCGCGCGATGTTATCGAAGCGGCTATCAAGGGACACGACAGCAACTCAAACAACCAATAGTAAGTATATCTACTAGGTAGTGTAAACAACCGCCAACCGCCATCTGGCGGTTGTTTACTTCGTTTTGTCTCGGTCTCTTGTCTCTAGTTCGTCTATGCGATCATGATCAAGACCGTAATAGTGAGCGATTTCGTGCCAAAGCGTGCGCTTAATCTGCTCAAATAACTCTTCTTCATTACCCACGACGCGCAATATAGAGTGCTTGAACAGCGTGATTTTGTCTGGCAACACGAATGTATACCCTGCTCCGCGCTGTGTCAGCGGGATACCTTCATACAAGCCAAGCAAAATCGTGTGCTCGCGTAGCTTCATCTTTTCTTTTTGCTCATCTGTCGGCTCGTCCGCCATGACGATAGCGACATTGTCGAGCCCGGTGATATATTCTTGCGGCAATTCGTCCATCGCACGAGTGATCAATGCGTCGAATTGTTCATCACTTAGTTTATACATATTCTTACTATACTTTATATAGCAGCTTTAGTCTTCACTAAACGAAAACCAGCTCGGGTCTTTCTCGATATCTTTGACAATTGCGTCCCACTGCTCAACCAAGTCATCACCAGATGGGTCATTGAGCGTGTGAAACGCATCGGCTTCACGCTGTTCAGCCGTGATAGCGTCTCGCAAACCATCATCAAGCGGGTCGTGCGCGTCAAACCTGATACTGTTTTTGAAAATACCCATAGTTATGTGCCGCCCCTATTTCGACTCTGAATCATCTGTCGTTTTAGGGATAGCGCCCAGGTACTCAAGCGCCCGCGCAAAAGCGTTCTTGGTTCGATTGGCATCGCCGCGCACCGCTTCGTTGACATGCGCTTCGGTTTCGGATCTCTCAGCAGGAAGTATGAAATTTTCTATATCTTCATGCGC